>MNVK01000068.1 GCA_001871685.1 Nitrospirae bacterium CG1_02_44_142
CGAATGCATTCTGAAATTATAAGACCATAAGGATTCTGTGAAAAAATATCTCTTAGATACCACTATCATCTCTTATTACCTCAAAGGCTCTGCCCTGCAATTGAAATAATAAACCGTATTTACTTTTTTAACATCCCCTCTCCTTGCAAAAACAAGGGGAAAACTATTAAAATTATTTCTATTCAAACCAATTTTCAGCGGGAGACTTATGGGAGAGATTGAAAAATTGAGGAATGAGATTGATGCTGTTGACGAAGAGATACTTAAACTTCTCAATAAGAGGTCGCGGATTGTCCTTGAAGTCGCAAATATAAAGCGCAATACCAAGGCAAAGTTTTACTCTCCTGAACGTGAGCAGCAGATACTTGAAAGGCTGGCGTCCATGAATAAGGGGCCGTTTCCCAATGATGCGCTGAGGGCGCTTTACAGAGAGATACTCTCAGCATCTTTATCGCTTGAAGAACCCTTAAAGGTTGCCTATTTTGGCCCTGCTGCGACCTTCACACACCTTGCGGCCTTAAGGCATTTCGGCTCTTCAGCGGACTTTGTCCCTTTTGAAAGCATAAAGGGCGTATTTGAATCGGTTGACTCAGGAAAAACAGAATCCGGCGTTGTTCCCATAGAGAACTCCACGGAAGGAGTAGTGAGTTACACCCTTGATATGTTCATGGATTATGACCTCAAGATAACAGCCGAGGTTATGCTTGAAATATCGCATAATCTGCTTTCTTTAACAGGCAGCCGCAAGGACATAAAAAAAATATATTCGCACCCGCAGCCGACAGCGCAGTGCAGGGGCTGGCTTGAAAGAAATCTTCCTAAGATAGAGATAGTTGACGCAATAAGCACGGCCAAAGCCGCAGAACTCGCATCAAAAGACCCGTCATCAGCCGCAATAGCAAGTGAACTTGCCGCAAAGATATACAACCTTAATTTTGTGGAGCGGAGCATAGAAGACAACAAGCACAACTACACGCGGTTTCTTGTAATCTCAAAAACCATCGCCCCGAAAACAGGGGAAGATAAGACGTCAATTATGTTCTCTATTAAGGACAAGCCGGGCGCGCTTTACGACATCCTTCAACCCATCAAGAAGGCTAAGATAAATCTTACGAAACTTGAATCCAGGCCTTCCAGAAGAAAGGCATGGGAATACATCTTCTTTGTGGATATGGAAGGACACATAGAGGAGAAAAAAGTCAGAAAAGCCATAGAGAATATAAAAGAGGGCTGCCTCTATCTCAAATTTCTCGGCTCTTATCCGCACGGTGGTCAGTAGTGATAAATGTTCCGGAACACATAAAGGCGCTCAGGCCTTACACCCCCGGCAAACCCATAGAAGAACTTGAGCGGGAACTCGGGATAAAAAACCCCATAAAGCTTGCCTCAAACGAAAACCCCATAGGCCCTTCTCCTGCGGCTGTCAGGGCAATAACGGCAGGGCTGAAAAAAACACTGAACAGATACCCTGATGGAAACGGCTATTACCTCAAAAACGCTCTGGCAAAAAAACTCTCAAAAAATCCCCCCTTCCCCCCCTTTAATAAAGGGGGGCAGAGGGAGATTACTTATAATATTACTCCTGAAAACATTATACTCGGAAACGGCTCAAATGAACTTCTTGACATAGCAGCCAGGGCCTTCTTAGCTCCGGGTGATGAGGCTATTATGGCGCATCCTTCTTTCGTTGTTTACGCAATGGCTGTACAGGCAGCAGGAGGAAAGGCAATTCAGTCTCCGCTCAGGGATTACAGACATGACCTTGACGCAATGCTGAGCGCTGTAACGCCAAAGACAAAGATGCTGTTTATAGCAAATCCTAATAATCCGACAGGCACAATGAATACAAAGGGAGAATTTGACAGGTTGATGAGAAAAATCAGGGACGGCATACTTGTAGTTGTTGATGAGGCATACTATGAATATGTCAATGATACCCGATACGCCGACAGCTTTAAACATTTCAGGGCGGGCAGGGATATTCTGATTCTCAGAACCTTCTCCAAGATTTACGGGCTTGCAGGATTAAGGATTGGCTATGGTATTGCAAGACAGGACATAATAACCGAGATGAATAAGGTGCGCGCGCCGTTCAACACAAACTCCGTTGCGCAGAAAGCCGCAATAGAGGCTTTAAAGGACAAAGGCCATATCAAAAAATCAAGAGAGATAAACAACAAAGGCAAAAAATATCTCTACAAAGAACTTTCTTCTCTCGGAATAAGCTATGCCCCTACAGAGGCAAATTTCATTTATATTCCTGCCGCAGGTTCAATGGATATTTATAAAAAACTTCTGTATGATGGAGTTATTGTCAGACCAACGGGGCCTGACGCAATACGGGTGACCATAGGTCTGCCTGAGGAAAATAAGAAATTTATAAAAGCAATGAAAACCGTTATGCGTAATCAGTAATGCGTAATGAGTTAAAGAATTACTTATCACGCATCACGCTTAACGCTTCACGGCATTTAATGGAGGAATAAATGGATATAATAGTTTTAAACCGTAAGGCTACTGAAAAAAACATCGCCCACCTGCTCAAAAAACTTGAAAGCAAGGGATTGAAGGCAACTATCTCGCGAGGCATCGAAAAAACAGTTATAGGCGTCATAGGCGATACCTCACGGATAACAGAGGAAGAAGAGAATGCCGTTCGGGTTATGAAAGGCGTTGAGGATGTGATGAGAATCCTCAAACCTTACAAACTTGCAAGCAGGGATTTCAAGGCACAGAACACGATAATAAAAGTCAAAGGAAAAGTTATCGGAGGCAAAAAAATACCTGTTATTGCAGGGCCGTGCGCTGTTGAAAACAGAGCCATAATGATAAACATAGCTGAGAAGGTTAAAGCGGCAGGGGCGTCGTTTATAAGAGGAGGCGCTTATAAACCCAGGACCTCGCCTTATTCATTTCAGGGACTTGGAGAGGAAGGGCTTCAGTACCTTGCCGAGGCGGGCAGAAAAACAGGGCTGCCTGTTGTCACAGAGATAATGGACCCAAGAGATTTGGAGACAATACTTCAATATACAGACATAATTCAAATAGGGGCAAGGAATATGCAGAATTTCAGGTTGCTGCTTGAGGTGGGAATGTGCAGTAAACCGGTTCTTCTCAAAAGAGGGCTTTCAGCCACAATCAAGGAATGGCTTATGGCAGCGGAGTATGTAATGTCAAAGGGCAATCAGGAGGTTATCCTCTGCGAAAGAGGCATAAGGACCTTTGAGACAGCGACAAGAAACACCCTGGACCTCAGCGCGGTGCCTGTGCTGAAACAAAAAACGCATCTGCCTGTTGTAGTGGACCCGAGCCACGGCGTCGGCAAATGGGACCTCGTTGCTCCGATGGCAAAGGCTGCTGTTGCAGTCGGCGCAGACGGGCTTCTCATAGAAGTGCATACGAATCCTGAAAATGCAATGTCAGACGGGGAACAGTCATTAAAACCTGACGCCTTTAAAAAGTTGATGCTTGAATTAAAACCGATAGCAAAGGCTGTTGGAAGAGAGATATAAATAAAATCCAAAATTTAAAGAGCAAAATTCAAAATATAGGTTTAAAACTTAGTGAAAAAGTTATATCCAAATAAAGATGCTGGAACTCTGAAGAGCGATTCACCGATTCACCGATTCACCGATTCACCGGGCAGCATTTTTTTTAATAAAGTCACTATTCTCGGCGTAGGTTTAATCGGCGCATCATTTGCCCTGGCCCTGAAGAAAAGAGGGCTGTGCAGGCACATTGCAGGCTATGGCAGAAAAGAAAATAACCTCAAGAAAGCGCTGGGGATGAACATAATTGATTCTTTTGATATTGACGCATCAAAGGCCTGCGCTGACTCCGACCTGATTTTATTCGCCATCCCTGTCGGCTGTTTCACAGAGACGGCAAAAAAAATAAACGGCTCCTTAAAAAAAGGCGCAATTGTAACAGACGTCGGCAGCGTTAAAGGAAAACTTGTCAGGGATATGGAAGCCCTGATGCCTGAGGATGTAAGTTTCGTAGGCGGGCATCCGATAGCAGGAAGCGACAGGATGGGAATAGACACAGCAGCAGCAGATTTATTTATAGGCGCAAGATGCATATTAACACCAACGGAAAAGACGGATAAGACTGCACTGAAAAAAATCGCGGGCTTATGGGAGTCCTTCGGCTCAAAAGTCTCTACTCTGGATGCAGAGGAGCATGACAGGATATACGCTGCCGTAAGCCATCTTCCCCATCTTATTGCCTATGCAATCGTCAATACCGTTGATGAGATAAACAACTCTTATCTCGGATATGCAGGCAACGGATTTAAAGACACAACGCGGATTGCGGCAAGCTCCCCTGAACTATGGCGCGATATATCCCTTATGAACAGAGATAATATTCTTGAGTTCATAGCGCTTTTCAAAAAAAATCTCGACAGCCTCAGCGGCTATTTAAAGACTGCAAATTCTGAGGCTCTTGAAAAGGAATTTAAAAAAGCCAAGGCGCTGAGGGAAGATGTCAGATAGCATAGAATTAAAAAAGGCAAAAAAATTAAAAGGCAAAATCATTCCTCCCCCTGATAAATCCATATCTCACAGGGCAGTCATCCTCTCCTCTTTAGCAAAAGGCAAAAGCATTGTCAGAAATTTTCTCAGGGCTGAAGATACAATGAGCACCCTTAATGCTTTCAGAAAACTTGGCGTTGATATAGAGGAAAAGTCACCCCCCCGCCGCCCCCCCTTAGCAAGGGGGGGATGGGGGGGTGAAGATACTTCCTCTGGCGACATCATAATTCATGGTAAAGGGTTACACGGACTTAAGGAGCCTGAAGATGTAATCTACTGCGGCAACTCAGGCACAACAATGAGGCTTCTTTCCGGAGTCCTTTCAGGCAATCCCTTCCTTTCTGTACTCACAGGCGACAGTTCTTTAAGGTCAAGACCAATGGCAAGAATCATCAACCCCTTGAGGCAGATGGGCGCTGATATAATGGCAAGAGATAATGACAGGTATCCTCCAATAGTGATAAGAGGCAGAAAACTCAAAGCAATAAAATATGACATGCCTGTTGCAAGCGCACAGGTCAAATCAGCGCTGCTGCTTGCAGGCCTCTATGCAGACGGAGAAACAGAGATATCGGAGCCGATAAAATCCCGCGACCACACAGAGCGGATGCTGTCATCTTGCGGCGTCAGGATTAATATTGAAAGGCTCAAAATAAAGATTAAAGGCGGACAGGAACTGAAAGCAAAAGATATGGATGTGCCCGGAGACTTTTCATCTGCGGCATTTTTCGTTGCCGCTGCAATGCTGATACCTGACTCTGATATAACGATAAAAGGCGTTGGCATAAATCCTACAAGAACAGGGCTGCTTGACGTCCTTAAAACAATGGGCGCAGAGATAGAATTGACGAATATTAGAGATGTCTCAGGAGAACCTGTGGCAGATATTTATTGCAAGACTGCGGACGGGCTAAGAGCAGTAAAGCTCGGCAGAGAGATTATGCCTTCTCTTATAGACGAGTTCCCCATTCTTTGCGTTCTTGGGACTCAGGCAGATGGCGTAACGGAAATAAGAGGGGCAGAAGAATTAAGGTTTAAAGAATCCGACAGGATAAAGGCAATGGCAGCAGAAATGAGAAAAATGGGCGTAGAAGCAGAAGAACTCAGCGATGGAATAAGCATCAAAGGAAATACAAACCTTAAAGGAGCATCCATAAACAGCTATGGAGACCACAGGATTGCAATGGCATTCTCAGTTGCGGCATTGATTGCAAAGGGCAAAACTACAATAAACGGCATATCGTCTGTGAATATATCATTCCCTGGATTTTTTGAGATATTGAGGAGGTTAACACGCTGAATTAAGGAGAAAAGGGAATAAGATTGAGAGGGGAAATTGAGAATGAATAATATGGGATGTGTCCCTAATAAAATGCTTGCTGAAGCATTCCTGCCTTACATAAATCGCTCAACTTAAGTTAGAATATCAATTATTAATTCATGGGAAAGGTTATTGCCATAGACGGCCCTTCAGGAGCGGGCAAGGGAACAATTGCCAAACTCCTTGCCGCAGAACTTGGGTTCAGCTGCCTTGACACAGGGGCGCTTTACAGGGCAGCAGCCCTTGCCTTAAGAGAAAAGGGAATAAACCCTGAAGACAGCGACGAGAAGATTGCAAGCGCTTTGAAGGGTATCAGCATTGCTTTCAAAGACGGCAGGGTATTTCTGAAAGAAAACTCTGAAGTTACCCCCCCAATCCCCCCCTTGCCAAGGGGGGGAGAAAGAGGGGGTGGCGGGGATGTATCAGAACTCATAAGGTCAACAGAGATAGGCCATTATTCTTCTGTATTTTCTGCAAGAAAGGTTGTAAGGGATTTTCTTCTTGATATTCAGAGAAGCGCTTCGCTTAACGCCGACCTTGTAGCGGAGGGAAGGGATATGACAACGGTTGTGTTTCCTGAGGCATGGAAAAAATTCTATCTTGATGCGTCTGTTGAAGAGCGGGCCAGGAGGCGCTATCTCCAGTTAAAAGAAAAAGGAATTAACATAACCGAATCAGAGGCGGAGAAGGACGTTGTGGAAAGAGACGCGAGGGATTCGGGCAGGGACCTTGCCCCGCTCAGGAAAGCTGATGATGCTGTCCTCATAGATTCCTCAAGGATGACAATAAATGAGGTTTTGGAAAATATCCTAAAGGTCGTAAGGGGAGACCATTGACCTTAGCTTATAGGTTTGCCACAACCTTTTTCTTCCTGCTCTTTAAAATCTTTTTCAGGCTTAAGATTGACGGCATAGAAAAAGTTCCCCAAAAAGGCGGCGTTATTGTGGCGTCAAACCACGCCAGCCATTTAGACCCTCTGGTAATAGGTTCTGCAATAAGAAAGAGGCAGGCAACTTTCATGGCAAAAAGAGGGCTTTTCAAGATACCGTTCATCGGCGCCTTTGTAAAAACATTCTCATTCCCTGTTGACAGAGGCGCTCCGCAGCCATCTACGATAAAAGAGGCGGTGAGGCGGTTAAAAAACGGCGAACTGATAGTTATGTTTCCTGAAGGCGGAAGGAGCAGAGATGGCAGCCTTCTTGATGCAAAAAGGGGGGCCGGCATGATAGCGGCAATGTCAAAGGCAGTGATTGTTCCTGCGTTTATTGATGGCGCTGATAAGGCGCTTCCCGCAGGCGCAAGATATATAAAGCTGTCTAATATCAAAATATTTTTTGGGAATCCAATTGAAACAAAAGGGACAGAAACAGGCAAGGATTTCCAGGAGAAAATCGGGAGTGATATAATGAAAGAGATTAAAAATTTAAAGTTGAAAGTTGAAAATACCCCCCTTTAATTCCCCCCTTATCAAGGGGGGATGTAGGGGGGTGTTAATTTTTTGAATTCTCACAGGGTGAATATATGAAGATAATAGTTGCTAAGACAGCAGGATTTTGTTTTGGGGTAAAGAGAGCCGTTGACATAGCTTTTAAGACGGCAAAGAAAAAACAGGAAGGCGTTTTCACTCTCGGCCCTATAATACATAATCCCCAGGTCATAGAAAAACTCAAGCAAGAAGGAATTCAGCCGATTGAGGACATAGATGCTCCCGGGATAGAAGATATTATAATCAGGACGCACGGCATTCCTTTACAGCTTATGAACAGAATTTCCGAGTCTGGATTCAATATAATTGACGCAACCTGCCCTTTCGTAAAAAAAGCGCAGCGTTATGCGAAACTGCTCAGAGAAGAGGGGTATCAGGTGATAATCCTCGGAGACAGGGGACACCCTGAGGTGCAGGGCTTGATGAGCTACGCAGGAGACGACGCAGTAGTCGTTGACAGTGAAAAAGCCCTTCCAAAAATAAAACGCAATGTGGGGATTGTGGTGCAGACCACGCAGCCGGTTGAAGCGCTCAAAAAGCTCTTCGGAAAGGTCATAGAGCAGGTAAAGAATGTAAAGGTATATAATACTATATGCAGTTCCACAGCGCTGAGATTAAAAGAAACAGCGGCTATGGCTAAAAAGGTAAATATCATGCTTGTTGTCGGAGGGAAAAACAGCGCAAACACAACCCAGCTTGCAAAATTATGCAGGTCCCTTTCTGTTCCGACTTATCACATAGAGACATCCGCGGAACTAATTTCCGAGTGGATGAACGGCGCGGACAGCGTAGGCATAACGGCAGGGGCGTCAACACCTGACTGGATAATTGAGGATATAATAAAAAGAGCAAAGGAAATAGGAGGATAAAAGGGTGATGGAAATCAAAAACAATGAGATGGAAAAACTTTATGCCGAGACCTTTCATCGCGTTAGAGAAGGCTCAATATTAAAAGGAAGGGTTATAGCCGTAAAACAGACTGGAGTCATAATTGACATAGGATATAAAGCCGACGGCTTTGTCCCTGCTGAAGAGTTTTCTCCTGAAGAGCTTTCAAGCCTGCATGAGGGAACTGCTATTGAAGTGTATGTGGACACCATGAAGTATTCCAATGGGATGGTTAATCTGTCAAGGAAAGCGGCGACAAGGATAAAGGCCTGGGATATTATTGAATCCGCTCTGGAAAATGACGCCCCTATTGAAGGCGTAATCTCAGGTAAAACAAAAGGCGGGCTTTCAGTAGATATACTCGGAGTCGCAGCTTTTCTCCCGGGCTCCCAGATAGACGTAAAAATGGTCAAGGACACGGGCAGTCTTATCGGCAAGCAAATGCTTTTTAAGGTGCTGAAAATGAATAACAGGCGGTCCAACGTCATAGTCTCACACAGGGCTGTTTTGGAAGAAGAGCGAGAGAAGAAAAAGGCGGAGACAATTGAAAAACTGAAGGAGGGAATTCTCCTTACAGGCGCTGTAAAAAATATCACAGACTACGGAGTTTTCGTTGACCTCGGCGGGCTTGACGGCCTCCTTCACATATCAGACATATCATGGGGACGGATAACTCATCCTTCGGAATTCTTTGCAGTAGGCGACGAGATTGAAGTCCTTGTGCTCAAATACGATGAAGAGCAAAAAAGAGTTACTCTCGGTTACAAGCAGAAAAAACCCGACCCCTGGAGCGCCATAGACGAAAAATACCCGGCAGGCCAAAAAATAAAGGGGAATGTTGTGAACATAACGGAATACGGCGTATTCATAGAGCTTGAAAAGGGGCTTGAAGGGTTAGTCCACATATCAGAGATTGACTGGCTGCCAAAACCCAAACATCCGTCAAAATACCTTTCCATAGGAGAAACAGTAGAGGCGATTATTCTGAAGGCTGATAAAAATGAGCGCCGCCTTTCATTGAGCATAAAGCAGCTTAAACCAAGCCCATGGGAGCTTATTTCACAGCGGTACAGCATAGGCCAGCAGATAACAGGCAAGGTAAAAAGCGTTACTGACTTCGGGGTGTTTGTCGGGCTCCCTGAAGGCGTGGACGGGCTTATCCACATATCTGACCTCTCATGGACCAAGCATATTAAACATCCGTCAGAGGTCATCAGAAAAGGGCAGAAAATAGACGCTGTCGTCCTGAGCATAGAGCCGGAGAAGGAAAGGATAGCATTAGGCGTAAAACAAATCACCCCCGACCCTTGGTTAACCGATATACCGGCGAGATTCAAGCTCGGAGATGAGGTAAAAAGCAAGGCGCTGAGACTGACTGACTTTGGAATATTCGTGGAGATAGAAGACGAAGTTGAGGGACTGATTTACTCATCCGAGATAGTAAAAACAGAAGAGCCTCTAAAGGAGGGCGATATTGTGTGGACCAGGATAATAAAGATTGACCTTGAAGAAAGAAAGATAGGGCTCAGTATGAAGAATGTTAAAAGGGGGAAGGAATGAAAAAGGCCTGTCTTATCATCACGGGATTTTTGACGCTCTTGATAGTAATAAGCGCGCTGTTTGCCGTATTCCAGAAAAATGTCCCTCTCGGAGAAAAGGTCGCTGTTGTGCGCATTGAGGGGCCCATAATGGATGCAAAGAATACTGTTGATGAAATAAAGGGCTATCTTAAAGACGCATCAATAAAGGCTCTTGTCTTGCGTGTGGACAGTCCGGGCGGGGCTGTTGCGCCGTCACAGGAAATATATGAAGAGGTTAAAAAGGCAGCGCTGAAAAAGAAGGTTATTGTATCAATGGGCTCTGTTGCGGCGTCAGGCGGCTACTACATCTCGGCGCCAGCTGACAGGATTATTGCAAATCCCGGCACATTAACTGGTTCTATCGGCGTGATAATGGAAATCCCCAACATAGAGGGGCTTATGAATAAAATCGGCGTGAAAACAGAGGTAATCAAGAGCGGCAGGCACAAGGACCTTGCATCTGCGTTCAGAAAAATGGAAAAAGAGGAAAGGCTGATACTGCAGGGTGTGCTTGATGATGTGCATGAACAATTTATCAAGGCTGTCTCTGACGGCAGAAAGATTCCATTTGATGAGGTTAAAAAACTTGCCGACGGCAGGATATTTACCGGCAGGCAGGCAATGAAAGTTCGGCTCGTTGATGAACTCGGCACCCTTGAAGACGCGGTCGCGGCTGCAGGCAGACTTGCCGGCATAAAAGGAGAGCCGGAGGTAGTAACCAAAAAAGAGAGATTTTCCCTATTTGACATTCTCAGAGGCAAATTTCCCAAAGAACTCTCTGACATATTCCCGACAGTGAAAATAAAATATATGCTGGCGCCGTAATCAGGGCGCCCGGATTGAATAATCTAAAACTTGAATTTTAATGAACCTAAAGTTATAATTTGAGCAGAAGGGTATTAAATTAAAGAGGCGGGTATATCATGAGAAGTGAGGTACTCATAAAAAAAGGCCTTTTTGAAAGCATATGTGAAGAGAAAAAAGACCTTGAAACACTGCTTGAATTAATACGCCTCATATCTTCAACGCTGGACCCCAGAAAAGTATTGTTCTTCGTTGTAAGCAAGATAGCAAAAATCATAAAGGTTACAAGATGTTCAATATTAAGCATCCCTTTTGAAGAGAAAGGACACGCTTATGTTATCTCTACATTTGAAGACCCGAAGACAGCAAACATAAAGTTAGACCTAAAGAAATATCCAGAGATAAGAAAAGCGCTCCGCACCAGAAAGACTGTGGTAATAAGAGACGCATTAAAAGACCCCTTGCTGAAAGAGGTCAGGAATATTATTGCGCCTCTGGGAATACGGTCTATTGTTGTCATGCCTATAATCTTCGGGGATGAGGTTATCGGCACCTTATTCCTGAGAACTTCAAGGTCCAATCATACCTTTACGGAGAAGGAGATAAGGCTCTGCACGGCCATTGCAAGCTCATCTGCAAACTTCCTCTTTAACGCCTTTCTCCATGAGAAAACAGAAAACGAAAAAGCGCAATTTGAAAAACTGGCCATAACCGATTATCTCACAGGGCTTTATAATATAAGATATTTTTATCACCGTTTTGCCGAAGAGTTCAGCCGGGCACAGAGGTACAACCTCCATTTAAGCTGCTTTATGATTGACATTGACCATTTCAAAAAGGTTAATGATAAATACGGACACAGGACAGGAGATGTCGTCCTCAGCGAATTTGCTCAACTGTTGAGAAAACATACAAGAAAAAGCGACGTGCTTGCAAGATACGGCGGCGAGGAATTCATAATGCTTCTTCCGCAGACGCCTGCAAAGACCGCGGCGGCTAAGGCTGAGACGCTGCGGGTTCTTATAGAAAAACACAGGTTCAGCGGGATGGAAGCAAAAAACAGGCTTGCGGTCAGCATTGGCATATCGTCCTATTATGCCCGTAATATAAAGGACAAAGATGATATTATAACCTTTGCAGATAAAGCCCTTTATAAAGCAAAGGCCGACGGCAGAAACAGGGTGGCTCTCTACAACAGCCGCATGTAAAGCCGGCGCCTCTTAGACTTTGAAGGCATTTATATCCCCGCTCATAGAGGGGAAAATAGACATAGAAAATTGTCATTGCGAGTGAAACGAAGCAATCCCGCCTTTTGCAATGAGATTGCCACGCCCCGATTTTATCGGGACTCGCAATGACAGATAATTCAAATCGTTATAGCCCTATGTCTATTTTTCGGTCATAGAGGTCAATTGTATTTTTCAGGTTGAGATAACGCTATAATATGGTATGGATATAATAACTTCTCACATAAACGCTGATTTTGATTCCCTCGCTTCAATGGTCGCCGCCAAGAAACTCTACCCTGAGGCGGAGCTCGTCTTTGCAGGCTCTCAGGAAAAAAAACTCAGAGATTTTATAGAGGCCTTCAAGCCTGTGGAGATAAAGCGGATTAAAGACATTGATATGTCAAAGGTTACCCGCCTGATTATTGTTGACACTAAGAATCCTCCGAGGATAGGGCAGTTTGCAGAGCTAATTTCCAAACCCGGAATAAGCATACACATATATGACCATCATCCCTTTGCAAAAGGAGATATACGCGGCAGCCTTGAGATTATTGAGGAAGTCGGCGCTACGGCAACTATATTTTCAGAGATATTGAAAGACAAAAAGCTGCAGCCCTCGCCGATGGAAGCAACCATCCTGTGCCTCGGCATATATGAAGAGACAGGCTCGCTGCTCTTCCCATCCACGACAGAGCGGGACCTCCTGGCCGCCGCCTATCTTGTCAAACGCGGCGCGAATTTGAATATAGTCTCAAGTTTTCTCAGATTGGGAATGAGCCGTGAAGAACTTGACATCCTTAATGAACTTCTCCGGTCGGCAAAAGAAATCGTCAGCAGCGGAATAAGGATAAAAATAGCAAAGGCTTCCAATGAGAGTTATCTTGGCGACGCCGCGCATCTCGCGCACAGGATAATGGAAATGGAAGACATTGACGCCTTGTTCGTACTCCTCAGGATGGAAGGTAAAATACTTATGGTGGCAAGAAGCCGCGCGTCTGAACTCAATGCCGCAGATGTGATGAAAGAATTCAACGGCGGAGGCCATTCTACGGCAGCCGCGGCCACTGTAAAAGAGGAATCTCTTGAGCTAATTGAAGAAAGGCTGACGAGAATTATACTTAGCAATGTAAAGCCGGGCAAGGCTGCATCGGATATTATGACAAGCCCGGTCGTAAGCATAAAATGGGACAGCAGTGTAAAGGAAACAGAAACAATAATGACCAAATACGGCGTGAACGTCCTGCCTGTTATAAAGGGTGCAAAATATGCCGGTTTAATATCCAGGGAAATTGTTGAAAAGGCGCTGTTTCACGGATTTGGCAAAAGTAAAGCCATAGACTTCTGCACAACCGACGCCGCAGCTGTCAGCCCTG
The DNA here is from genome assembly GCA_001871685.1 of Nitrospirae bacterium CG1_02_44_142. Classification (GTDB taxonomy): domain Bacteria; phylum Nitrospirota; class Thermodesulfovibrionia; order Thermodesulfovibrionales; family UBA1546; genus UBA1546. The sequence continues at coordinate 13,217 of MNVK01000068.1, forward strand.
AGACGTCTATCAGGGAAATAGAGCGGATGATGATAGAACATAACCAGAGATTCATGGCAGTAATAGAGAAAGGCAATATCGTCGGCGCAATAACAAGGACAGACCTTTTAAGAACCATGTATGAGGAGTTTTTAAGACGGAGCAGACTTGATAAATCAGACGCCGGAGAAAAACCATCCATAGGGAGAAACATAGCTGTGCTTCTCAAAGAAAAATTTCCGGCTGAAATATACTCCATCCTTAAACTTGCAGGAGAGATTGCGGATAAGCTCGGGATTAACGCATATCTTGTCGGCGGTTCGGTAAGAGATTTGCTCAGAGGCGAGTCCGCCTCAGGCGGATTGGACCTGGACATTGTTGTTGAGGGAGACGGAATTTCCTTTGCAAAGGCATTTGCCGGGAAATTGAATGCAAAGATAAGAACGCATGAGAGGTTCGGCACGGCCAAGATAATCCTTCAGCAGTCAGCAGTCAGCAGTCAGCAGTCCGGGACGCCGGGGACAGTCCCGGATTTACGGACACAACCCCCTGAATCCCCCTTTGTTAAGGGGGAATTAAAGGGGGTTGTAGAATCGGGACTGTCCCCCTCATTGATAAAGATAGATGTGGCAACTGCCAGGACAGAGTATTACGAATCCCCGGCGTCCCTTCCGAAAGTGGAAACCTCCTCAATAAAGAAAGACCTTTACCGCAGGGATTTCACAATCAACACCCTGGCTGTGAAACTCAACCTAAAGGACTTCGGACTTCTTATAGACTTCTTTGGCGGGCAGAGCGATCTGAAAGAGAAAATCATAAGGGTTATACACAATCTGAGTTTTATTGAGGATCCAACCAGAGCCTTCAGGGCAGTGAGATTTTTAGAGAGATTCGGCTTTAAGCTCAGCAAGCATACGGAAACCCTTATAAAGTCAACCCTCAAATTGGACCTCTTCAGCAGGCTTTCCGGTTCAAGGCTTTATGAGGAACTTCTGCTTGCATTCAGTGAAACAGAACCGGTTAAGACCCTTAAAACACTTTCTGAATTCGGGCTGTTAAAGGTGATACATCCGGGCCTCTTATTCAATAATGAGGTTGAGTCAGCATTACAGTCTATGTTTGAAACCCTCGCCTGGTTCAATCTCCTTTTCCTTGAGGAAAGTCCTGACAGGGGAGCGCTGCACCTTATGGCTCTGCTGTCCGCTCTCAAAGAGGAAGAAAGAAACGCCGCAATTGAAAGACTGGCGCCGCCCCCCAGGGTAAGAGAGCTGATAACAAAAGGTCTAACACAGTCAAAGGATATACTGAATAAACTTCCCTCAAATGACCCCGCCGCCCTATATCATCTTCTGAATGGCGTTAGACTTGAAATTCTTCTGTTCTCAATGGCTCAGAGCAAAAGCAAACAGAAACAGAAAGCAATATCTCAATACCTGATTGAGTTAAGAAAAATAACGCCGCTGCTGAAGGGTAAAGACCTGCAAAAGATAGGCGTCAAGCCGGGCCCCCTTTACTCTAAAGTTTTTTCAGAACTGCTTGACGAAAAACTAAGCGGCAGGCTGAAAACCAAAGAAGATGAAGAAAGGTTTGTCACAGAAAAATATCTAATTTAAAAAGCAAGATTGCTTCGCTTCGCTCGCAATGACAAATGGCGTGTTTACTGTCATTGCGAGGAGTGGAGCGACGAGGCAATCTCTGATAGTCTGGCTTTTGTAAGAGGCTCACGGGGCAAATAGTAAATTATTTTACTGCATCTTTAAGCGCTTTGCCTGATATAAATTTCGGCGCTCTTACAGCCGGAATATTGATAACCTGCCCTGTTTTAGGATTGCGCCCTTTTCTGGCTTTACGCTTCACGGTTGAGAATGCTCCGAAGCCGACAAGCGTAACCTTCTGCCCTTTTTTTAATGATAACTTTATTGCATTTAAAGTTGAATCAAGCGCCTTTGAAGCATCTGCCTTGCTCAGCCCCGCGCCCGAAGCTATCTTGTCAATAAGCTCCGCCTTTGTCATTAACTCCCCCCCTCATTTAGCTGATAGCTGATAGCTGTCAGCTAATAGCTAAATGCAGATAACACTATCAAGAAGAATATATTTTGTCAAGCTGAAAAATACAGTTCATTTTTCTTTTGATTTCTACATATCCATTATCTTCTTTCTCAGTATCAATATCTCAAAAGCCATGGAAGCCATTGACCCCAGTGTATTGAGATAATTCACATTAGCGTCAAGAACCGCGTCGTTCCCGTTGTCCGCATAAAGTAGAGCCACCGCCCTTTCTCTTATGCTTATTGGAATTGTGAGGCTGTCCTGCGGTGTTCCAGACAGTATTTTTATAAGCTCTTCATTGCCGGGCAGCTTGAGCACAGGCCCCCTGTAATAAGCCTTCTTCACAAGAACATCGTTAAATATTGAGGCGCCTCCTGAAGACAATGCATTAATACTAATTCCTTCAACCGTTAACCCTTTCGCCTTCCACCCTGAAACACCATTGCCTTTCACTATAAACAGCGCCGCCCTTTTTGCTGCCTTCTGCGCCTCACTTATTAGAATCCCTGCAATCTCTTCTTTCTCGGTCACATTTGCAAAGGCCTGTTTTATTTTTTTGAGCTCCTCCGAATCCGTAACAACAACCTGTTTTTCTTCCTCAATGCGGTCAAAAATGCTTATATATCTGAGGTCTCTTTTAATCCCGTAGTATTTCTCAAGCGCATAGAGAATCCTCAGTTCCGAGGCGGCATAAGGTATTACGTCATAGCCGCTGATAAACCTGAAATCATCCACCGCCTTCATATCCTTCGGGTCCAGCATTGCCATGTGAAGCCTGTTTTTATCTTTTTTAAACGGAATCGCCTTGTATTTCTCCGCCATCTCCTTGCTTATTGCAGAGATGGTCTCCTCATCTATATTCGCCAGCTGCGAGGGGTCGGCAACAGGAATCTTGAGATAGCGGCTGAGGAATTTTGCGAATTCGTCTTCTTTAAGAATGCCGAGTTCAACAATATTGGTCCCGAGCCTGCCTCCGAAAATAACCTGCCTTTCAAGCGCAAGCCTCAGATGCTCCTTTGTAATAAGGCCTTCTTTAACTAATACTTCGCCAAGTTTCATCTGCTTATTTTATACCATATTTTGACAGCCTGTGCCTGAATGAACGGAAAGAAAGTTTTAGCAGCCTTGCCGCTTCTGTCTTATTTCCGCCTGTAAGCTTCAGCGCATTCAGGAGATATTTCTTTTCCATCCCTTTAATAATGCCGTCCATATCAATCCCTTCGTTAGTGAGCTCCGGCGTATAGTCAGCGCCTTCTGAAAACATCAGGATTTCATGAGGCACATCCTCAACAGTTATCTCGTCCTTATCTGTTAGAAGCGCTATTCTCTCTATGATATTTTCAAGTTCTCTTACATTCCCTTTCCACGGATACTCCATGAAAAGCTTCATGGCCTGGGCAGACACCCTCCGCTCTGCGAATGAGAACTTTTTTAGAAAATGCTCCACCAGCATCGGAATGTCTTCCTTCCTCTCCCGCAAAGGGGGAATATGGAGGGGGACCACATTTAATCTGTAATATAAATCCTCTCTGAATCTGCCTGCCGAAACCTCTTCTTTAATGTCTTGATTTGTGGCGGATATTATTCTCACATCCACCTTTATATCAGTAGTGCCTCCGACTCTCCTGAACGTACTGCTCTCAAGCACCCTCAGCAGTTTTGCCTGAAGGTTAATTGACATCTCGCAGATTTCGTCAAGAAAAACACTCCCGCCGTCAGCTATCTCAAAAAGCCCCTGCTTGTTATAGGCGGCGTCTGTAAAGGCGCCTTTCATGTGTCCGAAGAGTTCACTCTCCAGAAGGCCTTCAGGAAATGCAGCGCAGTTTATATCAACAAACTTCTTCCCTTTTCTCGGGCTGAGGTTATGAACAGCCGTCGCAACCAATTCCTTGCCGGTGCCGCTTTCACCCGTTATTATGACATTGGAATTGCTCTGGGCAATCCTCGGGATAATGCCAAGCAGTTCCTGCATCTGAGGGTTCTTCCAGAAAATATTGCCGAATTCGTATGTCGTCTTTATCTTGTCGCGGAGTATAGAAACCTCTGCGCTGAGCTTACGCCTTTCAAGCGCCTTTTTGACTACGAGCCGTATCTCATCTATCTTAAACGGCTTGTGTATATAATCATAAGCGCCAAGCTGCATGGCCTCTATTGCAGACTCTGTTGTTCCGAATGCAGTTATCATAATTACCAGTGTGTCGGGAGAGGTCTCACGCACTTTTTTGAGTATCTCAAAGCCGTTGACCTTCGGCATCTTGATGTCTGTGATTACCATGTCAAAGATGTCCTTGTTAAGAAGACTTATGCCCTCAATGCCGCCTGCGGCAAGAGCAACAGCGTAACCCTCCCCCTCAAGGAGGATTGCGAGCACCTCCCGCATGCTTTTTTCATCTTCTACAATTAGAATTTTACCTTTACTAAGATTTTCCATTGTCATAGACTCGCAGAGCTGTCGGGTATTATAACTTTAAAGGCCGCGCCCTCGCCTAAATTACTGATAACATTTATCTTTCCTTTATGCTCTTCAATAATTCTGTATGCAATAGCCAGTCCGAGCCCGGTGCCCTCATCTTTCGTAGTAAAAAAAGGATAAAATATTTTTTCAAGATTTTTCTGAGAGATACCGATACCGGTATCTTTAAAAACAACCTCAAAAGAACGGCTCGACCGCTTTGTGCTGACAGAAAGTTCTCCTCCGTCAGGCATGGCCTCTAAGGCATTCATCCCCAGATTCAAAAAGACCTGCTGCATTTTCTGACGGTCGGCATTAACAAAAAGCGGCCCGGCGAAATCCTTTGTGATAGAAATATCCTTCCTTGCGGATGCTGTATTTTTTAGCAATTCAAGCGTGTCATCAAGCACAAGATTGAGGTCCAAAGCGGTGAACTCGGCAGCCCTCGGCGTTGAATACATAAGAAAATCCGTGATTATCCCGTTCAGCCTATCCATCTCTTTCAAGGCTATTTCTGTCAGCCTTTCTTTTTGCTCCTTTGCCGCCCGGTCCTCTCTAAGCATTTCTATCGCCCCTTTAAGAGAGGCTAACGGATTCCTTATCTCATGCGCTATATTCGCAGATAGTTCTCCGATAGCAGCCCATTTTTCCTTATGCTTTATATCCATCTCCATCTTCTTAAGCCTGGTGATATCCTGAAATATCCCGATAAAACCTATTTTCACCCCGGTAACATCCACCCGCGGCGAGATGGTCAGGTTAATAATCCTGCCATCTCCTGTCTGCTGACCGATTACACCCTCTATTCTCTCTAATCCCCCCTCGCCCCCTTTTGGTAAAGGGGGGATGGGGGGATTAATAAAAGGAAATATCGCAGTTATCTTCAGGTTAGACGCTTTTTCCCGAGTAATTCCGGTTATGTCCTCGGCAGCCTTGTTAAAAATTAAAATGCGGCCGTCAATGCCAGTTGTAAATATCCCGCTCGGAATGTTCTCAATAAGCTCCCTGTTGAAAAGCGAAAGCTCCTTCAGGTCAGAATCGGTCTGTTCCAGGTCTCTCGTTGTCTTCTCAAGCCTTGAAGAGAGATAACCGCTCAGGAATGCCATCATATAAAAAGCAGCTATATGCACAAAAATATTGTAAAGAAAATCTTTTTCATTAAGCGCAGGGTCGTACTTTATCGGGAGGAGTTTATAATACTGAAGGTCTATCATGACTCCATAGAGAATACTGCTGAATGTTGCAATAACATAACCAGCCTTCCTGTTAAGGACTGCGTTTGCCGACATCACTGTAAGAAGCATAATAAATGAAAACCAGCTTTCAATCCCGCCTGTAAGATATATAAGGACATTTATAGCCGCAACATCCATAAAAATCTGGAAGTATGCAAAGGTAAAGTATGCCTTTATCCTGTCCAGAAGAAAGGCATAGATTATTGTCAGGAAATAGAGCGCTACTATAAGGTTTGAAGTGGCGCGGGGATAAGGGAAACTCCTGTATCCAACCTGAAGCAGGAAAAACGAACCCAGAAGGAGTGTGATAAAAACAACCCTTATGGAAATAAGGGCTTTTACCTTTTTTAGCAGGATATCATTCATTCCACAAAGTTAGAAGTTATAATTAGAAGTTAAGAGTGTAAAGTTTTAAAATACCCCCCTTTAATTCCCCCCTTATCAAGGGGGGATGTAGGGGGGTGTTAATTTTCAATTTTCAACTCCTAACTTTTAACTTATAACTATTAACTATTAATTATTTTATCAGCGTAATGAGTTTAAATATCGGCAGATACATTGCAATTACTATAAAACCTACCGAGCCTCCGAGGAATACCATCAGCATGGGCTCCATCATGGACGTCAGGGCGTTGACTGCCGCATCAACTTCATCATCATAAAAATCAGCAATCTTGTTGAGCATTGAATCCAGAGCGCCTGTTGTTTCACCTACGGATATCATGTGGGTAACCATTGGAGGGAACACCTTGGCTTTGGTCAATGGGTCAGCGAGGGTCTTGCCTCCGGTAACCTGCTTTCTCACCTCCATAATTGCGTATTCAATCACCTTATTGCCTGAGGTCTTCGCTGTTATCTCAAGCCCGTCCAGTATAGGCACACCGCTGCTGACAAGCGTCCCGAGGGTCCGCGTAAACTTTGCCACGGCAACTTTATTCAGAAGAACCCCGAATATCGGCAGTTTCAATAGGAGTTTGTCTGTTATATGCGTGCCCTTCTCCGTGCGCCTGAACTGTTTTAGCGCAACAACAATACCAACTATTGCGGCTCCCGTCAGAAGGCCGCCTATTCCCGCCAGAAAATGACTCAGGCCGACAATCATCAACGTGGGAAGCGGAAGGGTCCCGCCGAGCTGCGCAAACATCTTAGAAAATGTCGGGACCACAAATATCATTATGATTGCAATTACCAAAACAGCAACAGTTGTAACAACTATCGGATACACCATTGCGCCCTTAACCTTCTTCTTTAATTTCATTGCCTTTTCTATGTACGCCGCAAGCCTGTTGAGAATAGTATCCAGGATACCGCCGGCCTCGCCTGCCGCCACCATATTCGCATACAGCTCTGAAAAGACCTTCGGGTGTTTTTTCAAAGCATCCGCATAAGTAGAACCGGCCTCAACATTCTCCTTAATCTCTCCCAGCACTCTGGCGAGTGTCTTGTTCTCAACCTGCGTTGAAAGAATATCAAGCGCCTGCACCAGCGGAAGCCCGGCGTCTATCATCGTAGAGAACTGTCTGGTAAATATAACTATGTCCTTGTCGCCTACTTTACCACCGCCAAAGCCGCCGAATAATTTTTTCCCGGCCTTCTTTTCAGTAATTAAAGTGGGAGTTATATTTTTTTTCCTGAGCTGCGCTGCAACCTCTTCTTTTGTAGCCGCAGTAATCTCGCCTGATTCTATAACGCCTCTTGTAGTCTTGCCTGACCACTGAAATACTATTGCCGCCATTTATTTTTACCTCCTTCCGCCTTAGGCGGACCTTCCTTTTGCTGCAGTTCCCGATATCCTTTGAATCATTGTAAGCAGCTCCTCAGGAACAGACGAACGCCCTATCGCATCCTCATAGGATAGAAGTCCTCTCGTGTATAGGTCAAATAAAGACTGATTCATCGTCTGCATTCCGAACCTGGCCTGCCCGGTCTGCATCATGGAATATATCTGGTGCACCTTGTCTTCTCTTATCAGGTTTCTTATAGCAGGGGTCGGCACCAGCAGCTCAACTGCAAGAACCCTGCCCTGTCCGGATTTTCTGGCTATAAGCTGCTGAGCCAGTATCCCTTCCAGGACAAAAGACAACTGAGTCCTTATCTGCCCCTGCTGATGAGACGGGAATACATCTATTATACGGTTTATTGTCTGAACGGCGGAGTTCGTGTGCAGGGTTGCAAGAGTCAGACGTCCTGTCTCCGACACGGTAAGCGCTGCTTCTATTGTTTCCAGGTCGCGCATCTCGCCTATAAGCACGACGTCAGGGTCCTGTCTGAGAACATACTTCAAGGCAGACTTAAAAGATGCCGTATCGGAATTTACCTCTCTCTGGTTTATCAGAGATTTTTTATGGTTATGAATATATTCTATAGGGTCTTCTACTGTTATTATATGGTCCGGCCTCTCCGAATTTATTCTGTCAATCATGGTGGCAAGGGTCGTTGACTTACCGCTTCCCGTCGGTCCGGTAACAAGTATCAGTCCGCGCGGCTTCTTGACCATATCGTTGACAATTTCAGGCAGTCCCAATTCCTGAAAGGTCTTTATCTGGAATGGAATAGTCCTGAATGCGGCAGCGACCGCGCCCCTCTGCATAAAGACATTTCCTCTGAATCTGCTCAACCCCTTCACACCGAATGACAGGTCCAGCTCATTGTTTTCTTCAAATTTATGCTTCTGGGCGTCTGTAAGAACGCTGTAACAGAGCGCCTTTGTCTCAGCAGGGGCCAATGACGGATGGTCCAGCGGGATGAGTCTTCCGTCGATCCTTATACGAGGCGGGCTTCCTGTTGTTATGTGAAGATCCGACGCCCCTTTTTCTATCATTACCTTAAGCAAGTCATACAGTGTTGCCATCTATTCCTCCGCTCACTCTGTGAGAATTCAAAATTCAAAATACCCCCCTTTAATTCCCCCCTTATCAAGGGGGGATGTAGGGGGGTGTTAATCTTGAATCTTGAATTTTAAATTTTCTTTAATCTCCGAAAGTAACTCTCAACACCTCTTCAATTGTAGTAACGCCTTCTTTTACCTTTGTCAGCCCGCTCATCCTTAACGTCTTCATGCCGCCTCTTACAGCAGCCTTCTTAAGTTCAGCCGCCGATGCTCCTTCAAGTATAAGTTTTCTGACCTCCTCATTGATAATCATTATTTCATAAAGCGCTATCCTTCCCTTGTAACCAGAGTTGCTGCATACAGAACACCCCTTGCCCTTATAACACTTAACAGCCTTTGCCTCTTCTTCCGAAAACCCCATGCTTATAAGAGTCGGCAAGGGGAACTTTTCTTCCTCTTTCTCACATTCCTTGCATATCTTCCTGGCCAGCCTTTGAGCCATTATAAGTATAACAGATGACGACACTAAAAATGGTTCAATCCCCATATTCATCAATCTGCTTACACTGCTCGGGGCGTCGTTAGTATGCAGGGTGCTCAGAACGAGATGCCCGGTTAAGGCAGCCTTAACCGCTATTTCAGCGGTCTCAAAATCACGTACCTCTCCAACCATGATAATGTCAGGGTCCTGCCTTAAAAAGGAGCGCAGGGCAGAGGCAAATGTAAGCCCTATCTCCTCCTTCATCTGCACCTGATTTATCCCGAGAAAATTATATTCTATGGGGTCTTCGGCAGTCATTATGTTTATATTGGGTTTATTCAGATAATTCAATGCGGAATAGAGGGTCGTTGTCTTTCCGCTTCCTGTGGGTCCTGTTACAAGTATCATGCCGTAAGGTTTATTAAGGCACCCCAGAAATTTCTGCAGCGCCTCTTCTTCAAAGCCAAGCCTTGTTAAATCCACCTGCAATGACGCTTTATCCAGGATTCTCATAACTGTCTTCTCTCCGAAAAGACAGGGGAGGATAGAAACACGGAAATCCACCTCTTTTTTCTTGCCCAGCCTGAGCTTAATCCTGCCGTCCTGCGGAAGCCGCCTTTCCGAAATATCAAGTTTAGCCATTATCTTCAGCCTGGAAACTACGGAGTTTTTAATCCGCACGGGCAGATTCATTGCCAGCGCCAGAACGCCGTCAACCCGGTATCTGACTCTCACAGAGCTCTCGTAAGGCTCAATATGAATATCGCTGGCGCCGAGCTTTATCGCATTTATAAGAATACCGCTTACAAGTTTTACAATCGGCTCCTCAATCTCACCTCTTGCGCCCACCATCTCATCTTCAGTAACATGCTCAACATCATCAAGCGCATCGCCGACAATCTTGTCAAATTCATCTACATCAACCGTAGGGCCTTCTCCGAAAGCTCCTGCCTCCTCTTCTTCGCCTGTAATGTCAGCATCCGACAGGGTATAATCTTTCGCCTCAAGCTTCATCGCCTTTTGCGCTGTCCCGAGCCGCTCGGGGGCAGCCACAAGCCCTGCAACTTTGCCTCCGTAATATGTAGTTATGGCATTTATCAGAGCGGATTCTGTCGCTATAACAACCTCAACGTTATACCCTGTCATAAACTTTATGTCATCCACCGCAAATATATTTGAAGGGTCTGCCATTGCTACCGTCAATGTTGCGCCTATCCTTGTAAGAGGCATTATCATATATTTTTTCGCCATGTCCGCCGGTATCAGCTTTAGGACAGCAGCATCTATCTTGTATTCAGACAGGTTTATCGCTGACATGCCGTACTGCTTGCTCAGAAATGTTACCAGCTTGTCCTCGGTTATATGGCCGAGTTTCACGAGATTA
>MNVK01000108.1 GCA_001871685.1 Nitrospirae bacterium CG1_02_44_142
GTCGCCCCTCGCGCAGGGGCGTGGATTGAAACATGACCTTACATTCAGCAGAAGCACCGATTATGGTCGCTCTACATGGGGGCGGTTGCTTCTCAGAAAAGAAAATCCTGACGGTATCAATTCTCAATCGCGACTACAAAAACAAATCAATAGTGATAGCGTAATTGAGCGATAAAGATTGCATTTTCCGCAGGGCGGTAGACTATTCTGTGCTCGTCATTAATGCGCCGCGACCAGTAGCCGGAAAGTCCGTGTTTGAGCGGTTCAGGCTTACCGCTTCCTGTAAAAGGATCGTGCATTATCTCATGGATTAGGCGGTTGAAGAAAGCGAGAGTTTATGAATATGCTTTGTCATGAGTACCGAGGGTAAGAAAGACTATGGTGTTTGAACTTAATTTTTTACAGATTATCGGCGAACAGCCGACAAGATTCTGGAACTTCCTTGCACGGCATTCTTCACAAATAGAGAAGATGATCCTGAATGATTTTGTGAGTCTTGCGGAACGCAAGCCTTTCAGTTGTCCGACAAGCATTTCGCTCTTGGAGGCAGTATATGGAGTTTGTGTTAATAATTGTATTTTGTTGGCAAGTAACTTCTTGAAGTGGCGGTATTTCTTCGCCTGCTCCATGAATTCAGGAGTGAAGTATGGGTTATAAATTTTCCATTACCTCTTTAAGAGACAATAGTTTAGTAGTTCCGCGAAGCTGTTTCTTTGCGAGTCTTATGGACTCCATTAGCTCTTTGCTGGACATTATTTTCAATGTCTCGGTTATTCTTTTCCAGTCTTCAAGGCTGAGCACAACTGCTTTGGGTTTGCCTTCTGTTGAAGTTATATATTCAACTTTCGGCAGAGCAAGGGTCTTTAACATGGTTACACCTCCAGTAAACAGAATTTACCATATAATCAGTCATGCTGTCAAAGGAACTGGATTCCGCATCCCCCGATCGGTGGATTTAATCAGGGACACATCCCTATTATCTGTCATGAAGATGGATAGCAGAAAGGATTATAACCGGAGAACGGAACTATGGCTTTTCGCCTCGGCTCTCCTCGGCGAGTTGCCCGAGGCGACGAATCGACGAGTCGATAAAATCACTTGAATCGCAAAATGTAGTGGAGGTTGAGATATTATTATTTGCCCTTATTCTCCAGAACGTCGTCAACCCAGCTCAATGCCGCAGACACTGTCGGGAATCCTATCGTGCTTGTAAGCAGAAGAATCGCCTGGTATATCTCTTCTGGTTTTGCCCCTGCCTGAAGCGCCCTTTTTGCATGGGAATGAACAGCGCCCTCTGACCTGATGGCAGCTGCAGCGGCAAGCTGAATCAGCTGGGAAGTTTTGCTTTTTATAGGGCCTGACGTTTTTGCGGCCTTTCCAAGACTGTCAACAGCCTTGAAATATTTCTTGAACCTTTTCCTGATGCTCATATATTGCACTGGAAATTTAGCCATAATCTCCTCCTTCAAAAACGAAGTAATTTCCCCGCTCTCACAGCAGGGATTAGACGCCAATTATATCTCTACTTTCATCCCCGCCGCCATTTTCGCGGCAAGAACGGTGTTATACATAAGCATTGCAATTGTCATGGGCCCTGCGCCGCCCGGAACGGGTGTTATGTAAGCTGCCCGCTCTTTTGCCGCCTCAAAATCCACATCGCCTACAATCTTGCCTTCCGGCGTTACATTTATGCCGATGTCTATAACCGCAGCGCCTTCTTTTACCATGTCGCCAGTAATGGTTTTTGCCTTGCCTACCGCAGCGCAGAGTATGTCTGCCCTGAGACATTCCTCCTTAAGGTTAGGTGTTCTGCTGTGGCAGATAGTGACTGTTGCGTGTTTTCTGAGCAGGAGCAGTGCAAGAGGCTTCCCGACGATTACGCTTCTTCCTACGATAACCGCATGTTTCCCCTTTGGGTCTATGCCGTAGGCCTCAAGCATTTTCATTACGCCGTGAGGAGTGCAGGCAACAAACCCGGGTTCATCAAGCATAAGTTTTCCGAGGGCGTCGGGCCCGAATCCGTCAACGTCTTTTGCGGGAGATATCCTGTTCATTACCTCTTTTTCATTCAAATGCTTGGGAAGCGGAAGCTGAACGAGTATCCCGTGCACGTTGCTGTCGCTGTTAAGGTTGTCTATCAATTTAATGAGTTCTGCCTGCGAGGTTGACTCAGGCAGTTTGTAAGCTAAACTCTTGACTCCGATATCTGCGCAGGCTTTTTCCTTAGACGAAACATATTTTTTTGATGCAGGGTTTTCTCCCACAAGCACGACTGCAAGGCCGGGATGAACTCCTTTAGACTTAAGCTCTTCAGTCTCAGTCTTTAATTTAGCCCTGATATCTGCCGCTACTTTTTTACCGTCAATTAGTTGTGCCGTCATAGTTCCTCCTTAATCTCTCTTTTTTATCAGTTCCAGCAGTTCTTGCCGCGTTGATTCCTTGGTCCTGAATATCCCTCTTACTGCCGACGTTACTGTTCTTGCGCCCGGTTTTTTCAATCCGCGCATACTCAGGCATAAATGTTCTGCGTCAATAATCACCATTGCGCCTTTGGGCTTCAGTTTTCCCATGAGCAGGTCTGCAAGCTGCGCTGTAAGACGCTCCTGCACCTGCGGTTTCTTTGCGAGGATTTCAACTGCCTTTGCAAGTTCTCCGATGCCTGCTATCTTGCCGGCGCTTGGTATGTAGGCAACATGAGCCCTGCCTATGAACGGCAGGAGATGATGTTCACACACAGAATAAAAAGGAATATCTTTTAAAAGCACCAGTTCATCGTGGCTTTCGCCCTCAATGTGTTTGAGTATCTCCTCCGTCGGAGTCTCAAGCCCTGAGAATATTTCTTCATACATCCTGGCGACGCGTGAGGGGGTGTCTTTGAGCCCGGCCCTTTCAGGGTCTTCACCAATGCCTTCAAGTATAAGCCTTACGCCTTTTTCTATTTTTTTGATGTCCAAACCGGCGCCCTCCTATTTTCCCCTCAAACAATGCGGCAGGCTTAAAGTCTAACATTTATGAATATTTGGTGTCAAAGGCGCAAATAAGGTAAAATACCTCTCCGAGCTGCTCGGAGTCAGACACATGAAAATAAGGATTTATACAATACACAAGGAGATGCTTAAGGAACTGGTTCTTACATTTCTCTTAAGCCTCATTGCTCTCAATTTTATTCTTATAATGGAAAAGATACTCAGGCTGAGCAGGCTGCTTTCCGTTGTCGGCGCATCTTTTTTTGACATGGTGAAGATAATACTGTATCTGCAGCCTCCGATATTAATTCTTACGCTGCCGATGTCCCTTTTGATGTCAACTCTTATTACCTATGGCAGATTAAATACTGACAATGAGATAGTAATACTCAGGGCCAGCGGGATGTCGTTTAAGGCGATAGCTGCGCCTGTGTTTGCTCTGGGGATAAGCTGTTTTCTCACAGGAATGCTTGTAAGTTTTTATCTCGGGCCTGTCAGCATGACAAAGTTAAGAGAAACCATTTCAAATATAATAACGACCAGGGCTCCTGCTGCAATAGAAGGCGGGGTATTCACCACCCTGTTTAAGGATATTGTGCTGTTTGTGAGAGAAAAACCCGAGCCTGACAGAATGAGCGGGATATTTATATATGATGAGAGGAATAAGAAAGAGCCGAGAGTTGTGACGGCCAAGGAAGGCAGGATTTCCGCTGTGGACGGCGTTGATATCGCATTCTATTTAAAGGACGGGTATATGCAGATTGCAAGAGAGAATAGTTCAACAGAGTTTTTCTTTGCAGGGTATCATCTGGCTTTAAACCTGAATACAGAACAGCCGGCTAAGAAAAACAGTGAACTTACGCCATTTGAGCTTTTGCGCCAGACTAACAACCTATCGCAGCAGCAGGCAACGCCTCTATTTCTGGAACTGCACAGAAGGCTCTCCCTGCCGTCTGTCTGCCTGATACTTATGCTGCTCGGCCCCCCCCTGTCGCTGTTTGCAGGAAAATCCGGGAGGCTTGGAGGCCTTACGCTCGGGCTTTTTATATTTGCTGTTTTTTATATCTTGCTCATATACGGGGAAAATCTTGTTAGGGCAGGGAAGATACCCCACTATATCGGAGCGTGGAGTCCGACAGTTATCCTCGGGCTTTTTTCCATCGCTGTGTTTAGAAGGGAGGATAAAAGGTAGCAATGCTGATAATCCAGAGGCATTATCTCAGGGAGTTTTTTAAGGTGTTAACTTTAATTGCCGCAGGGCTGGCCCTCATGTTCAGCCTTCTGGACCTCATTGATAAAATAGATGACTTTCTGCCGTATAAGCCGCCTATAAAAAGCCTGATGCTTTATGTGGCTTTCAATTTTCCGCGTTATCTTCTCTATCTTTTTCCGATGGCCATTCTGCTTTGCAGTTTGTTTGTTATCGGCCAGGCAAAGAGGAGAGAGGAAATAACAGCAATTAAGGCGGCCGGCGGCCGTCTGAGAACTTTATTTCTGCCTTTCCTGTTCGGCGGAATAGTTTTAAGCCTCTTCGGGTTTATCCTCGGAGAAATGATAGCGCCTGAATTCTCAACGAGGGCGTCCGAACTTAAAAATTCAATTATGAAAAAGGGCAAAAAGTTCTCATTCAAAGAGGGGACGATGTGGCTTAGGGCAGCGGACGGTTCAATAGTAAAGATAGGGCTGTATATGCCGGAGGAGAAGATTTCTAAGAATATCAGTATCTTCAAGCTCGGCGCCGAGCGTCTGCAGGAAAGAATAGAGGCTGAAGGGGCAAAATGGCTTGACGTCAAAGGCTCGGATGGGAAATGGATGCTTGAGAATGTGACTGTATATGACATAGAGCAGAGTTCAATGAAAAACTATAAGTCGCTTGAGTATCCATTCATCGGTTCTCCTGCTGTATTTGCCGAAGAGATACGGAAGCCGGAAGATATGGGCATAAGAGAACTCTTAAGATACACAAAGAGACTTGAAGCTGCAGGCTTCAGAAATCTGAAGCTTACGGTTGATTTGAATTCTAAAATCTCGTATCCGGTCATTAATTTCTTTATGGTCTTGCTCGGAATTTCCCTGCCGATGAGGGGCAAGGCAGGCGGAGGGCTTATCACAACTGCGGTTGGTATTTTTATAAGCCTTCTTTACTGGTTCAGCCATGCAATGTCCCTCTCAATGGGATATGCCGGAATAATTCCGCCTGTTATCGCGGCATGGTTGGTCCCTCTGGTATTCGCAGTTATAGCTGTAAAATTCTTCATAAAGATTCATGAATAAGTAAAGGGCAGTAACTTAAAAACAGGACATTTCTAAATTGGCGGTACAGTGGCAGCATTTTCTCTTGAAAAAAAAAGCCTTTTATGTTAGGCTGATACCTCGTAAAAACACACGCCAGCAACTTTCTCCTGTGTGGTCCCGTATGGGTATAGGGGAAAAGGCGGAGGAAAAACCAGAGGAGGATAAAAATGGTTGCAACAATGAAAGAGCTTCTTGAAGCCGGAGTCCATTTCGGACATCAGGTGAAGCGGTGGAACCCCAAGATGAAAAAATATATCTTCGGGGAGAGGAACGGCATCTACATCATTGACCTTCAGAAAACGATGAAGGGGCTTGAGGAGGCGTATAATTTTGTTAAGAAGGCGGCTGCCGGCAGCGGAACCGTTCTTTTCATCGGCACAAAAAAACAGGCGCAGGATTCTGTATATGAAGAGGCAAAGCGGGCTGGGGCTTTCTTTGTAAATCAGAGGTGGCTCGGAGGTATGCTCACCAACTTCTCAACGATAAAGAAGAGCATAGAGAGGCTCAAGCAGATAGAGACCATGAAGGCAGATGGCACGTATGACCTTCTTCCCAAGAAGGAGGTCGCTGAACTTGAAAAGGAGCGGGGCAAACTTGAAAAAAACCTCAGCGGCATAAAGGAGATGGCGAGCATCCCTTCTGTCGTATTTGTTATAGACCCCAAGAAAGAGCGCATTGCCGTGGCAGAGGCAAGAAAGCTTTCCATCCCGGTAGTCGGGGTTGTTGACACCAACTGCGACCCGGATGAGATTGACCATGTTATCCCGGGCAATGATGATGCTATCAGGGCCATAAAACTTCTATCTGCAAAGATGGCAGACGCCGTGCTTGAAGGCAGGGAGGCCTTGTCAAAGAGTATGGCTGAGGAAGTGGAAAAAGCTGCGGTAGAGGAAAAGGTCCAGCAGGAAGAGCAGGCTGAAGCAGAGGTGAAGGAGACAAAATGATGGCGACTATCTCAGCCGACACGGTAAAAGAACTCAGAGAGAAAACGGGCGCAGGCATGATGGAGTGCAAAAAGGCGCTTGCCGAAAGCAGCGGAGATTTTGAGAAGGCGATAGATTGTCTCAGGCAGAAAGGCCTGGCCACTGCTGCAAAGAAGGCCGGCAGGAGCGCATCGGAGGGGCTTGTGAGTTCATATATACATCTGGACAAAATAGGCGTTCTTCTGGAGGTAAACTGCGAGACGGATTTTGTTGCGAAGACTGATGATTTCAAGGGGCTTGTTAAGGATATGGCCCTGCATATAGCCGCTGCAAATCCTTCTTACCTTTCACGTGAAGATGTGCCTCAGGATGTCATAGAAAGAGAGAAGGATATATACAGGGCGCAGGCGGCAAACAAGCCTCCTCAGATTGTAGAAAAAATAGTTGAAGGGAAGCTGGATAAATTTTTCGGCGATATGTGTCTTCTTGAACAGGTCTTTGTAAAAGACCCCGAGCAGAAATTGAAGATAAAAGACCTTGTTGCTGAGAAGGTAGCCAAAGTAGGAGAAAATATTGTGCTCAGGCGGTTTGCCAGATTCCAGCTTGGAGAGAACAAATAGTTCAAGCTCGTTTAATTGAAGAATTATGGAATTGAAGTATAAAAGAATACTCCTGAAACTCAGCGGTGAGGCCCTGGTGGGCAATAGAGGCTTTGGCATAGATTCCGCTGCAGTGGATTTTATAGCCAAAGAGATTAAGAAGATTGTGAATATGGGCGCTGAGGTTGCGGTAGTGATAGGCGGCGGCAATATATTCAGGGGTGTGGAGGCAAGCATGAAAGGGATGGAGCGGGCCTCGGCAGATTATATGGGGATGCTCGCGACCGTTATAAACGCCCTGGCGCTGCAGAATGCGCTTGAAAAAAACAATATCCCTACCAGGGTGCAGTCAGCCATAGACATGAGAGAGCTCGCCGAGCCTTACATAAGGCGTAAGGCAATGCGTCATCTTGAAAAGGGCCGCGTTGTCATATTTGCGGCAGGCACCGGCAACCCTTATTTTACAACAGACACCGCTGCTGCGCTGAGGGCCATGGAGATAGGAGCTGAGGTAATAATCAAGGCAACAAAGGTTGACGGGGTATATTCTGCCGACCCGGTGAAAGACCCGAATGCAAAAAAATACAACACTATAAGTTATATGGATGTTCTCAGAAAAGGGCTCAGCGTTATGGATTCAACCGCTATCTCATTATGTATGGACAATAACCTCCCTATTGTAGTATTTAACCTTAGAGGAAAAGACAATATAAAAAATGTTGCCAGAGGCAAAAAGATAGGCACTATCGTAGGAGGACACAATGGAGAAAGAGCTAAAAAGAAATGCCGTTGAGAAAATGGACCACTCCATAGAAGCGCTCAAGAAAGAGTTTGCTTCTGTGAGAACCGGCCGGGCGTCTCTTGCGCTCCTGGACGGTATAAAGGTTGATTATTACGGAACGCCGACTCCGCTTCAGCAGCTTGCGTCTTTGAGTGTGCCCGAAAGCCGCCAGATAGCAATCCAGCCTTGGGAGCAAAAGATAATCTCCGATATAGAAAAAGCAATCATGAAATCAGACCTGGGACTAACGCCGACGAACGACGGAAAGGTCATAAGAATTAATATGCCGCTGCTTACGGAAGAACGCAGAAAACAGCTCGTTAAAGTCGTGAAGAAAAATGCTGAAGATGCAAAGGTTGCCGTGAGAAATATAAGAAGAGACATCAACGATGAAATTAAAAAACTTGAAAAAGAAAAACACCTGAGCGAAGATGATACAAAGAAGTCGCTTGATGAAATTCAAAAATTCACTGATTCTTATGTTAAAAAAATAGATGAGGCGCTGGCGCATAAAGAAAAGGAAATAATGGAGGTGTGAAGTAGAATTCAAAATTCAAAATTCAAAAAATAAAAATAATGATTTTCATAACTTTGTATTTTGATTTTTGCAGTTTGAATTTGTAAGAGGAGGGGAAATGGCAACAAATAGTAATTTCATGGTCAAGGTGACTGATGCGAAATTGCCTGATATTCAGAAGGCCCTTCAACAGGCAGGGGTAAACGTGAGAAGTATTATAGAGGTTTTTAAGGAAGAAGGCAGGGCGGAGGCCGCTGAAAAATCGGAAGAGGTAAAATAATGGCCGCGAAAAAAAATCAAGGCATACAGCGCCCAAACCCTCCGCTAAAACTAAGAAGTCCCGAGCTGCTCGGGACACAGCATCAAAGAAGGCGGAGGCTTTAAGAAAGCTTTTGATTCAAAAAAGAGAACAGCTTATTAAAGAGGCAAATATTGAGGTATCCAAATATATAAAAGGAGAGACAAAACAGATAGTTGACACGGCGCTTGATGACGGCGACTGGTCTGTGGTGGACATTTCCGAGGATGTAAGCCTGGGGCGGCTCAGCGCCCAGAGAGAAGTAATGGTAAAGATAGATGCGGCAATTAGAAAACTTGATGAGGGAACTTATGGAATCTGCGAGGAATGCGGCGGCAAGATAAGCGAAGAAAGGCTGAAGGTTATTCCATTCGCAATTTATTGCAGGGACTGTCAGGAAAAGATAGAGCAGTTAGAGGCGGTAGAAAAAGAACTGCCGATATAGCATGATGCAGGATACCTGATACAGGATATGACCCCTCTCAATCCCCCCTTACTAAGGGGGGAAGTAAAAGGGGTATCCTGCATCGTGAATCATGAATCATGATATTTCACCTTCTCAAGAAAAAGGCCGTGTGCAGGCGCGGTAGGCCCGGTTTTTCTCCGGTCCTTGAGTTTAATCGCTTCTGATACAGAAGCGATGGTCATCCTCCCTCTGCCTATTTCAACAAGCGTCCCGACGATATTCCGGACCATGTGTCTCAGAAATGCATTTGCCTCCACTGTTATTTTTATAAAATTTCCATTAATTCTTGCGGTCATAAAATCAATACTGCTGAATTTTTCAATACTCAGCGAGGTTATATCCCTTGTTGTGCTCTTTGCGCCGCATCCCGCTCCCCTGAATGCCGAAAAATCATGCCTGCCAAGCAGTGAATCGCCGGCTTTCTTCATCTTATCAAGGTCCAGAGCATACGGCGTTCTCCAGGCATACCTGTAAAGAAACGCAGATGAAAAAATTGTATTAGATATAATGTAAAAATAGCTTTTGCCGAGAGCGTCATATCGCGGATGAAAGGCCGCCGCTGTTTCCCCGGCATTGAGAATTCTTATGTCTTCAGGAAGGATTGCATTGAGAGCCCTCTGAAGAGTTGCAGGTTTAAGGTTTGAGTTTGTTTTAAACGAGGCGACCTGTCCGACAGCGTGAACGCCTGCATCAGTTCTTGAAGCGCTTATGAGAGCCGCCTCTTCCCCTGTTATTCTTTTGATTGTATTCTCAAGTATTCCCTGTATCGTTACAATATTTTTTTGGCTGGCGGCTGACCGCTGATGGCTGATAGCTGTATTCTGTGCCTGCCAGCCGTGATAATTAGCGCCGTCGTATTCTATAAGCAGTTTTATATTCTTCATGCCTATAAGTTTCTAACGGGGGTTGCAGTAATGGAATTTCTGATAAACCGGAGCGTGTTTAGCTCAATTCTCTTCAAGAAGCGACTCGTCAATGCTATTTACAAAGATGTCTACAAGGTTGGGGTCAAACTGTGTGCCGGCATTCTTTTTGAGTTCTTCAATGGCATAGTGAAAGCCGGCGGCATTAGAATGCTCTGTCGTATCAAGCATCTTCCCGACATATTTATATGAATCCTTGCTGGTCATTGCGTCAAATGCCTCTGCAATGGCAATTATCCTGGATTCAACGGGGATAGCATTGCCCGCGAGTTCATTGGGGTATCCATTGCCTTCATACCGCTCGTGGTGGTGCAGTACAATCGGGGCAATATCAGCGTAAAAATTTATCAGCCTCAGCATTTCATAGCCAAGCTGTGAATGTGCCTTGTACTGCTCTTTTGACGTTACATCTTTTAGTTTTATTTTCAGGAAGCCGATGTCGTGAAGCAGACAGGCTCTGTATAATGTCCGCTTTTCATCCTCTGACATATTAAGTCCATTTGCTATCGTGAGACTGTATTTCGCAACCCTCTTTGAGTGTCCGACTTTTTCATGGATGTGAGTGTCCATTGTATCAACGAGGATGTCTGTGAGATGGATTTCATAATTCCTCTGGTCTTCCATAAATTGTGTTCTGGCAATGGCTATGGCAGCCTGGTCGGCAAAATATGACAGCAGTTCTTCATCTTCCTGAGTGAAGCCGCCGTTTTGTTTGTTGATGAGTTCCAGCGTTCCGATGGTCCCCGCCTTTATTTTCAGAGGCACACAGAGAAGCGACTTTGTCTCATAGCCTGTCATCTTATCAATCTCAGGGTCAAATCTGCTGTCATCCTTTGCGTTATCAAGCCTGACATTGCTGCCATTCTCAGCAGCCCAGCCTGCAATACCGGCAGACCTTGGAATTGAAAGGCCTGTCAGATTAGCGATTCCGCCGCCCTTTGCAACCTTAAATACAAGCCTGTTTCCTTCAACAAGCATAATTGAACCTGCATCCGCTTCTGTAATTTTCAATGCGCTTTGCATAATATTCTCAAGCAGTATGTCGCTGTGCGGTATTTCGCGTATGTCTCTTGTGGTGGCCATAAGGGCGTTTAACCGGTCGGTATATTTTTCTATTGTATTAACGGCTTTTTTTGAAGCGCTGTTGGCAACATACATGCCCATAACCACAAGCCCTGCAACGATTGAAAGGATAGTCACCAGAGACGGGGTGGATATGTAATCAAGGAATAAATACATGAATCTCACAATAAGAAGCAGAAGGGCATATACAATGAGCAGGACTATGCCATTCAGAATCTTCATCTGATGCCTCACGGCTTCTACAACGGATTTTTTGTTCTCTGGTTTGCCTTGCATGCTTAGTTTCCATATTATACTGATTGGGAATAGATGTCAATATCTTTTATGCGGCTGAGCTATTTTCTGAAAGTCCTTGAATAATCGGGAGCAAAAAGCTAAAATTAGCCTCATGAGAATTATAAAGAAGACAAAGGATATAAAGATATTTCTCAGCGCGCTGAGAAAGCGGGCTTCGGGAGGCGGTTCTGCAATAGAAAGGGTGGTGAATTCCATTCTTTCTGATGTGAAGAAAAACGGGGATGAGGCTGTTCTGCGATACACAAGAAAATTTGATTGTGAAAATGCGAAGTCTCTTACCTTAAAACCCTCTGAGATAACAAAATTCGCAGATAAGGCGGACAGGAAGATTGTTAAGGCTCTTGAATTTTCAGCGGAGCGGATACGCAGATTCCATGAGATGCAGAAGGAAGAGTCATGGCTGGTCAGGGATTCAGAATACAGGAAACTTCCTGCAAATAAAAATACTAACTCCGCTTTTTCCAATGCCCTTCTCGGCCAGCTGATACGCCCGATAGAAAGAGCCGGCGTTTATGTGCCCGGGGGAAAGGCGTCATATCCGTCAAGCGTCCTGATGAATGTAATCCCTGCGCAGGCTGCGGGGGTGAAGGAGATTGCGGTTTGTGTTCCAACGCCGCAGGGAGAGATTAACCCCTATGTAATGGCAGCGATAGAGATGCTGGGGATTAAAGAGGCATACAGGATTGGCGGAGCGCAGGCAGTCGGGGCAATGGCTTACGGGACTCAGACAATAAAAAGGGTTGATAAGATTGTAGGCCCGGGCAATATCTATGTGGCCGCGGCAAAGAGAATGGTTTTCGGAGAGGTGGACATTGACATGATTGCAGGACCGAGCGAGATTCTGATAATAGCGGACGCCTCTGCAACCCCGGCATTTATTGCAGCGGATTTATTGAGTCAGGCAGAGCATGATGAACTCGCATCTTCAATATTGATTACAGATTCAAAGATTCTTGCCGAAGACGTCGGCAGGGAGATTGAAAGACAGATAGCAAGGCTTAAAAGAAGGGCTATTGCAGGCAAATCCCTTAAGAATTACGGAGCTGTTATTATTGTCGGGAATATTGGCAATGCCGTAAAACTTTCAAATGATATTGCCCCTGAACACCTTGAGATTATGACAGAAACGCCTGCTGCGGTTCTTCCGGGGATTAAGAATGCGGGCGCAATATTCCTGGGCAGATGGACGCCTGAGGCGCTTGGAGATTATTCAGCAGGGCCGAATCATACGCTTCCAACCGGAGGCACGGCAAGATTTTTTTCTCCTCTTGGAGTCTATGACTTTGTTAAACGCTCAAGCCTTTTATCATTTACAAGAGAGGGTTTCATGAAACTGGCAAAGACAGTGGAAACTATTGCGGATATTGAGGGACTTGAAGCGCATGGAAATACGATAAGGGTAAGGACAGCAAAGAAGAAGAGCTGAATCAGCGGTTGGTATCGGCCCGCCGCTTTAACTTCATACCACATAAAATCAAGGCAGAACATTTCCGCTGTTTCGTCTTTTGTGGTAATATGGACAAAAGCGAAAATAGCGGGAAATGTGGTAAGGGAGTTAAAAGTCTATGCTCATAAAAATTAACGATAAAAACCTAAGCGATGTCCTGAAAAGGGCAGTGGAAATTCTCAACAACGGCGGAATTGTTGCCTTTCCGACAGAGACGTTTTACGGCCTCGGGGTAAGGTTTGATATGGAGAATTCTCTCAGGAAGCTATATGAATTAAAGAAAAGGCCTAAAGAAAAACCAATGCCGTTGATTATCGGCAGCAGGGCGTCTCTGTCAATGCTTGCTGCATCCGTGAATGAGATTGCAGAATCGCTTATGGATAAGTTCTGGCCGGGGCCGTTAACGCTGCTCCTGAAGGCAAAGAAGGGTTTGTCGTCGTATCTTACTGCGGACACAGGCAGGATTGCTGTAAGAATTCCGGGAGAATCAACAGCCCTTTATCTTGCAAGAGAGGCTGGATTCCCGATAACGGCAACGAGCGCCAATATTTCAGGAATGCCGCCTGCAGAGGATGCTGATGCAGTAATAAGATACTTTGGCGAGAAGATAGATATGGTGATATACGGAGGCAGGACTGCCGGAGGACTGTCTTCAACAATTGCTGATGTTACAGATAAAAAGATAAAAATAGTTCGTGAAGGAGCAATAGAGCGTTCTGTTTTGGAAAAACTTCGGTGTTAGAATTTTATGCCGAAGTCGGGGAAAAGCCCTGTAATATCTTTCAGCTTGTTAGTAAGAAGTATTATGCCGAATGCCATCATAAGCAGGCCGCTGATAATCATTATTGCCTTCATGTATCGCTGAAGTTTTTTAGAGTAACTTAAGAAGCTGTTTATGGCAAGCGATGAGATAAAAAAAGGCGCTGCCAGGCCAAGCGAATATATGGAGAGCAGTTTTATTCCGTAAACAGCAGAGCCTTTTGCCCCTGCATAGAGAAGGATTGAGCCGAGGATAGAGCCTATACACGGAGTCCATCCTGCGGCAAAGGTCATGCCGATAGCAAAGGTCCCGATGTATCCGGCAGGTTTGCCGCCAAGATGCACCTTTCTTTCCCGCATCAGAAAATCAAGTTTAAGAAAACCTGCTATGAAAAGGCCGAAGATTATAATGAGTATGCCGCCGATAATCCTTATCCACTCCTGATACCGGAAGAGAATCTGCCCTGCCGCCGAGGACGACGCCCCCAGCGCAATGAATACGGCGGAGAATCCCGCTATAAATGCAAGTGAGTTTTTGATTGTAAGATTCCGAACCCGCTTCCTGTCTGCGCTTCCTGTCAGGTCCTCAAAAGACATGCCTGTTATAAACGAGACATAAGAAGGAAGGAGCGGCAGGACGCACGGCGAAAGAAAAGATAATATGCCGGCTAAGAATGCTAAGGTGAAAGAGATATCGTTCATCTCGCGCACTCCGATTGTTCACCCTTTATCTTCTCAATCGCATGAGGGATTACATCAATTATGGCTTCAAGATTCTCTTTTACTGCCTTTGGACTGCCGGGAAGATTTATTATCAGTGTTTTATCCCTTACACCGGCCACGGCCCTTGAGAGCATGGACCTCCTTGTTTTCTTTAACCCCTCCATCCTCATTGTCTCGGCAATGCCGGGGATTTCTCTGTTTATTACTTCAAGAGTTGCCTCAGGCGTAACATCTCTCGGCGAAAGGCCTGTGCCGCCTGTTGTAAGTATCAGGTCAACCTTGCCGGAGTATTCAATAAGCTTTTCTTTTATCATGCTCTTTTCATCAGGCAGGATATCATAATGCTTAATCACTGCGCCTATGCTTTTTAGTATGTCTGCAATAGCAGCGCCGCTCAAGTCTTTCCTCTCGCCCCTTGAACCCTTATCGCTTAATGTTAATATCGCAGCAGTAATCATTTTTAAAAGGGATTGGGGATTTGGGGTTGGGGATTGGTTTTTTACTAATCCCTAATCTCTAATCCCTAACTACTATCTCGTCTCCTTCTTTGATTTTTCCGCCTTTAATCACCTTTACAAATATGCCTTCCTTTGGCATAATGCAGTCGCCTGCCTGATAATATATGGCGCAGCGCGTATGACACTCCTTGCCTATCTGGCTTACCTCTGCTTCAACCTCGCCAATTGTCATTTTCGTGCCTATGGGAAGTTCAGGCAGGTTAATGCCTTCGGTTGTTATGTTTTCCGCAAAATCACCCGGTTTAACCTTCAAGCCCAGCGCCTGCATTTTCTTGATGCTTTCAAGCGCCAGAAGGCTGACCTGTCTGTGCCATTCAGATGAGGCGTGAGCGTCGCCCTCAATCCCGTAATTGGTTTTTATTACAGCCTCCTTAACCGGTTTTTTGCGCATACCCTTTCTCTCGCTCGTATTAATTGCCACAACCTTTCCAGTCATATTACAAACCTTCCTTTCTGTTATGTTTTTAGTCTTAAATATTCAAAAAGCCCCGCAAGCCCTCCGGAGGCCGTGGATAAAAACCAGGCAAACGACATCGCGGTTGCCATCTCCGGTTTAACGCCTGCCATGCCGAATAAAAGAACGAACGCCCCCTCTCTCAATCCGATTCCCGAGATAGAAATCGGCAGCGTAGAGATAGTTACTATTATAGGGAAAAATATAAAAAAATATGAAAGATAAATATGCTGTCCCAGGCCCAGCGCAATTATATACATGGATAAGATGGACAATACCTGAATAGCGCATGAGAGCAGGAGCGCTTTTGTGAGGAGTATTTTTTGGCTGCTGTATGCGTTAAAGTATCCGTAAAATTCTGAAATGGCTTTTATCCCTTTGCCGAGACGGAGCCTGAGCAGCGTGAAACTTCCGATAAGAAATGAGAAGACTATGGTTGGCAGCAGCCATTCAATTAATGAGCCTTTTACATATTTAAATCCTGCGGCAAAAGATATAAGCGCTATCGTCATCAGCGATATAAACCCTATGTATCTGTCCATGAAGACAGAGGCAAAACTGAGGCTGCCTTTATTTGTCTCTTTATAAAGATAATAGGTCTTCACGGCGTCTCCGCCGACGAGGCCCGGAAGAAATGTGTTAAAGAAAGAGCCGATGAGGTAAAAAGAGAAAAGCCTTTTCCCTTTGAATTCTTCAGGCAGCAGAAGCCTCCACCGTATGGATGAAACATATATAGAAAAAATATATATAAATATTACGCCGATAAAGGCAAGGGGATTTATGGTTTTAATGATTGTCAATACCTTTTCCACCCCTGTCTTTGAGAGCACGAAATAAAGCAGGCTGGAGCTTACAGCGAGCTTTAGGATAAGCAGGAGTATTTTATTCAGTTTCCGCGCCAATTATTTTCTTGATGACGTAAATAGGTTTTCTCTGGCTTTCGTGATACACCCTGACGAGCATTTCACCCAGCAGCCCCATGCCGATTAACTGTATTCCTACGATTATTAATAAAATTCCCAAAAGGAGCAGAGGCCTTCCACCTATTGGTTTTCCGAGAAATATTTTTTCCAGGCTGAGATAAAGGGATATGAAAAAGCCTGCTGCGCCGCTGAATAATCCGATAGGGCCGAAGAACTGCAGAGGCTTTGTTGAAAAACTCTGGAGAAATTTAACGGTTATAAGGTCCAGAATTACTTTCATGGTCCGGGACAGCCCGTATTTTGACTTTCCTCTGAGCCTCGGATAATGGGTTGTCTCTACCTCTGCCACGCGGACGCCGTACCAGCTTGCAATTGCCGGGATGAACCTGTGCATCTCGCCGTACAATTTCAAATTCTTGATGACTTCTCTCCTGTATGCCTTGAGGGAGCAGCCGTAGTCGTGCAGTTTAACTCCGGTTACCTTGCTTATAATCCAGTTTGCAAGCATTGAAGGAAGCCGCCTGGTAATGAATGCATCCTTTCTTTTTTTTCGCCATCCGCTGACCAGGTCGTTGTCTTTTATCAAGTCAAGAAGTTTAGGGATGTCCGCCGGGTCGTTCTGGAGGTCTCCATCCATTGTTACAACTATATCTCCTCTTGCGAAATCAAAGCCTGCTGCAAAGGCTGCGGTCTGCCCGAAATTTCTTCTCAGGCTGAGCACGACGACTTTTTTGTCTCCTGCCTGAATCCCTTCAAGTCCTGCTAATGTTTTGTCATTGCTTCCATCGTCAACATAGATTATTTCATAGCCGCATCCGATACGTTCAAGCGTCTCCGTGAGCCTCTGATGCAGGACGGCTATGTTTTCTTCTTCGTTATATAGAGGTATTACAACAGAAACTTTCATCAGTAGCTGTTTATCCCTTTCTGCGGCATCCCCTTAAAGTTATAG
This sequence comes from Nitrospirae bacterium CG1_02_44_142, assembly GCA_001871685.1. Taxonomy (GTDB): domain Bacteria; phylum Nitrospirota; class Thermodesulfovibrionia; order Thermodesulfovibrionales; family UBA1546; genus UBA1546. The sequence goes on from MNVK01000108.1 coordinate 16,925, forward strand.
CATGTGAATATAGAGTAGTCTCTGAGCTTTTTGTCTTTGCTGTAAACATTAAGGACCTGCTTTTCGCATCTGTCAAATGCCGTCCCGACTGTTTCAGGCATTTGCACATTGTCTATTGTAACAAAAATCGCATTAAAATTGATGAGTGTATCAAACCCGGGCCAGAGGTCATACTGGTTCATTCTTCTTCCAAGATTAACGCAGTAGGTAATGGGCTGTCCCTTTACATAGAAGGCAAGCTCGCTTGAGACCTGATATTTGTCGGAGAAAATAAAGAATTGCCCCTTTTTTGAGAGACCTTCAGACACTCTGCTTACCTCTACGCCGAGTTCTTTCCATCCCCTGGTCCTGGCTGTCGGGTCCAATTTAGGCGGCAAATTAACAATGGCAGGATAATGCGCAATTACCGTGATTATCAGTGAAATGAAAACACCGGCGATTACCGTCCACCGCACCCATTTTTTTATGCCTTCCCATCTGCTGATGAACACAGCAGAAAAGGCGATAAACCCGGTCGCATAAGCAGGAAGCGCCCAGTTTGCCTGCACCTTGCCCTGAAAACTCTTAAGCAGGAAGAAAACAATTATGGGGACAGAAAAAAAGAAAAGGAAATTCCCGCTATATTTATCTGACAATCCACTCAACCTGTCATTCCGAGCGTAGCGAGGAATCTCATCTTTAGCGATTGCTTTGTCGTCCCCCGATATTATCGGGAGACTCCTCGCAATGACATTTTCATTCTCCTTTGTATCTCCTTGCGGCATGATTGTTTTATTTTTAAGTTTAAATAATGAATACATTATAAGTACAAAAATTATTGGAGTGATTATCCCGAGCTGCGAGCCTAAGAATTCAGAGAAGTCCTTTAACCACTGCTCGCTGATTATGGACCACTGGCCGCTGATATGCGCCTGACCTGCTGTATGCCTTAAAGTAACCCAGTCATGCCCTGCGTTCCAGATAATAACAGGGCTGAAGATGATGAGGCTTAAAGCAAGGCTTATATAAGGCTCTTTTGTAAGGAGAATCCTTCTGCGCTGCTTTGAGGTTAGAAGGAAAAGCAGCGCGCAGATGTAAAAAAAAGCCATTGTGTATTTTGTGAGAAGGCCCAAACCAATGGAGACGCCGAGGAGAAGCCAAAGACCGTAATGCGTAATGCGTGATGCGTGATGTGCATTTTCTTTTAACTCATTACTCATTACGGATAACGCATCACGATTTATTGCTCTCCAAAACAGATAAAGCGACAATACCCAGAAAAATATAAACGGCGAGTCTATTGTAAAAAGCGCTCCGTATGCAGAATAAAGCGGAATAATCTGCATTAATAATGCGGCTGCTAATCCAGTCCTTTTGTCAAACATTTTTTTACCGAGCAGATATATAAAGATACTGCTGAGCGCAGAGGATACGACAGCCATTATCCGTATGCCGAGCACATTGTCTCCGAATATAGCTGTGCCGAATGCTATGAGGTAAGCAATTATCGGGCCCTTTGAGTAGTAGCTTAAATCAAGCCTTCTGGACCATTCCCAGTAATGCGCCTCGTCAGGGCTCAGGTCCATAACGCCGTGTGTGATGTAATAAATGCGGAAAAGGCTCATCCCCAGCAGAGAGATTAGAAGCGCGGTGGTGTAGGGTTTAGACTTGTATCTGACAGACGCCCATTCATAAAACTTGATTACAAGGATAGAGACAGCAATGCCTATCAATGCTCCGACAAGCACATCAGACGGATAATGAACACCGACGTATACCCTGGATAAGCCTACGAGCAAAGCCGCTGTCAGCGCTGTCCACCGCACCCATTTTCCCGACAGGTATGACAAGGCAAGTATAATTGCGAATGAATTAGCGGCATGATTTGAAGGCATGGAAAAAGAATTAGTGCAGCCTACAAGTGTCCTTGCGCCTTCCAACACATGGCAGGGGCGTATTCTCCCTATGAGATGCTTCAATATATTTGCTGTCCAGTCAGAGAGCGCCACAGATATGATTGTCAGGACTATCGGGATTAGAGCCTTTTTTTTATTTTTTATTATGAGCCACGCCATTAAAATCAGAATGATGAAATAATACCTGTCGGTAATAACCGGCATGGAGACGTCAAAGACAATGTTCTGCAGTCCTCTGTTTATCAACTGAAACAGAGCTGTGTCAATTTCACGAAGAATTTCCAACACGGTGTTATATTATAAATGTAATATCTTTTTTTATTCCACAGATGCGATTCTTGACAAGCATCGTTGTGTGTGAGATAGTATTTTGTGGTAAGGCTCATCTTTACTGTGAGGAGGGGTATAATGCATATAGCAATTGTTTCCATGATGTTATTTTTTCTCGCAAGCATGTCTTACGCTGAAGAACTAACCTTAGGGCTTATCCCTGAGCAGAATGTTTTTAAGCAGGCGGAAAGGTATAAGCTTCTTGGAGAGTATATAGAAAAAAAGGCAGGCATAAAGATAAAGCTCACTATTCTGCCGAGATACGGCAATATAATTGACAGGTTCAAGGCTGATAAGATGGACGGAGCATTCTTCGGAAGTTTTACAGGCGCAATGGCCATTGAAACATTGGGTGTTGAACCGATTGCCCGCCCTGTGAACCTTGACGGCACATCCACCTATAAAGGATATATCTTTGTGAGGAAGGACAGCGGCATAAAAAATACAGCGGATATGAAGGGTAAAAGGCTTGTTCTTGTAGAAAAGGCAACCACAGCAGGATATGTCTTCCCGATGGCATATTTCAATAAACACGGGATAAATATAGACACTTATTTCAGGGAATATTATTTTGCGGGCAGCCATGACGCAGCGATATACGCAGTGCTTGATAAGAAGGCAG
>MNVK01000089.1 GCA_001871685.1 Nitrospirae bacterium CG1_02_44_142
TCGTATAAGCCGCTTACAATGTAGTCAACCCCTCCTGCGTGGCAGGTGTCGAAGATAAATAACTGGCTTAGGGATTTTATCTTCTTTGACATCTCTACTATCTCATTGGAGCTTATCATTGTGCCTTCGTTTACTTTTCCGTCAAATCTTTTGAAACAGCAATCGCCCTAATTCCGTAGGCTGGGTGAGTCAATTCCATAGTCAAACTCGAACCCTGCATATAAACTTTAGGGACTGCTACAGACGCACACGAAGCAAGGAATATCATAGAAAGAACAGATAAAATTCTCGGCAGGGTTATTTGTTTGAATGTTTTCATCGCGCCCTCCAAAATTTTCAGACGTTATTTCAACTTTTAATATTACGTTTTTCCCTTTTTGAGTTTTTCTTTCAGAAAAGCCATATCCATTTTATCTTTATCCCTGATTGTATCTTTTAGCTTAATCAAAGTCTCCACATCCAAAATAGGGATTTCATTACCAAGAATCTCAAATATAACGATATGCCCGCTTACACTCTTGTAATCAGCAAGCTCGCCAATTCTTGCCATTAAGTCTATTGTTACGCCGTCAGGAGAAATATATCGTATAACAGAATAATCAGTAACATCAGTAAGCCTGATTTCATCAATGGATTTATCCTTAAAAACCCTATTCAGCGCGTACTTTATTTTTGATATATTCTCTTCAGAACTGTCTACCAGAAAATCTATGTCGTTTGTAAGGCGAGGGAATCCGTGTATTATTACTGCCCATCCGCCAATCAGAACATATGAAACACCCTCAGAATCAAATGCCTTACAAATATCAAGCAGAATTCTGTCTATGCTCTTTTCATCAGCCAATTTTCCATTTCCTTTTGGGCGTCTTTGAGAAATTTATATTTGTGAACACCATGAGGAAAATCCCTGACTATTGTTTGCTTAAACATTGTGCTGTTTAAAGACAGTACCATCTTAAAATAATTGTCATCAGCCGCAAAATTCCAGAGATTTTTTTCTGCATCTTCAAACGTCTTATATTTTAAAACAGGCATAAGATTGTAACCTTACTTATAGATTACCATAATCATATTTATAAAAATATCCATGGTTCAAAGTGAGAAAATAAATAACGTCTTCAATCCCGCACTCCTATAAATTTATATCCGGCCCCATAAACCGTTTTTATGAAAACAGGCTTCTGGATGTTATCCTCTATCTTGTGCCTGATATTTTTTATGTGCGCGTCAATGACCCTGTCGTAACCTTCAAAATCATATCCCTGAACCGTATTCGTAAGCTGGAGCCTGTTCAGGACAGCGCCGGGCCTTTCTGCAAGGCAGAGCAGTATCCTGAATTCAGTTGTTGTAAGGGAAACAGGCGCTTCTCGTTTTTTGACCTCCATTGAGGCGGCGTCTATTATAAGGATGCCTTTGTTAAAAGAGAGAACCTTTTTCTCTCCTGCCTTTGTTCTTCTCAGATGTGCCTTTACCCTTGCAACAAGCTCTCTCGGACTGAAAGGTTTAATAACGTAGTCATCGGCGCCGATTCCAAGCCCTTTCACTCGTTCATCTTCCGAGCTTTTTGCAGTGAGCATGATTATCGGGACGTCGGAGATTCCTCTTATTGAACGGCAGATTTCTTCTCCTTCAATATCAGGGAGTTTAAGGTCCAGGATTATGAGGTCAAATCTGTCTTTAATTAACTTAAGCGCTTCCCTGCCCGTCTCTGCAGCGGTGGCATTGAAGCCTTCCCTCTCAAGATAGGACTTTACGATGTCGGATATTTTCTTTTCGTCTTCAACGATGAGGATTTTTTCCATACTAGTTAGTAATGAGTGACAGGCAAGACACAGCACCCTCGCTCATTCTCGCTGCGCTCCGAGGTATTTTGCCTCACCCCCTTTTTAATTCTCCCCTTGGCAAGGGGGGACACAGAGGGGTGGACTATCGGCAAAATAAAACCGCTCAAGCACTATGTCTCGCCTGTCTGTTCATTTCATATATTGTTTTCATTATAAGCGCTGAGGCAGGTTTGGGCAAGGGGGGATGTTTGCTACTTAATCTTATAATCTTTAATCTTGGTCCTCAGAGTGTTTCTGTTATTAATGCCTAATGCCTTTCCTGCTTAAGCTGGTTGCATGTATAATAATATAAGCAGAATTCCTTAAATTTGTGCTAAAATTTCCATAACAAGGAGGTATCTCATGACGGTAAAGGTTAGAACTGTAGATGCACAGATTAGAAGCCTTGAAGAAGAGTTGAAAGTCCTTAAAACATTGACAGGATATCCCCCAAAAGTGGAAAAAGAGAAGAAGACATTTTCATCTCTAAAAGGCGTCTGGAAAAACAAATCGCATTTCACGATGAAAGAGATAAAAGAGACTGAGGTGAAAGTTTAGGGCTGATGGTATATATTGTTGATACTCATGCAGTTGTATGGTTTTTTGAAGAAAACGATGAACTCGGCAAGGAAGCGCTAAATATACTTAATTCTAAAGATGCCAGGCTTGTTATCCCAACCATTGTTTTAAGTGAAATATTTTATCTTTCGCAGCGGAAACGAATAACCCCGTCCTTTGAAGATATTCTTCAGGTCACTGAGCAAGACAACAGGTGTATAATCTACCCGCTTGATATAAATGTTCTCAGATTCCTGCCAAAGGGACTGGATATTCATGATGGAATTATATGCAGCACAGCATTAGTTTACAGGGAACTTATGAAGGAAGATGTAAGGCTTATCACGAAAGATAAAGAAATTATAGATTCAGGTATTGTTGAAACTTCATGGTAACGTGTCTGTTGTCCACCGCCTGCCGGACTACTTAATCTTATAATCTTTAATCTTGGTCCTCAGAGTGTTTCTGTTAATGCCGAGAGTCTTTGCTGCCTTGAGTTGATTGCCTTTTGTCTCCTTGAGGACGATGCTTATCACAGCCTTTTCAACCTCTGACATCACAGTTGTGTGCAGGTTCGCTGTCTCAAGCTGTGTCATGTCTTTCAGGTATCTCTTTAATTTATCTTCAAGGAATTCCTTGATTGAATAAGAGTTTCCTTCTTCCACATGGAGGTCGCGTTTTTCTATTGTTGTGCCGTTTGAAAGAATGCAGGCGCTTTTTATTGTGTTTTCAAGTTCTCTGACATTGCCGGGCCAGTCATATTTAGCCATGAAATCTTTTGCCTCTTTGGAGAGTTCTTTCTGCCCTGTGTTGAATTTTTCCTGAGCCTCTTTGAGGAAATGCTTTGCGAGGAGAAGCACGTCTTCCCTGCGGTCTCTTAATGAAGGCAGTTTAATCTGCACAACATTAAATCTATAATAAAGGTCTTCCCTGAATGTCCCTTTGCTAACGGCGTCTTTCAGGTTCTTGTTTGTTGCGCCTATTATCCTGGCGTCTGCCTTTGTCACCTTGTTGCTTCCAAGAGGGCTGAATTCATTGTCCTGCAAAAATCTTAGAAGTTTTGCCTGAAGGTTCATGTCAAGTTCCGATATCTCGTCCAGGAACAATGTGCCTCCGCTTGCTGCTTCTATCTTCCCGATGCGTTTGTCTTTTGCCCCTGTGAATGCGCCTTTCTCCCATCCGAAAAGCTCTGCCTCAATAAGGTCTTTTGGCATTGATGCGCAGTTTATTGCAATGAAGGGGCCGGAACTTCTTTTGCTGTTGTGGTGTATTGCCTTTGCAACAAGCTCTTTCCCTGTTCCGCTTTCGCCTGTAACGAGAACTGTGATGTCCTTTGCCGCAACCCTCCCTATTTCTTTGAATACCTTAAGTATCTTTTCGCTCCTTCCCACTATCTCTGGCTCTTCTGCCTCCGTCTCTTTGAACTTTTTGAGTTCTTCCCTCAGAGCCATATCTTTAAATGCCTTTTCAACGACGAGCTTGAGTTCCTCAATATCAAAGGGTTTTTCAATATAGTCATAAGCGCCTTCTTTCATCGCATCTATCGTGCTTTCCATTTTCCCGTGAGCTGTTATCATTATCACTGTTGCCTCGGGATTTGATGATTTAATTTCGCGGAGTCCGTCAAGGCCGTTTCCGTCAGGCAGGATAAGGTCCAGCAGTATGACCTGCGGCCCGTCTTTTACGGCTTTCATGCCTGAAGAGAGTTTTGTGCGCAAGACGATATTATAGCCCTGCGGTTCAAGAGCCTTCTCTATGACCCACGCTATGCTTTCATCATCGTCGATTATCAGAACTTCTTTATTCATTTGCGTTTCTTACTCCCCCTCAAATGGTATATAGATATTAAACACCGCCCCTTTTCCTTCATGGCTTTCAACCTTAATGAATCCCTTGTGGTCCAGAATAATTTTTTTTGACAGGGCCAGCCCTATGCCTGTTCCGTGCTTCTTCTTAGTATAAAACGGAAGAAATATTTTTGGTATATCCCCGGAAGGAATTCCCTCGCCTGTATCCTTTATGGAAATGACAGCCCAGCGTTTTGGTTTGCCCTTCTGCCGCACATATTCCTTTGATACGCCGGTCCGGATTGTCAGGCTTCCTCCTTTTTCCATGGCCTCTAAGGCATTTTTTATTATGTTCAGAAATACCTGAAGCAGTTTCCCTTCATCACCCACAACTCTCGGAAGGCTCAGGTCATACGTCTTCTGCAAGATGACGCCCTGGTCTTTCATTGGAAGGTCCATAATAGATAATGCCTTTTCCAGAACCTCGTGGATATTAAGCGGGTGGAATGACGGTTTTTTGCAGATTGTCAGATAATTCTGCAGCACTGAATTCAACCTGTCCGTCTCTTTGATTATAAGATTAGTGTATTCGCCGACGCCTTCGGTTTGTGTCTTTTCACGCAGGAGCTGCGCTGCTCCTTTTATGCCTCCGAGCGGGTTTTTAATCTCATGAGCTAAAGCGCCAAGAAGGTATATCAGGGAATCAAACTGGTAATCCTCTCTCTCTACAAGGGCGATATTTTCCTTAAGCGAAAGGACTGCGCCCTGAGTTTCTCCCTGAACAAAAAACGGCGAGATGTTAAAGTCAGCGTTTATCATTTTGCCGATGTTTATATTTACCCCCCTGCCGCTGAAAGAACGCTCTTCGGATATGGACTTCCTTATCAATTCTGCTATGGTTTTTTCTTCCGGAAATAATTCTTTGAACTTTTTCCCCGTTATTTCTTTCAGGCTTCTCCCGAGAAGTTCCTCGCCTGTTCTATTCACGAATTGTATTACAGCCTTTCTGTCAAACAGAGCAATGGCGTCTTCAATACTGTTTATTAGCGCCTCAAATGAAAACATTTTCAGTGTCAGCGCTTAGTGCCGGCGTCTGTGCCAGTGTCATTTTTCAGCGTCTGTATTTCTTTACTGACACTATTCACTGTCACTCTTTTTATTTAACTCGCTGCGGATGGGTATAAACATTGAGCCTATCCCCCCGGACAAATCCGACAAGCGTAATCCCCCGCAATTCTGCAATCTCAATAGCAAGATGAGTCGGCGCGGTCCTGCTTGCAACTACGGGGATGCTCCATCTGGAGCATTTTGACGCAATCTCCGATGAAAGCCTTCCGCTTGCGAGCATCAGCTTCCCTGCGAGCCCTATGTTTTCAAGCACGGAATATCCTATGACCTTGTCAACCGCATTATGCCTTCCTATATCCTCCGCAAATGCAATAATGTGCCTGCCGTCTGAGAGTGCGGCGCTGTGAACGCAGCCTGTAAGCCTGTAAAGGTCTGAGCGGAGCTGAAATTCCTTGAAGATGCCGAGAAGGCTCTTGGCCTCTATTGAAAAGTCATCCGTTATTTTTTCGTCCTCTATTTTCTTTACGAAGGTTATGCCGCCTACGCAGCCCGATGTTATAACTCTGTTCTCTTTTGGGATGACCGCGTCGGCTGAATTTATGTTGACAACAATATCGTTACCGTATTCTATGCTCATCCTGTCAGCGCACCATTCGCCCTTAATAATTCCTTCTGTCATGAGTATGCCGACCACAAGCTCTCTTATCATAAAGGGAGTGCAGTAAAGGCTTATCGCCTCTTCCCCGTTTATAAGTATCCTGAGCCTTTTTTCAACAGCTACCGCGTCATCCGCCTTAACGACAGAGTTGCCGCTAATCCTGAGTATTGTCTTTTTTGTGGAAGCGTTCATCTTTAAAAACCCCTTACGGCATTTATTGAGAGCCGTCTATTCTCTGTCATTGCGAGTCCCGAGCAGCTCGGGGCGCGGCAATCTTATATTTTTAAAAAGTATAATTGTTTGTAAACTATTTCGTCAATTAGTGTAAAATATAAAACTATGACTTACAGCGGCGCTATAAAAAACGGCTTTAAACTTATAAACAAGAACTGGCAGCTTGTGCTTATTCAAATAGCCGCGGTGTTTGCCGCTTTCCTCTCATTTGTAATCCTTGTGGGAGTTCCCTTAGCAATTGTCTTTATTATCTTCGGCATAGACCTTACAGGGCTGTCCCGTATTCAAGACATGTTTGGTATGCTTAATGCGCTCCCTGAGATGTTGTCAAAATACTTCGGCCTGGTCATTCTTGTGCTGATAGGCATTATACTTTCTGCAACTGCGGCGCTGTCCCTGCAGGTATTTGTTTTAGGGGGAACAATCGGCAGCATTGGAGGTTCAATAAAAAAAATTAAGGAAGAATTCCATCTAAAGATATTCTTCTCCGAGGGCAGACGGTTATTCTTTCCATTGGTTGTTTTTACAACCGTGATAAGTCTTGTATTTATCGCAGCTGCCTCCATATTAGGTTTATCTATCGGAGGCGTCGCAGCGCTCGTATCTTTCTTGTCCAACGGCGATGACCCTGCCCTCACATCATTTTTTAGGATTTTTTTCTCGTTAGTTTTATTTTTTATAGTTTTAATTACGCTATCTATTACGTTATACGGAGCTGCGGCAATGGCATTAAAAGGAACGAGCCCGATTAAGTCTATAAAGGAATCTTTTAAATATCTTTATAATCATGAAGGCGCATTCCTTCTCTACTGCATTGTATTTATCGGTTCTATTTCCATTATAGTTGCTTTGCTGCTTTTAAGTTATATTTTATCTTTTATCCCTATAATAGGATATTTGCTTGCTCTTATTGTCAGGTGGTTTACTCTATATATTGGACAGAGCTATTTAGGGCTTGTTATAATTGCCGCAACCTTTATATATTATTTTTTCACCGAGGTTAATCCGCCTCAGGCGGATGAGAAGATTGAGCCTGTTTCCGGAAATTCCACTCCTCAGTCCGATACTTCTCAGCATTTAGCTTCTGAGCCAGAAACTCCTCTTCCTGAGAAGGAAGGGCTGAGATAAATTCTATATTAAACGTCTCTTCAAAAGAAATCTTTACTATATTTCTGAACCTTTCATCGCTTAAGCCCGGAACCGCCTCCATAAGTCCTGCCGTTGCGCCTTCTATATCCTGAATAGATTGAAGTCTGAAAACTCTTAATGCTGTTGGTTTGTCATTGAGGTAGGGTATTGAGCCTTGCTGCAAAAGTCCGTCAGTCCAGCGTTTTTGCGCAGAGCCTATCGCTTTTTTGCTGTTAATGGTTATCTCGCCATAGGATGTTGATTGAAAGCAGAGCGGGCTTTTTGAGCGATGAGTTTCTCTGACTAATTTTGACTCCGGAGAAAGCCCGAGTTTTGATAAAGCAAGATAAAAAGCCGCGCTTATTTTTTTATAGCTGTCAAAGAGGCCCTTTGAAAATAAAGCGTTGTCAGTTTTTACAGAGAAGCTGTAAGTAAGTTCTTTATTGTGAAGTATTGCCCTCCCGCCTGTGAGCCTTCTCACAACAGGGATTGATACATTACGGCAGTAGTCGGAGTCTATATCTCTGATTTTCTGAAAACAGCCAAGAGTTACGGAGGGCCTGTCCCAGGAATACAGCCTCAGTGCAGGCGGCGAGGCGCCTTTTCTGACAGAAATAGCAATGGCCTCATCCAGCGCCATGTTGTAGGATGCGCTGCCCGAACCCGAATTGATAAGACGCCATGTTTTGTGGTAATTTATCATGTTTTTTGTGCTGTTATTTCAGGTATAATTATAACAGGATGCAGGATGCAAGATACACGATAAAAAAACCATGAATCATGCATCGTGAATCATGTATCGTGCATCATGTATCATAGATGGAGGATAGGTGCTTAGATATATAAATGTAAGAAGCAGCCAGAGAAGCGAATTTATTGACATAACCGAAAAAGTCAATGAGGTCATTAAAGAGGCAGGAATTGTCAGTGGAATATGCTATGTCTATGTTCCGCATACAACAGCGGCGGTAACAATAAATGAAGGCGCAGACCCCTCAGTACACCGCGACATACAGAATGCCTTGACCAGACTGGTCCCGCAGGAGATGAATTACTCCCACAGGGAAGGAAACGCCGATGCGCATATAAAATCAAGCATTATTGGGACGTCACAGCTTGTTATCATTGACGAGGGCAGGCTCGTTCTCGGCACCTGGCAGGCCGTTTACTTCTGCGAGTTTGACGGCCCCCGCCACAGAAGAGTAACACTCAAACTTATAGCTGATAAATAGGGCAGATAGAATGGATGATGAAGAAATCCAGGCCCTGCGCAGCGAGGTAAAGAGATTAAGGAAGGCGCTTTCCGAGCTTACGCCGCCGCTTGAGGCGCTTCTCAAACGCCGCGGATTCCGAATATACAAAAAAGAGCCGTCAGAAGACCTGGCGCTTCCTGCAAAGAGATTCCTTGATGATTTTTATGAAATGCTGAAAAAATACTCTTTCCGCCTCTTTATCAGAGACGTGATAAAGCATCAGGAATATTTTATGAAAGAGCAGGTCGCAAGATATGCGGCATCCGATGTGACGGGAGCCTATGTTGATTTTCTTCTTTCTGTGAAGATGGTTGAACCGGCAGACGACGGCTTCAGACTGATAAAAAGGCGCATAAAGAGTTTTGGCGAGACGCTTGAGTGGTTCCTTTGTGAGACGTTTAGAAGAGAATTTGCGGTTGAAGCAGCCTGGGGAGTAAAATTCAAAAGACCGGGAGTCGGCGGTGATTATGACGTCATTGCAAAGATTGACGGCTCAATCCTTTATATGGAGGTGAAATCTTCCCCTCCCAAGCAGATTTATAACAGCGAGATTGCCGCATTTCTTGACAGGACCTTTGACCTGTCCCCTGAAATAGCGGTATTTTTTATGGACACGGAGCTGAGAATGAAAGATAAGATTGTGCCGATGTTTGAGGAGGAACTGAAGAAAAGGTTCCCCGCTCCCCCTCCTGTTACAAGGATTGAAAAAGAACTCTTTCAGATATGTGATAAAACCTTTATAATAAACTCTAAAGACAGCATCGCAGGCAACATAGAAAAGGTGTTAAACAGATATTTCAGGAAGTAGATGCAGGAGGATAGATGGATGTATGTGCAGTCTGCGCCTGGCGTGAAACATGCAATAAAAAATTTTCCATATCAGGCAAAGAGCTCCGCTGCCCTGACTTTGCCAGGGATGTGACTATTAAAGATAAGACAGAGGAAGATAAGGAAGAAAAAAAGAAGGAGGGCAGGGGATGATATACAATAAGTTCTTCGGTTTCAGGGAAGAGCCGTTCGGCCTGACGCCTAATCCTAAGTTTCTCTACATGAGCAAGAAGCATGAGGAAGCCATTGCTCATCTGAATTTCGGCATATCGGAGAATAAAGGTTTTATTATGCTCACGGGAGAGGTGGGCTCAGGGAAAACAACACTGATAAGATATCTCCTTAACAACTTAGGTTCTGATACTCATACCTCTCTAATCATCAACCCAAAGGTTGACCCTCTTGAGCTTCTCAAACTCATAAACTATGATTTTGGCGTTACTGCTGCGGACAGCACGGAGAAATACCATCTTGAGGCGCTGAACAATTTTCTCCTGGACGTATTTTCAAAAAATGAAAAGGCAGTCCTCATCATAGACGAGGCGCAGGAGCTGAGCCTTGAAAGCCTTGAGTTTATCAGGCTTCTGTCAAATCTTGAGACCAACACAAAGAAACTGATTCAGGTGATTCTCGTAGGGCAGCCTGAGTTAAAGAGGATTGTTGCAAGCGAGCCGCTGAAACAGCTGGACCAGAGGATTGCCGTCAGGTATCATCTGGAGCCGCTGAGCCGCGCTGATACAACTATATACATAAATCACAGGCTAAGGATTGCAGGCAGCGGGATGGCAATATTTCCTCCAAAGGGGATGAAACTTATTTACAAACACAGCCGCGGCATTCCGCGGCTTATTAACCTCGCTTGCGACAGGACCCTGCTGCTTTCCTATTCAGAAGGCAAGATTAATATTGATACAGGCATGGTAAGGAAGGCTGTAAGAGATTTAAAATCTCCAGACAGCAAGGGGAGGATAGGTTTTTTAAAACCTGCAATAATCGGAGTAGCTATATTCCTTCTTATTGTAATCCTTGCATACGGCAGTGTATCCAGAGAGGATAGCTTTCTTGAGAAGATAAGCGGCATGTTAAAAGGGGTAAAAATAGAGGGTGGTTTTTTCATAAATGACGGAATATATATGGTTTCAAATGAAGAGCTTTTTGAGGCAGCCTGCACGTTAAATCTCCTGAACATCTGGGGAGAAAAGGATTTAAAAGGCAGCGCTGAGATAAATAATGAGATAGGCAAGAGAGGTTTTTCTGTTTATAAACTCGGCAGCGACATTGATAAGGCGGTGAAATTCAATATGCCGTCTATCCTGTATATGAAGCAGGGGAAGACAAACAAGTGCGTGGTTCTCAGGTGGGTTGTGGGAAATGACGCATTGCTCATAGACCCGAGAGAGGGAAAGAATATCCTGCCGGTAAAAACATTCAAGAACATGATTACAGAGGGAGTTGTATTTTACAAAAACAGATATAAAGGCAACAGCAGGGTTTTATTGCTCCAGCAGGAGTTAAAGGCGCGCGGCCTGTACGACTATCCCGTAACAGGGAAAGCGGGGCCGAGGACAAAACAGGCCTTGATGAAATTTCAGGAAAGGGAAGGGCTTGTTAAAACAGGAGAACTTGATGAGGAAACAGCAGTCATGCTTTCAAATACCGGGGGCGCGCCGAAACTGACTCCTGAGTGATTTCTGAACTTTGCATATTGTGATAAAAGTAATAAATGTTTTTACATTGTCATTGCGAGCGACTAACAGGAGCGTGGCAATCTTACGCAAGGATTACGAGATTGCTTCGTCATTTCACTCCTCGCAATGACGCCTTATTGCGTTTGTATTAGTTAAAATTTATTTTATAAATCTACAGGAGGGTAAGATGGATTTAAAAGGGCTGAAGGGCATTCTCTCTGTCAACAAGGGCATTCTGGAATTGAAAGATAAGGCAGGGCTGCAAAAAATAATGGATGAGCTTATTTATGAAGCGGTATTCACGGAAGATAAGGACAGACAGCTTGCGCTTTTTCTTTTAATAAAAGAGGCTGCAAAGGCGGCAGGCGCCGTCCCAGCTTCAATACAGGGGCTCTATGAAGAAATGGGGAGGAGCTATCCGGGCTTTACTGTGCCTGCAATCAATATCAGGGGGCTTACCTATGACGCCGCAAAGGCTATTTTCAGAAAGGCAAACCAGGTACATGCCGGCGCATTAATATTTGAGATTGCGCGTTCAGAGATAGGCTATACAAAACAAAGGCCGCTTGAGTATTCCACTGTTGTGCTTGCCGCTGCTGTGAAGGAAGGGTTCAGCGGGCCCGTGTTTGTGCAGGGAGACCATTTTCAGCTTGTCCGAAAAAACTATCTTGCTGACCCGAAACCTGAAACAGACTATGCAAAGGGCTTGATAAAAGAGGCGGTGGAAGCGGAGTTTTATAACATTGACATTGACTCTTCAACGCTTGTTGACCTTGAAAAGCCCTCAACAAAAGAACAGCAGAGGCCGAATTTTGAAAAGACCGCGGAGCTCGGCGCGCATATAAGGGAAATCCAGCCAAAAGGCATTAATGTTTCTATCGGCGGAGAGATAGGAGAGATAGGAGGGAAGAACAGCAGCCCCGATGAACTCAGGACATATCTTGATGGATTTAAGGAAACATTTAAGGCAGGCAAGGGATTGAGCAAGCTCAGTGTGCAGACAGGCACAACGCATGGCGGAGTTGTGCTTCCAGACGGGACTCTCGCAAAGGTAAAAATTGATTTTGACACTCTGAGAACGCTGTCTGATATGGCAAGGAAAGAATACGGCCTTTCAGGCTGTGTTCAGCATGGAGCGTCAACACTGCCTGAAGAGGCCTTCCACATGTTCCCTGAGACAGGCACATCAGAGGTGCATCTTGCGACAGGGTTTCAGAATATCATGTATGACTGCAAGTCCTTGCCTTCAGAATTCAGGAATGAAGTCTATCAGTTCATAAAGACCGAATATGCAAAGGAGCGGAAAGAAGGACAGACAGAAGAGCAGTTTATTTACAGCACCAGGAAGAAGGGTTTTGGCCCTTTAAAGAAAAAGTGGTGGAACCTGCCTTCAAATATCAAGGCGCTGATAATGAAGGAACTTGAAGACAAGTTTGGACTGTTATTTGACAAGTTGAAAGTAGGCAATACTCAGGATATTGTCAAGAGGACGGTAAGACCTGTGAATGTAAAGAAAGAGATACCTGAGTTATTGAAAAAAGAGTTATGAAAGAAACAATTGCAATAGTTGTCGGAGGAGGTCCGGCGCCGGGGATAAACGGGGTTATAAGCGCTGCTGCGATTGAAGCAATAAAAAAAGGCAAGAAGGTGATAGGCATAGTCGGTGGATTCAAGAGCCTTTTCGCAGGCGATAAGAAGAAGGCTTTAGAACTTACCTTTGATAATGTGAGCAAAATCCACATCACAGGCGGCTCAATCCTGAGAACATCAAGAGATTTTCCTGAAAAAGCGAAAGAGCGCTTCAGGGTTCTTATGTCAACATTGAAAGCGCTCAAGGCGAGGTATCTTATTACAATCGGCGGCGAAGGAACCCTTTATATGGCAAGATGGATAGAAAAAGAGGCGAAAGGGGGCATTGCAGTGGTCCATGTTCCAAAGACGATAGACAATGACCTGCCTATGCCCGGCGGAATGCCGACATTCGGATTTGAGACTGCGAGGCACTGGGGAGTTGAAATCGTAGAAAATATTCTTGAAGATGCAAGGGCCACAGGAAGGTGGTATTTTGTGACAGCGATGGGCAGATACACCGGACATCTTGCGCTCGGCATAGGGAAGGCGGCAGGCGCGACAGTTACGTTAATACCGGAAGAATTCAGGGAAGAAACACTTTCATTAAAAAAAGTCGCTGACATACTTGAAGGCTCTATCATCAAAAGGCTTTCAATAGGCAAGGATTACGGCGTTGCCGTTCTCGCAGAGGGGATTGCAAACAAGTTTGACCCTGAAGAGCTTTTGAGGCATGAATGTGTGGAGAAGGATGAGACAGGCAGGGTGAGGCTCTCCGAGATTCAGCTTGGAAGGGTGATGAAGATGCTTGTGAATAAAAGCCTTGAAGGCCGGGGCATAAAAGTTACAATCGTTGATAAAAATATAGGCTATGAACTCAGGGCTGCAAACCCGATTCCGTTTGACGCCGAATATACCAGGAACCTCGGATACGGCGCGGTGAAATTTCTCTTGATGGGCGGCACAGGCTCCATGATAGTCTTTTATGAGGGCAAACTTAAGTCAGTGCCTTTCTGCGAGATGTTTGAGCCTGAGACAGGGAAGCCGAAGATGAGATATGTTGACATAACCTCCGAGACGTATCTTGTCGGAAGGGAATATATGATGAGACTGGAGAAAGAAGACTTTAAACCTGAGAATATCAAAAAAATAGCAGTCTCGGCGAATATGAGAGTGAAGGAGTTTAAGAAAAGGTTTTTGTATATTGCATAGTCTTAGTTTGACATCTTTCTAAGGATAGAAAAGGAGTTAAAGAGATGTTATCATTAGGCGTAAAGGTTTGAGGTTTCAGTGGAGGCATGAATGGCAAGGGCGAAAAATAAAAAGATTTTAACCGGTGAAGAAATATTAAGCCTTCTGAGAGGGCGTCGGGATATTTTGAGGAAATACAGAGTTAAAAAGATAGGACTATTTGGCTCTTACGCCAGAGAGGAGCAAAAAAAAAGAAGTGACATTGACCTCATCGTTGAATTTGACAGGACGGTTTTTGATATTAATCTAACCGGATACTTTGACAATTTTATGGGTTTATCTTCATATCTTGAAAACTTATTCGGAGAAAAAGTGGATATTTTAACTCCTGTAAGTATAGAAACAATAAGGGTCAAAGAAGTTGCCGATAAAATTAAGCAGAGCGCCATTTATGTCTAAGAGAGGCAATAAAGAATTCATCAGCGACATCAAAGAGGCTGCGGAGCGGATTGAGAAATATATCGGTAAGATGAAATATGAGATGTTTTTACAAGACACAAAGACTCAGGATGCGGTTATACGCAACATTGAGATTATCGGTGAAGCGGCCAAGAACCTCCCTGATGAGTTCAGGAATAAACATAACGATATTGAGTGGAAAAACATTGCGGGCATGAGGGATAAAATTATCCACTTTTATTTCGGCGTAAAATGGGATGTTGTATGGAGCGTTATACATGACAAGATACCGAAACTTAAAATGCAGATTGAGCAGATATTGAGCGGCATTAACTCTGCAAATAAATGATTTGACTCATTTATGACCATCCGCGAACAGACAGAGGAGATTGAGAAAAAGACCCTTCACCCAAAGGCATGTCTTAGCTCAAACAGCAAAGGCAGGATGAAGCCTGAAAAAGAAGGCGAGATAAGGACCTGCTTTCAGCGTGATAGGGACAGGATTATCCATTCAAAGGCCTTCAGAAGATTAAAACACAAGACACAGGTATTCCTTGCGCCTAAAGGCGACCACTACAGGACGCGGCTAACCCATGTTCTTGAAGTTTCACAGATTGCCAGGACTATTTCACGCGCATTGAGATTAAACGAAGATTTAACAGAGGCGATTGCGCTCGGACACGACCTCGGGCACACGCCGTTCGGACATGCAGGCGAGGCCATACTTAGAGAAATACATCCCGGAGGTTTTGAACACTATAAACAGAGCCTGAGAGTAGTGGATTTTCTTGAGCAGAACGGAAAGGGCTTGAATCTCACTTACGAGGTAAGAAACGGCATTGTAAAACATTCAAAAGGCAAGGGAATAATTATTCCGGAAACAAAGGCAGAGATGGCGGAGACGCTTGAAGGGCAGGTGGTGCGTATCTCGGACACTATCGCCTATGTTAACCACGACCTGGACGATGCGATAAGGGCAGGGGTTCTAAAAAGAACCGACATTCCAAAAAAGATTGTCGGCATTCTCGGTGATACACATTCAGGGAGGATAGACAGAATGGTAAAGGACTGTGTCTATCAATCCCTTGAGACAGGGCTTGAAAGGCTCTCTATGAGTTCTGAGGTGTCATCAGCGACATATATGCTGAGAGATTTTCTTTATGAGCATGTGTATGAGAGCGATACTACAAAAATAGAGTTCAGGAAGGCAAAAAAAATACTGGGGGATTTATACGAGTATTACCTTGAACATATTGAAGAGGTCTTTAAGAATATTCCCGCAGAAAAGAAACTGAACAAACACAGGATGGTTTGCGACTTTGTTGCAGGGATGACTGACAGGTTTGCGATGATGACTTATGAGAGATTATTCCTGCCGCAGCAGTGGATGGTGGTGTAGGGCTTTTCTTATCCTGCCTTTCTTATTGACCATATCGCCTTGATGCGTATAAAATTATGCCATGCGTTTAAATAAGAGGTTTCTATGAAAACATGGGAACATCCGGGCGGAAAGCTTATAGAACTCGGACCTCAAAGCTTAAATCAAGACGAGCTTTTCTCTATACTTATAAGCACAGGATATAAAGGAAGGACAGCACAGGATATCTCAAAAGCTCTGTTTGATAATTATTTCGGTATATACGGACTTTGGGGCAAAACTTTTGAAGAGCTTTCTCGGATTAAGGGACTGAAGAACGGCAAGATTAAGAGAATCGCAGCGCCTTACGAGATATGCAAACGTATCATTAAGGAAAACAACTGGAATCTTCCGGCAGTCAAAAAAGTCAAAATTGGACTTCCTGACTATTCTGACAACAAGCTCCTTGCCGTTTTGATTGTCAGCGGATACAGAGATAAAACTCCGCAAGCCCTTGCTAAAGAACTGCTCAAAAAGTATACTTCTTTAAGCGGAATGATGGGCGTTAAACTTTCAGATATGGCAAGGATTAGAGGACTGGGCGATGTGAAGATAGTTAGAATAGCTGCTGCATATGAAATAGTTCTAAGGATGGTGAAACTTCTTGAAGCGGAATAGATTAAAGTCAGACAGGGGTGTAAAATCAAGTTCATCCGATAAATCACATATAGAGCATCTCAATCGTCAAATCCCGCCGTTAGCTCACACTTCCATGTATCTATGGCACAAATACTGGTCACGAAAAACGTGGAATGTAGTTGGAGAATTTATAAAGGCATACTGCCCTGAAGATGGAATAATTTTTGACCCATTTGCAGGAAGCGGGATTACTGCGATGGAGGCATTAAAAAATGGACGGCGAGCTATTGTCTGTGACCTTAACCCTATCGCAACAGAGATTATCCGTTTAACAATAAAACCTGTTGATCAAATTGAATTACACGAGGCATTTGAACGTGTTAGGAAAAAAGTTAAAAGCAAGATTGAAAACCTCTATCTGACAAAGTGCAGGAATTGTGGTAAAGAGATTATTTCCGGTTGTGCCATATGGAAAGAAGATAAATGCATAGAGATTCGTTACCAGTCCTGCCCTAATTGTGAGGACAGGCAGGAGAAGGATTGTAAATTAACAAAGTTTGATAAAGACCTGCTTGAAAAAAACGAAACTAAGAAAATTAAGGAGTGGTATCCCAAAAATAAGTTTTACTATCCTGATGGTAGGCCATTTGTTAAAAAAGAAAAATATGATTCAGTTGACGAGCTTTTCACAAAGCGCAACCTTCAGGCACTCGCATGGCTAATGGAGGCTATAGAAGAAGAATCAAATAAAAACTTGAAAGATTTCTTGCAAATAGGATTTTCGTCTATGAGTCATTTGTGTACAAAGATGATGCCCGTCAGACCAACGCGGCCCTTCAGTTCTGTCTGGAATGAGCATAGTTACTGGTCTGCAAGTGAATTCATGGAGTTGAATGTTTGGGATAGATTTGAGAGTGCAATCAATGGACATCAAGGTCTTATGAAAGCTAAGGCTGAATCTAATAAGCTTTTCAAGGATATAAAAATAGGGTCTTCATTTGAACAGGTTATTTCCGGCAAAGCAGATGTTTTCATCTATAATGGCTCATGTCTTGACCTAATGAAGAAAATGCCGGAGCGAGTTGTTGACTATATTTTTACTGACCCGCCCTATGATGCCTCAATTCAATATGGAGAATTATCATACATGTGGGTTTCATGGCTGAAAATGAACGGTGATTATCTTAAAGGCATAGTAGCGGATGAGATTATCAGGAATGAGCGGCAGCATAAAGATTTTAATGTTTATCATTCTTTGCTTTCATCAAGCTTTCAGGGCATGTTTAAGGTCTTAAAGTCTGACAGGTATCTTACACTGACATTCCATAACCCAACATTCAAAGTTCGTAATGCAACGATACGGGCAGGTGTCTTTTCAGGGTTTGAATTACAAAAGATACACCATCAGGAACTTGCACGGCCATCTGCAAAGTCATTACTCCAGCCTTTTGGTTCTGCACAGGGTGATTTCTATCTGAGATTTAATAAGCCGTCATCAAAATCTAAAGTGTCTCATCCTGAAGAGATAGATGAGGCGAGATTTGAAAACATTGTTATTGATACAACCGTTGCTCTTCTTGCAGAAAGGGCAGAGCCTACTCCATATACAATCATCATAAACTACATTGACCCTGTCCTTGCAAAGCAAGGCTTTTTTTCGAGCCTCCATACCGGTCTTGATATCAATACAGTTTTAAAAAATCATCTTGAAAAAGAATTTGTGCTTCTGCCTACAAAAATTGGCGGGGCAGAGGGTAAATTGTGGTGGTTTAAAGACACTTCAATTGTTCGGCGATTAAATGAGATTCCTTTGACTGAAAGAGTGGAGCAGACTGTTTACAGAAAGCTGCATCAAAAAGGCAAGGTCACTTTTACAGAGATATGGGATGCTGTCAGCACAGAGTTTCCCAATTCATTAACTTCTGATAGCACAAGCATTATGGATGCCCTAAAAATATATGCACGACAGGTTTCCGGCGGGTTTTGGATGCTTAAACCTGAAATCCAGCAGCGAGTGAATGAGCATAGCGAGATGATAGCCATGCTGGCATTAATAGGGAAAAAGCAGGGGTTTGACATCTGGGTCGGTAAAAGAGAGCAATATGAGAAAGACCAGAGCATTATTTCTCAGGGAAAGAAATTATCCGAGTATATGACCTTAAAACGCTTTAAAGTTGATAATGCTGAAAATCAGGATGTTGTTGAGAATATTGACTTGCTATGGATAAAAGGCAATAAGGTCGCTGCTGTGTTTGAGGTAGAGTCAACAACGAGTATGATGAGCGCGATAATGAGAGGCTCAAATGTGGATGCCTCGGTTGATAAATTTATGGTATTGCCTGAAGAACGCGAAGCCCAACTACATAATAAAATGACCTCTCCTTTATTCAGGGAGCATTTTGAGACTGAGAACTGGAACATTATTTATTTTGATGCTCTCCGTGCTGCCTATATAAAAGAAAAAACAAATTTGGATATTAACTCAATTGTAAATCTCAAGAGAGATACAGCAGGGGTCTCTGCGCGAGAGGCGAAGAAGAAACAGGAACGATTATTCTGAAAATATAATAGGCTGGATTAAAAAATGAATTCTAAGCTCTCGGAATAAATGGGGGACACATCCCTATTATCAGTCATGAAGAAGCGCAGCCTGAAAAATTATGACGGAAAAAATAAATATGGCTTTTCGCCTCGGCGAATCGACGAGTCGATAAAATCACTTGAATCGCAAAATATAGAATTCAAACCTGCCCGAGGCAGAGTTGAATATTTCAAGAAAAATGGAGACAATTAAATGTCATCAGTAGTAACTGCCGAATACAAGACATTTCTAAAAGAGATAAAAGAGCGAATATATAAAGCTCAATATGACGCTCTCAAGGCTGTAAACAAAGAGCTTATAAATCTGTATTGGGACATAGGCAGATCAATAGTTACAAAGCAGGAAAAGCTTAGCTGGGGCAAGGCAGTCGTGGAGACACTTGCAAAAGACCTGCAAAAAGAGTTTCCGGGGATGCAGGGATTTTCAAGCGCAAATCTCTGGAGAATGCGAAATTTCTATCTCACATACAATCCTAATGAAAAACTCGCACCAATGGTGCGAGAAATTAGCTGGACGAAGAATGTCATTATCATGGAGCGTTGCAAAGACGACATCCGGCGCGAGTTTTATCTCAAGATAACAAAAAGATTCGGATGGACAAAAGATGTTCTGACAAATCAGCTTGAAGCCGGCGCATTTGAACGGTATATGGCGAATCAAACGAGCTTTGACAAAACCGTTCTGGAAAAATATCGTCATCAGGCAAAGCTGGCGGTTAAGGATGAATACTCATTTGACTTTTTGGAACTCGGAGAAGAGCATTCCGAAAAAGAGCTTGAACTGGCGCTCCTTGAAAATGTGAGAAAATTCCTGATAGAGATGGGCGGCTATTTTGCTTTTGTGGGCAATCAATATCGGCTGGAGATAGACGGGCAAGAGTTTTTTATTGACTTGCTGTTGTACCATCGGCAACTGCGTTGCCTCATTGCAATAGAGTTGAAAGTCGGAGCGTTTAAGCCTGAATATGCCGGGAAAATGCAGTTTTATCTCTCCGCCCTGAATGATATGGCGAAGCTTCCCGATGAGAATCCCTCCATCGGAATTATATTATGCAAAGACAAAAGCCGGACAATCGTTGAGTATGCGCTGAAGGACACGAAAAAGCCGATAGGCATATCTACTTATAAGTTGACGGAAAGGCTGCCTCGTGAACTAAAAAAATATCTGCCATCTCCAGAAGAGATTATAGAAAGGATGAAGTATTTGAAATGAGCGGAAAAATAAGGGACATGGTCAGGGGACTTTTTACCGCAAAGGTGTTGGTATTATGGCAGCAAAGGACGGGCAGTCTATTATGTACTTGTATAATGGTTGGCGATTAGAAAGGTACACAGACTGCCGGTTTGATAAACGACATAGTTCCGATCAGTCTTACTCTCCCTTCTCATCCAAGCCGTAAAGTTTTCTGATTGCTGCTATGAGGATGTCTCTGTCTTCCGAGTCTTCTTTTAATGCCGTGGTTGGCGGGTGGATGAGTTTGTTAATAATTGCGGACGCCATGTATTCAACGGCGTCTCTTTCTTTTTCACCGAGGGCAGGCAGTTTGTTAAGAAGTTTTTCAATCTCCTCTTTTTTAACAGCATCAGCCCTTTCGCGCAGGGCCACGATAGTTGGAACAGAATCAAGCGATATCAGCCATTTCTGAAAGGTTTCTATCTCCTCTGCTATTATTACTTCGGCATTTTCTGCTTCTTTCTGTCTTCCCTGTACATTTGTATCAACAACGCCCTGCAGGTCGTCAACATCATAAAGGTACACATTGTCTATGTTATTTATCTCAGGGTCTATATTCCTCGGAACAGATATGTCAATGATAAATACAGGTTTCTGCCTTCTCTCTTTCATGACCTTCTGCATCTGCTCTTTCATGAGCACGTATTTTGATGCGCCGGTTGAACATATCACAATATCCGTATGGACCATCTCATGCATAAAATCCTCAAATCTTACAGCCCTGCCGTTGAATTCTTTTGCAAGTTCGCAGCCTGTTTCATAGGTTCTGTTTGCTACAATGACGTCTCTGACCCCGCTATTGGCGAGGTGCCGCGCGGCCAGTTCTGCCATGTCTCCTGCGCCGAGGAGCATGAATGATTTTGATGAAAGGTCTGTAAATATTTTTTTTGCAAGCTCAACTGCGGCAAAGCTTATTGACACCGCATTTTCGGCAATCTTTGTCTCTGTGCGTATCCGCTTGGCTACGGAGATTGTCTTTTTCATGAGTTTATTGAGGAGAATTCCCGTGGCCTTTTTTCGGAGAGAAAATTCAAAGGCGTCTTTTATCTGCCCGAGTATCTGGGGTTCGCCGACAATCATTGAGTCAAGGCTTGCAGCAACCCTGAAGATATGCCTGACGGCATTTATACCTTCGTATGCGTAAAGCGTTGTTTCGAGCGCGCTCCTGTCAATTCCGTGAAACTCCGAGATGAAATTCTTTATTGATTCGTGCGCGGCTGCGGCGCTGCTTACAACAGTATAGATTTCAACCCTGTTGCAGGTTGAGAGAATAACAGCCTCTTTTACATCGGGAAGGGTTTTAATCCTCCGGAGGCCTTCCTCAAGTTTCTGCCCGTTAAAGGTAAGTCTTTCCCTGATGTCTACATCAGCAGTTTTATGATTTAGTCCTACAACAAGAATATTCATAGAAAAACATGAAGACCCTTTCCGAGTAATTTAATCCCGAAGAATGCGATAAGGATTGTAAGAAACCCGATAATAGACAGTATCGCTGCCCTTTTCCCGCGCCAGCCCGCTAAAAGCCGCGTGTGCAGAACTACGGCGTATGTAAGCCAGGTGATAATGGCCCATACCACACGGAAATCTCCTTTCAGATAGCTTCCCCAGGCGCTCTGCGCCCAGAGCGCTCCTGTTATGATTGCAAGCGTAAGCAGAGGGAAGCCGATTGTTATCAGCCTGTAATTTATCTCGTCCAGGATTTGAAGGCTCGGCAGCCTCTGAAACAGCCCGCTGGGGTGTTTTGATTTTACATAACGCTCCTGAATCAGATACATGATTCCTATGCCTGCTGCCATTGCGAATGCCGCATTGCCTATGAATGCAAGGAGCGTATGGATGCTGAGCCAGTAGCTCTGGAGTTCGGGGCTTAAAGGCTTAATCTCTCTTGGCAGCATTGCGGATGAGAGCATCAGGACAAAGACAAGAGGCATGATGAATGAACCGAGCAGCCCAATATTGTATCTGAATTCCAGGATAAGGAATAAAAGCACTATACACCACGAAAAAAATGACGTTGCCTCATGCGGATTTACTACCGGCATGCGGCCTGCATCAGCATAACGCAGGACGATGCTTACAGTGTGCAGAATAAAACCAACCGCAACAAAGAGCAGCATTACCTTTGTCGTTGTCTTTGAACTCCTGAAGAGTTCTACAACGCTGATGATTGCCGCGGTAAAATAAAATGTCAGGGCAAGTTCAAAAAAGAGTGTAGTCATCAGAAACAACCAAGCTGGCAGTTAGTGATTTTTATCTTGAGCCTGTCAGCGGCCTCGCCGACAATTTTATAGGACACCCCGGCCTCCTCGGCAATTTTCCTTGCAGCGCTGCATGAAAGCCTGCCTTTGACGGCCTTTCTTTTAATTGTTTCTTCTATCCTGTTTTTCATTCGTCTCTCATTTTAGCAGTTTCTGTATGTAATTTAGGCATTCATCAAATCCCGATGCCGGTTCAAAAACAACTTTAAAGCTCTTTGCCTTTGCAGGCAGTTTCATGGAAGGTTCATACTGAAATAAAATTATATCTGCCATTTCAAGAACTCTTACAGCGCTTTTCTTCAAAGCGCCGCCATGCCTTCCAGATACAAATATTACAATATCAGGTTTCAAAAACTCAATTGCGCTGTTGCCTTCCACTATTATCCCTCTGAGATTGGAAAGCCTGTCAACAGCTATGGGAAGAACCTCTTTGAGTTCTTCCGGAGGCGATTGAACCCACAGCGTTTTTTCGGCGCCTGCGTTGATGAGCCTTGCAGTATCTTTGCTTTCCTGCGATAGTGTCTCCGGGTCGTCAATTATTGAGGTGTAAATGACAGTTTTTGTGTATTTGATTGCGCCCCATAATCCCCCCATCCCCCCTTTAGTAAAGGGGGGTGAGGGGGGATTTGTAAGGTGTTTAAGCAGCGCTTCTGCTACCGTTGTTTTGCCGACTCCGCTGTGGCTGCCGCCGACGCCTATAATCAAGGGTCTTTTATTGAGGCTCTTTCTCATTTCAAGTGGGTATCCTAACTCCCCTCCTTAGTTAAGGAGGGGCAGGTGTTTGCACGCAGACAGGTAAGAAGCTTTTACTTTATCCCGTCTTGCGGGTTTTGGCTTTCGTTTTTCCCTTTGCGCTTGCAGCTTTGGGTTTTTTCTTTTCCTCGTTTAATCCCGCCAGGGACAGGCATTCCTCCAGCGTAATATCCTGCGGCTTTTTGCCCGCAGGGATGCGGAAGAATTTTTTCCCGGACTGAATACACGGGCCGTATCTGCCGTTCACCACGCGCACCCGAGCATCCTCAGCCCACGCTTTAATGATTTTATCCAGCTCTTTTTTCTCCTTCGCTGTCACCAGTTCAATGGCGCGCTCCAGCGTTACGCAAAGCGGGTCTTCCCCTTTGCCGAGGGACGCAAAGATGTTTTTGTATTTCACATACGGGCCGAATCTCCCTTTGGCCGCGATGACGTCTTCATCCTGAAACTGGCCCAATACCTTGGGCAGGCGGGGGCCGTTCAGAATTTCCTTTGCCCTTTCCAGCGAAATCGTGTTCGGGTCTTCGTCTTTCGGGAGGGACACATATCCGCCCTGATATTTTATGTACGGCCCGAAACGGCCGATATTCACGAGCACCTCATCGCCTTTGTGCGTGCCGAGGCTGCGGGGGAGCTTAAATAGCTCCATGGCTTGTTCAAAGGTGATGGCGTCCATGCGCTGATTCTTGCGAAGCGAAGCATAGCGCGGTTTCTCCTTGTCATCCTGACGCCCGATTTGAACTATAGGCCCAAACTTTCCGAGCCGCACAAGCACCTGTTTTCCCGTTACAGGGTCTTTGCCGAGCACACGCTCTCCGCTCTGGCGCGCGGATGTTTCCGCTGTATCCTCCACGGTTTTATGAAAGGGCTTGTAAAACTCCGCAAGCATCTTGGTCCACACTAATTTTCCCCCGGCAATTTCGTCAAACTCCTCCTCTACCTTTGCCGTGAAATTAAAGTCCATAATGTCTTTGAAATTATCCATCAGAAAATCGTTCACCACCATGCCGACGTCAGTGGGAAAGAGCTTTGATTTCTCAGCGCCTGTGTTTTCGGATTTTTCTTCTGCAATGATATTCCCATTCTTCAACGTGAGGCAGCTGAAATTCCTCTTCACGCCATCGCGGTCTTCTTTCACTACATAATTTCTCTTTTGAATGGTGAAGATGGTTGGAGCATAGGTGGAAGGCCTGCCGATGCCGAGTTCCTCCAGTTTACGCACCAGCGTGGCTTCGGTGTAGCGGGGCGGGTGATAAGTGAACCGTTCCACTGCAGTTATTTCTCTGTTTGAGAGCTTCTCGCCAATCTTCAAAGGAGGCAGGACGCCTTCCGCATTTTCCTCGTTTTCCTCGTCTTTTCCCTCGAGATACACCTTGAGAAATCCCTCGAACTTCAGAACCTCTCCCTGGGCAGCGAACTTTTCTTCAGTTGTTGACACGCGGATGGCCGCTGTGGTTTTCTCCAGCAGCGCATCGCTCATCTGTGAGGCAATAGTTCTTTTCCATATCAAGTCATAGATGCGCCGCTCCTGCGCGTCGCCTTCAATTTCGTAAACGCCGAGATTAGCCGGGCGGATGGCCTCGTGCGCCTCCTGTGCGCCTTTGCTCTTGGTTTTGTAACGGCGGATATTCAGGAAATCTTTTCCGTACAATTTTTCAATCTCGTTCTTCGCTTGTCCCAGCGCAGTGTCGGAGAGATTTACCGAATCCGTGCGCATGTAGGTTATCTTTCCGCTCTCGTAAAGCCCCTGCGCTATCCGCATGGTTTGCGCAACCGAGTATCCGAATTTTCTTCCCGCCTCCTGCTGAAGCGTTGAAGTGGTAAAAGGTGCGGATGGAGATTTCTTTGCGGGTTTTGTCTCTATGCCGGCAATAGAGAACTCCGCGCCTTTGCACTTTTCGAGGAATGCTTTCGCCTCTTCTTTGGTTTGGAACTTTTTCGGCAGTTCCGCTTTCACTATCTCATTTTTCTCATTCAGAAAAACAGCCGACACTTTATAAGATGAAACGGATTTGAAATTTTGTATCTCTCTTTCCCGCTCCACAATCAATCTCACGGCAACGCTCTGCACCCTTCCTGCCGATAGCGCAGGCTTAACTTTCTTCCAAAGGATTGGCGAAATCTCATAGCCGACCAATCGGTCCAAAACCCTGCGCGCCTGCTGCGCGTCAACTAAACTTTTATCAATTGTTCTCGGATTTTTAATCGCTTTTTGAATTGCGTCTTTCGTAATTTCAGAGTAAGTAATGCGTCTCGTTTTATTCTCGCTCAACCCCAGCACTTCCGACAAATGCCACGCGATGGCCTCGCCTTCGCGGTCTTCATCTGTTGCGAGCCACACCACATCCGCGCCTTTGACAATTTTTTTCAATTCGGCTACTACTTTTTTTTTCTCGGCGGGGACCTCATACTTGGGCTGAAAATTGTTGTTCACATCCACTCCAAGTTCTCCCTCCACCAAATCGCGGATATGACCGATAGACGCTTTTACTATAAAATCTTTCCCGAGAATTTTGTTTATCGTTCTTGATTTCGCAGGCGACTCAACAATAACTACGGAATTCATTTATTCAATTACCTCCAAAAAACAAAATTTAAAAAGCAAAAAAATATCTCGGTGAATCGGTTAATCGGTGAATCGCAAAAACCCAAAAACCCAATAACCTATTTACCTATTCGCCATTCTTTTATTCATGCAAGGAAAAATTTTTTCCCTTCCGTTTGTTTCACAATCCCTTTTAATTCAAGGCAGAGCAGGATTCCAAGCGCCGTTTGCGCAGGCATCCTGCTTTCTCTTAAGAGTATATCAACATGCTTCGGTTCTGCCGTCATTATATCACAAAGTTTCTTTTCCTCAACCGTAAGCTCTATGTCTGCCTTTTCTCTGGTCCGTATGTATCCCTTCAGGACCGGCGCAAGTTCTTCTATTATATCCTCTGCGCTCTGCACGAGTTTTGCCCCTTTCTTAAGCAGCTCATTTGTGCCTTTTGAGGTTGCAGAATTAATATTGCCCGGCACTGCAAATATCTCCTTCCCCTGTTCCAGGGCGCAGCCTGCTGTTATCAATGAGCCGCTGTTAGCAGCGGCTTCCACAACAAGCACCCCGAGAGACAAGCCGCTTATTATTCTGTTTCTCTTCGGGAAGTTCTCTTTGTCGGGCGGCGCGCCGGGCGGAAATTCGCTTATCACATACCCGGACTCTGCTAATTTTTCCATTAAGCCTCTGTTCTCCGGAGGATACGGCACATCAATCCCTGAACCCAGAACGGCAATGCTTCTGCCGCCGGATTTAATAGCGGCGGCGTGCGCCAGCGTATCAATTCCCCTGGCCATGCCGCTCACGATGGTAAATCCCATAGAGGAAAGTTCGGAGGATAATTTTTCGGCGGCAAGTTTTCCATACGGGCTGTAGTTTCTTGAACCGACAACTGCAACAGCGTATCTGTCTTCCTTCTGTATTCTTCCCTTCACATAAAGCACAACCGGAGCATCTTCTATATTCTTCAGCGCTTCAGGATAATCCTTATCGCTAAAAGTAACTATTTTTATTCCGGCGGCGTCAAGTTTTTTAAGCCAGGCGTCTATCTTTTCCCATTCTGAATATCCTTTTATGCTTTTTGCTTTTGCAGGCCCTATGCCGTGGATATTGGACAGTTCTTTATATGAAGTTTTAAAAACGGCCTCTGGCTTTCTGTAAATAGCAAGCAGTTTCCTGGCCGTCACAGGCCCGATATCAGGCGCATCACTCAGCGCAATCCAGAATTTAGGGTCAGACATAAATTTCTATTACGGTGAATTGGTGAATCGGTTAATCGGTGAATCGAAAAATAATTTATCAGTTTCCATTAATCCTTTTCACCTATTTGCCCATTGACCTATTCACCAATTCACCTATTCACCAGTCGTAGTAATTTCAGCCTGAGCGCATTGAGTTTTATAAATCCTTCCGCATCCCTCTGATTGTAAACCTTCTCTGCCTCAAAGGTCGCAAGTTCGGGCTGATAAAGAGATTTTGGCGATTTCCTTCCGACAACCTGGCAGTTCCCCTTATAAAGTTTAAGCCTCACCGTGCCTGTCACATTATTCTGAGCCTCATCTATCATCGTCTGGAGCATTCTTCTTTCAGGGGAAAACCAGTATCCGTAATATACAAACTCGGCATATTTGGGCGTCAATGAATCCCTGAGATGCATAACCTCCCGGTCAAGCGTTATTGACTCAAGGGCCCTGTGGGCGATGTGAAGAACCGTGCCGCCGGGCGTCTCATAAACCCCGCGTGATTTTATTCCGACGTATCTGTTTTCAACTATATCAGCCCTGCCTATTCCATTTCTGCCTGCGATTGAATTCAGTTCTTCAAGAAGTTTTGCAGGAGTCATCTTTTTGCCGTTTATGGCAGCCGGGTTTCCTTTCTCATAACTTAGCTCAATATGCGCAACTTTATCCGGCGCCTTTTCAGGAGAGACCATCATGGTAAACATATCCTTTGGAGGCTCTGCCCATGGGTCTTCAAGAATCCCGCCTTCATAGCTTATATGAAAGAGATTTCTGTCGGTGCTGTAAGGTTTAGCCTTTGTTACAGGGACAGGAATGTTTTGCTTTGCTGCATATTTGATTAGCGACTGCCTTGAATTAAAAGGCCATTCCCGCCACGGAGCTATTACTTTTATGTCCGGTTTCAGCGCATAGTAGGCGAGTTCAAACCTCACCTGGTCATTGCCCTTTCCAGTAGCGCCGTGGGATACCGCATCCGCCTTTTCTTTTTTTGCAATTTCTATTTGTTTTTTAGCAATTAACGGCCTGGCTATTGAGGTGCCAAGCAGATATGTCTCTTCATAAACTGCGTTTGCCCGCAACATGGGGAATACATAATCCCTGACGAATTCTTCTCTCAGGTCTTCAACATAGGCTTTTGAGGCTCCGGTCAGCAGCGCCTTTTTTCTTACGGCATTAAGGTCTTCTCCCTGACCAAGGTCTGCGCAGAAAGCAATGACTTCTGCATTGTAGGTCTCCTTAAGCCATTTTATGGCTACTGAGGTATCAAGCCCTCCGGAATATGCAAGAACTATTTTCATAAAACCTCCACCACGTTAAAAATTCCTACGGGGTAAATATAACATAATTCCGTGTTTCATTCTATCTTCAGCAATTTTTTCAATCTTCTGTCCGCTCGCACAACTTCATCAGTATCATCTCCTGAAAGCTCCCATGAATATTTCCCTTCCGCAGAGCGCTTCAGTTTTATCTTGACAGGTTTCTTTGGTTTTACCTGCTGTATCTCTGGCTGTTTTTTTATCTGGAAGCTGTTTTTATCTGCGGAGAAGGCAGGATTAAAAACAAGAATAACGAACAGGACTGCTAATAGAAAAAATTTTTTTTGCATGAATAGCGCCTCTCATTCTGCCTGTCTGCCGTGCGGCACAGGCAGGTCGGATAATTTTAAGACATTATAGAGTTTAAGATGAAAGAGGTCAATAGGCGCAAGAAAAAATGGTGGACGGTAGGGGATTCGAACCCCCGACTTCCACGTTGCGAACGTGGCGCTCTCCCAGCTGAGCTAACCGCCCTTCACATTCTCTGCATCTCATTTTTACATTATATACAATCTGCCGCGGTTTTGTCTTGGCTGAACAAAACCTGTGAAAACTTGTGAAAATACTGAATAAGTTACGATACATATGCGACATTAGGGAGTGATGGATTATTATGCAAAAGCATACCCGATATTTAGTAGGATACGAGGCTATAGGAGGTATCAGAAGATGCTTTCAAGCCTCAGGAAATTTATGAAATTAG
>MNVK01000116.1 GCA_001871685.1 Nitrospirae bacterium CG1_02_44_142
TTATGGCGAGCGGGATATGCGGAAGCGATGTAATGGAATGGTACAGGATTAAAAAAGCTCCGCGTGTTCTCGGGCATGAAATAACGGGAGAGATTGTTGAGCTTGGAGCAGAGCTATCAGCTATCAGCCATCAGCCATCAGCCTTAAGAATCGGCGACAGGGTATTTGTGTCCCATCATGTTCCTTGCAATGCCTGCCGCTATTGCCTTAGCGGCTATCACACTGCCTGTGAGACACTTCACAAAACAAATTATGACCCCGGAGGTTTTGCAGAGTATCTCAGAGTGCCTGAGATAAATGTTAAGAGCGGGGTTTATATCCTTCCTGAAAATATGTCTTATGAAGAAGGGACCTTCATAGAGCCCCTGGCGTGCATTCTGAGAGGCCAGAGGGTCGCAAACCTGAAAGCCGGACAAAGCGTTCTTGTAATTGGCAGCGGGATTTCAGGGCTACTTCATATAAGTATGGCAAAGAATGCGGGAGCGGAACGGATTATTGCAACTGATGTAAATGAATACCGCCTTAATGCAGCATTAAAATTCGGCGCAGACAGCGTTATTAATGCTAAAGAGAATATGCCTGAGCGTGTTCGTCCACTGAATGACGGAAGATTGGCAGACTGTGTTATTGTGTGCACAGGCGCAATGCCTGCTATTGAGCAGGCGCTTCAGTCTGTTGATAAGGGAGGCACGATTCTGTTTTTTGCGGTCCCTGAGCCGGGAATTAATGTCTCTGTGCCAATCAATGATTTCTGGAGAAATGAGATAAAAATGGTGACATCCTATGGAGCGGCTCCCTCTGACCTTGCTTTGGCAATAGAGTTTATCAGCGCCAGGAGGGTAAATGTAAAGGATATGATTACGCACAGGCTGGGCATGTCCGATGCACAGCTTGGTTTTAAGCTCGTTGCAGAAGGTAAAGAGTCAATAAAGGTTATTATTGAGCCGTGGAGATAGTTAATCAAAAGCTTATCTCTGTTCCCTTATCAATGCTGTAGATAAGATATATCTGATAATTCTTCACCCAAGGCTGTCTTAACGTGTAATCTGTTTTGTGCCAGAAGAATACCCATGGTGCATCGTCAACAATCATATTCTCAGCCTTTTCATAATACACATCTCTTTCTTTTGCTGTTTGTGCGTGCTGGCCTTTTTCAATAAGAGAATCTACCGCAGGATTTTTATATCTTGCCCTGTTTCCCGCCGGGCCGAGGTTTGCCGAGTGGAATAAAGGGAACAAAAAATTTTCGGGGTCGGGATAGTCGGCAAACCATCCAAGCCAGAACATGTCCGGCTCGCCTTTATTGATTGCATCTTTATATGCGCTCCATTCAAGCTGTTTGATATTTGCCTTAATCCCAACTTCTTTTAAATATGACTGTATCACCTCGGCAGTATCCACAACCTCATTGTCCGCTGTTATATAAAAATTCACTTCAAGCCCATCCGGATAACCGGCGGCCTTTATTAACTCTCCGGCTTTTGACGGATTATATTCATAAGATGCAGGCGCTTTCCATTTTCTCAGAATATCAGGCACCGGCCCTGAGGCAAGCCTTCCCCTTCCTTCGTAAACAGTCCTTAACATCTTTTCCCTGTCAATTGCATAGTTCATTGCCTTTCTGAGAACAGGATTATCAAAAGGCTTTTTTGAGCAGTTAAGCCCGAGGTAATAGGTGTTTATGCCGTTTATTGATGACATGAATCCCGACATTTTTTTATCTTTTTTAAATCTGGAGAATGCCGATGCCGGAATGGTTATTACATCAAGATTGCCAATTTCAAATTCCGTTATTGTTGTCAGGTCTTCGGGGATTATCTTATAGGCGATGCCGCTGATTTTTGGAAGGCTGTCAAAATAATCGGTTCTTGCCTCAAGCAGAAGTTCTCTGTTTGGAAGCCAGTGTTTGAGGATAAACGGTCCCGTACCAACGGGATGAGATGAAAAATCCACTCCCCATTTTTCCACTTCTTCCTCAGGAACTACATAAGCAGCAGTCATTGCCAGGAGATTCAGAAATGGAGAAAAGGGTTTATCAAGGGTTATCTCAAGCATGTAATCGTTTGCTGCCTTTATGCCTGAAACCTCTTTTGCTTTACCATCTATAAACTCTCTTGCGCCTTTTATCTTGTCAAAGACCCAGGTGTTAGGAGACCTCGTTTTTGGATTAAGAACCCTTTCAAATGAATATTTGAAGTCTCCGGCTGTTGCTTCTCTGTCGTTGGAGAACATCACGCCTTTTTTTAATTCAAATTTGTAAACAAGCCCGTTTTCTGATATTTTCCACTTTGACGCTATGTCGGGAATGATGTTTAAGTCCTTATCCATTTTGACCAGACCGTTAAAGAGCTTGGCTGAGAGAGAGCCTCCCGTAACATCCACAATAAGCGCAGGGTCAAGTGTTGTCGGGTTTGTATTAAGCCGGTAATAGATATAGCCGGAAAGGCGGTTCTGCGGCGAACATGATAAAATAAAAAGCAGTAAACAGATGCACACAACTAATGGAAGGGGATGGTATTTGAGCGGTTTTATTGCACGCAATTCCGACACCCCCCTTAGTCCCCCCTTGATAAGGGGGGATTTGAGGGGGGTGTGAGGCAAAAACCTCGGAGTTCCGATTCTATCGGAACGAGAATGAGCGAGAATGCTATCCCCTTCCATCTGCATAGGTTTTAACCATAAGGTTATTTATCGTTCATCTGATTTTTTGTCTCTTCTTTTTCTTCTTCAGCTTTTTCTCCCGAAATCTTGTATTCCTCAAACACCCATTTGCCGAGGTCCAGGAGCTTGCATCTTTCAGAACAGAACGGCCTATTTGGATTTTCTTCCCATGTTGTTGTCTTTTTACACATAGGGCATTTAATTTTCATGATATATTCTAACTCTTTTTCTGATTTTTAGCTTTCAAATATCCGGTGATTTCTGCTAAAATTAGCTCTCAAGAACAAAGTGTCAGTGAATAGCTACAGTGTCAGCGAATAAAAAACTGACACTAAAAACTGGCGCTTACACTAATCTGGAGGTAAGAATGGATTATTTTTTTACTGAAGAACAGGCAATGATAAGAGACCTTGCAAGGCAGATTGCGGAAGAGAAGATTGTGCCTGTAAGAAGAGAGCTTGATGAAAAAGAAGAATTCCCATGGGAGATAATGAAGGTCCTCGCGCAGTCAGACCTTTTCGGGCTTTTTATACCGGAAGAATACGGAGGACTCGGAAAGGGCAGCTTTGAGTTGTGCATTGCTGTTGAGGAAATCTCAAGGGCCTGCCTTGGCGTCTCAACAACCTATGCTGCAAATGCGCTTGGAGCATATCCAATCCTTCTTTTCGGCTCTGATGCGCAGAAGAAGAAATATCTGCCGGACATAGCTTCAGGCAAGAGGCTTGTCGCATTCGGCCTTACCGAGGCGAATGCGGGAAGCGATGCAGCGGGCATTCAGACAACTGCAAAACTTACAGGAAATGAATATGTGCTTAACGGCACAAAGCAGTGGATAACTAACGGAGGCGAGGCGGAGGTATATACAATAATTGCCCTGACTGACAAGACAAAGGGGCCGAGAGGCGCATCTGCTTTCATTGTGGAAAAAGGAACTCCGGGATTTACTTTCGGCAAAAAGGAAGAGAAGATGGGGATAAGGGCGTCTGCAACAAGGGAACTTATATTTGATAACTGTAGAATTCCGAAGGAGAATATTATCTCAAAAGAAGGTGTGGGATTCATAGTTGCGATGAAGACGCTGGATAATTCAAGGGCAGGCGTCGGCGCACAGGGAGTCGGCGTTGCGCAGGGCGCATTTGATGAGGCCGTGAAATTTGCAAGGCAGAGGGTTCAGTTCGGACATCCGATTATAAGTTTTCAGGCAGTCCAGCATATGCTTGCGGATATGGCGACAGACATAGAGGCTGCGAGGGCGCTTGTCTATTCAGTTGCCAGATTCATTGACAGCGGGGCAAAGGACGTAACAAAGGAGTCTGCTATGGCAAAGGTTTTTGCTACGGACGTTGGTATGAGAGTTACGACAAATGCCATTCAGGTGATGGGCGGCTCAGGATATATGAAGGAGTATCCTGTTGAGAAGATGATGCGTGACGCAAAGATACTCCAGATATACGAAGGGACCAATCAGATTCAGAGGAATGTCATAGGACAGGCTCTGATGAAGAAGCAGAAATAGGGCTAAAATTTGAACTCCGATTTTATCAGTTTGTTATTTTCGTCAAAGGTGACCTTTGCCGTGAAATGCTCTCCGGGCATGAACGAATAAGCAAGTTCCTTCCACAGCGCTATCGTCCTGCCGCCTTGTTTTTTTATTTCAGGGTAGGGGTATCTTGCAAAGTAAAGAAAGTTTTTTACGAGCTTTGTCTCTTTTGAACGCTCAACCAGAGGGTCTTTATCGTTAAAGGTAAATGTATTCTGAACGCATATCCTCTTTGTGAAAAGGTCGGCAAAGCCGACTTTTATCTCATCGCCTGATTTTGCGATAAACCACCACCTCAGAAAATCATTCGGCAGAGGACACATCGTGTAGGTATTAGCCTCAAGCCTTTCTTTGAGAAAATCCCTTGCTGCATTACGAAGATAATATCTGCCTCCGAGATATGAAAACAAAAGGATAATTGTAACGGCAGAGATAAGCGCTGCTTTTTTTCTGTTGAATCTGCCGAGTATCACGCATAAAAATAGTCCGATGGATATATACGGGTCTATTATAAAACTGATATCCAGCGAATACGCATTCCAGTCAAATGGCGAAAGAACACGTGTGCCGTACTGGTTTGTGAGGTCCATCAATATATGTATGCCGTAGGCCAGGAAAGACAGGAAATAGTAATAAAAAAAACCTTTCCTGAAACCGGCTATAACAGCTATAATCAGCGGCACAAGAAAAAGGGCAAGAATCCCATGTGTTATTCCGCGATGGTATCTGAGGAATATATCCACTCCCCAGAATCTTGTTATGTAGTCAAAATCAGGCGCAATAGATGATATGAGCAGGACCCAGAAGGCTCCTTTTCTTTTGAATCCAAGTTGCGCGATTGCCGCCCCTGCAAGGCTGTGAGTTATCGGGTCCACTACAATGCCTCCATGTCCCACTTTTCAAGGGCTGTTTTTATACGGCTTATATCTTTCTTTTCGTCCATTGCCTTTTTAATTTTTCCCCAGACGTCAATATTACCATAAAGTATGCAGCCGACAATACAATTATCTTGTATAACGAGTTTCCTGTATATAAGACTTTTGCTGTCTTTCTGCACGATTGCTTCAAGTTTTTTGTCAGGGTCTATATCTCCTGCGGAAATAAGATTTATTCCTGCTATCTTAAGAATATTTGAAGGCAGTGTGCCTGTATAGACTGCGCTGCCTCCTGCCATATTGATTCCTGCAATCTTGCCCTGTTCCTCTGCGGCAGGCCATATGCCGTAGCATATCCCTCTGTGCTCTGCTATGTCGCCGGCAGCGTATATGTCCTTAAGCTCTGTCTCAAGCCTGTCATTTACAGGCGCTCCTTTATTGCATTTAATTCCGGGTTTATCAGCGAGTTCTGTATTGGGTTTGACTCCGGCAGATATTATCACCATATCGCAGTCAATAATTGTTCCGTCATCAAGAATAACGCCCTTAACCTTTTCGTCCCCTGTTATCTCCCGTGTCTTTGCGCCAAGAAAAATGGCAAATCCCATTTTCCCCATCTGTGTTTTAAGAATTTCAGCGCCTTCCGTATCCATCTGTCTTGGAAGCAGTCTTGGGAAGAACTCCACCACAAATACTGAATGCCCTGTTTTTCTCAGGCTGTTTCCAAGCTCAAGCCCGAGAACTCCTCCTCCTATAATAACAACTCTCTTTGATTGTTCAGCATATCTTTTGATTTCAATGGCGTCTTTAAGCGTTCTTAGCGTAAACACCCCTTTTTTGTCAGAGCCGGGGATTGGCGGGACGAATGAAAGGCCTCCCGCTGCAATGAGAAGCCTGTCGTATTTCAGTATATGCCCTGAATGTGTGATGACCTCTTTTTTGTTTTTATCTATTTCAGAAACAGGCGTGTTAAGCAGCAGCTTTATGTTGTTCTTTTCATACCATGCGTCTTTATAAATGATAAGGCCGTTTTCATCCACATCGCCGCTTATGTATTCCATGAGCCTTATGCGGCTGTAAAAAGGATAGGCCTCGTCAGAGAGTATGGTTATCTCTCCTTCATGGTCAATCTTTCTTATGTTGATTGCGGCAGTTGTTCCCGCAGCGCCATTGCCGATGATGATGTATTTCATGCGAACCCTTTGCAGTTAGAATTTTATAATTTCTTTTTCAATTTCCGGATATGCGCTGTCAATTTTTGACTGAACCTCTATTGTCTTTTTTAGTGAAGTTACAACCTTGCAGTAATGCGTTATGTCATCAAGAGATAGAGGTCTTCCCTTTCTATCCTTAAGCCATTTGTCGCAGACCTGATAACCGCCAATTTGATATTCCCATACTTCTTTAGGAATGCCTTCAAAATACTGGCTGCTGTTTATATAAACAACCCCCTTTAATTCCCCCTTTGTTAAGGGGGATTGAGGGGGTTGTTCATATCTCGGTTTTTCAACTTTATCATTTCCTTTGCCCTGAAATTTGGCAACGGGAGCGTCAAGGTCTGAAGATTTAAGGAGATGAAGGTTAACAAGTTTTTCTCCAAGGTCGCCTATCTTTTTAAATAGCTTGTACTCGCTTGTGAAGGGAACTCTCGGAAAATCTATCTTCAGGAACTCGGCGTATTTTGTCCTGTAGATGCTTGAATAAAGCACTGCATAAATGTAATAGAAGATTTCTTCAGGAGACGGCGCTTTCTTATATTCTCTTGTTAATTTTTCAAAGAATGCAGGAGAGAGGTTTGACTTTTTCATGCCGTATTCCGCCTGCGGTTCAAAAAGAAGCATGACGGTGCTGAGGGATTTTTTCTTTTTAGGATAATCTTTTTCTTGATAGAGATAGAGAGGGAAAACAGATTCTCCACCGCGATAGAAAAGATTAAGGTCAACAATATTTTCTGAGACATAAACCACATTCCACAGTTTTTCCAAGCCAACAACTTGTCCTGCTCTACCAATACATAATCCTAAATTTTCTTGTATCATATGTTGCATTACTTCTTTTCTAGAGCGTTCAATAACAGCATCATGATAGAAAATCCATTGAATATCAAAAGGACGATAAAGAATTTTTGTTATAGCCCGCTCCCAGTCTTCATCTTTAATAATTGTTTCTCTTGAATCCTTTAACTTCCAGTTGGATTTATCTTTCAGGTTATATGCCTGCTGAATAATTTCATCAGGCATCTTTTTGTCCCTGAATTGCATTATCCTTCTTTTTAAGGCATTCCTGTCGAAATCAATAACAAAATTATCTCTTGATGTGACTATTCCAACACTGTTTACAGGAAAAATATCGGTGATTTTAGGATACGTTTCATATTGTTTTAAAAGACCTTCGTCACGCGGAATAAAAAGATAGAACTCGGATTTGGGTTTAATAGTTTTCCATTTTGTTGTTTTAATATCGTGTTTATTAAGCCAATCATATTTGTCTTCTCTTACGCCCCATAGTTCAGAATGTGAAATCTTACACCCCCCTTTAATTCCCCCCTTGGCAAGGGGGGACGAAAGAGGGGTTTTCTTTATGAACAGAGCAATAGCAACACCCTGCTGAATATCAAAGACATTTTCATCTTTAGAACCATCAGGACATCTTTCTTTTTTAAGACTGTTGCCATGAAGGTCAAGCAGATAAATCTCATCAAAGCTCTGCATCAAGGACTGTCTCATGCCCCTGAAGGTTGGGTTATCAAGATAGCTGTGGTTTGTTATAAAGCCTAAGACTCCTTCTCCTGCAAGATCAATCTTCCACTGAGCAAATCGGATAAACTTCACATAGTCATCCTGGAGCCATTTGGGATTTTTCTCGCCGAGCGGTTTTCCATCAACCTGATAATAAATCTTCACCTCGTCATATACGTTTGAGGAATGCCCTGAATATGGCGGATTGCCGAGGATAACCAGAATGGGCTGCTCTTTCTTAACCTTTCCTGCAAGATGCGATTCTTCTGAAAGAGAAATCATGCCCGGAAGTTCTGTCTGTGCAAGCTCTTCCATTTCCAAAGTATTAGTGAGGTAAAGTTTAAATCTGTCGTCTGACTGAAGTTTATAGCCGAGTTCTTCCAACAGGAACGACATTTTCAGATGGCCGACTGCATAAGGAGCCATCATTAGTTCAAAGGCATAGAAGTTTTTGAGAATGTGTTCTTTGATAAAGCCTGCTTTTTTACCCTCGCCGTATTTTGATGTGAATTCCTCTGCTGCAAGTTTTGCGGCTTCTGCTAAAAAGGTGAGCGTTCCTGCCGCCGGGTCAAGGACAGTCACAGACGGGCTTGCAAAACCATCCTTCTTATCAAAATATTCTTTCAGGATATGATGCAAAGAGCGAACAATATATGAGACAACAGGCTCAGGTGTGTAATATACGCCTCTTTTCTCTCGCATTTTTGGGTCATATTCTGCAAGAAAGGTTTCATAAAAATGGACGACAGGGTCTTTGCCTTTATGCTGATTAAAATATTCATCAAGCAGCTTATAAACATCGGTTGTAGCCAGAACATCCGAGATATCGTCAATAATCCACTCCATCTGTTTAGGCAGGTCGCCAAGCGAAATAAATCTGAAGACATCCCTTAAAATGCCGATTGTCTTTGGAATTTTGTCATAAGCAAGTTTTCTGTTAAATCCGTTTTCTGTTCTTGTTCTGGCAGCGAATAATCCGTATGTGATGGTCTGCGAATAAAGGTCTGCAAAGTCTTCTTTAGTAAGCCCGCTTATAAGGTGTTCTTTAAAGACTTTATAAAAGCCGAGGATATTCCCTTTGCCCCTTTTCTCTTCTTCTTCCAATTCCTGAGCGATTACTTCGTCCTTCAAGAACCGCGTTCTTTTTGCAAGCTCAACAGCCAGGTTCTTGGCGTCATAGACTTTTGGCAAAGAGAATGAAAAGAATTTTTCTAAGAGTTTAAGAAATTCAGTTTCTTTTTCAACAGGAGGCACAGTCTTGAGTTTGTGAATAACGTAGGGCCTGCCTGTCAAAACTTTATCAATTAAAACGCCGTTGCGGTAAAGCCTGAATTCAAAGAAATTGGTTAATAATAAATTCGGGAAGATATGTAAATACCGTTTTAACTGACCCGATGTTTCAATCTGGTCTAAATACTCAACCCCCCTATGTCCCCCCTTATCAAGGGGGGAAGTAAGGGGGGGTGTCTTGGCTTCTATGTAGCCGATAATCTGCTGCTTTCCATCCCATATCCTGAAATCTGGATTTCCCGCATCAGTCTTTTTAGGCAGAGTGGTAATGTGAACTTGTTTTTTATTGATAGACGCAGCGTAGTTTTTAAGGAGTTCTTCTAACGAGGAATAATAACTTTCCTCCCTTGCGTCTCCTCTTTTTGCGACTTCAAATATCCGCTTGAAATATGTTTTTAGCACATGCTAATTTTAAATCTATTGATGCTGTGCGGTCAATAAAGAAGTTTGGGACAGGCTAACAGCAATAGGCTAATATCAATACCACATAGTAGCCTCAAAATCAGGCGTGGGGACTGTCACACTTATATTTCCTCTCCACGGACAGCGCTCAATCTCTTCATCGCCTCTGTAAGCGGTGATAAACAGGTTGAGTTCATCTTTCTCTTTGGCATTTATGTCTTTAAACGGTATGGCTGCTTCCAGTATGTCCTGCATCGCCGCTTCAGTTATGTCTTTTATTTTTTCCCATGCTCCATTTTTCTTTTCAAAAAGTTCGGCGTGTACAAATCCATCTCTGGATGCTATATTGACTCTGAAAGGAAAGGGTTTTGCAATATTTATGGAGAATCTTGTATCAGGCGGGAAGTCATTAGATGACGTCTTAGGGTCTATCCTCAGGAACAATGTGCTTTGGTTAAACCCGTAATAAATATATGATATAAGGCTTTCTGCTTTATGCATGCTTCCG
Organism: Nitrospirae bacterium CG1_02_44_142; assembly: GCA_001871685.1. Lineage (GTDB taxonomy): Bacteria > Nitrospirota > Thermodesulfovibrionia > Thermodesulfovibrionales > UBA1546 > UBA1546. The sequence continues at coordinate 10,015 of MNVK01000116.1, forward strand.
CCTGATTTTCCGACAGCAAGATACGCCCCCTGATACCATTCATAATAGCTTGTAACCGCACCGTCTATTTTCGGGTTTATAAATCCTCTTATTATTATTTCAGGAGAGATTGCCCTGTCTTCTCTGAGCACCGGTACGAAAAGATTAGCCGGAATCTCTTTGCCTATTGTCTTGTACACTTTCATCAAATTTAGTCTGAAAAGTTCATCAAATTCTTCCTGAGTTTCTGTCTGGTGCTCATCCCCGTACCACCAGTTCCAGTCGCTGCCCTCTGCGGCATAGAGCGCCTGCCAGGCCTCATCAACCGGTTTGTCGGGGTTAAGTTTTACAAATGCCTCCAGGTCAGTCCTTGTGTCAGTGAGATAATCCCAGGCGATGTTGTCTTCTTCATGTCCTATCCAGATGCCGTAATTTGCGTTTATCCATGAACCGGCATGAAGCCTGCCGAGTTTGTCTCCTGAGTCGTATTTGAGAAACTCTGATATTGTCACAGTCTTCAGCCTCTCCTCGTGAGAGAGCCGCTCGTAAAGATAGCGCAGGAAATCATGTCCGTCATTCTTGTAATATTCCCACGCATTTTCACCGTCTAAAATTATTGGAACAATATGCGGTCTGTTCTGGGGGAGCCCGGAACGAATGCTCAGCAGCCTGTTTACAAGGTCATCCGCCGCATTCTTGGGTTCCCATCCTGAATATACAAACCCTAGCATGTCTGAAAGTTTGTGGTCTCGGAATATTATTGATACGTCAGAAAAACTGTAAGGTATGTAGAAACGCGACGGCTCCGTTATGCCGCCTGAAGAATCTCTTAGTCTTATATCAATGGATTTTGCCAATATCTCTTCGTCTGTGGCAATCCATTTTATCCCCTCGCTGCGAAACGCTCTGAGGACGTCTTCGCTTACAGAGCCCTCCGAGGGCCACATGCCGACAGGTTTATATCCGAATGTTTTCTCAAAATATTGCACTGCATCTTTTATCTGCCTTACCGCATCTTCAGGATGTGAGAATCTTTTCTGAGGCAGGCTGATGTGCGGTATGGCTATTTTTGATAAATCGGTGTCCCATAAGAGCGGCAGGATAGGGTGGTAGAATGGAGATGCGGATAATTCAATCTGCCCTTTCGCATTGAGTTCTTTATATTTCGGAATTATTTTTTTCAGAATTTCAAACTGTTTTTCTATCAGAAGTTTTTTTTCATCTTCAGTATATCCTTTTCCTTTTCTTACGAGCTCTATCAGGAAAGGGTCTTTCCGCCTAAACACGGGGTCTATCCAGCTCAGATTAAACAGCGTCTGAATATCAAGAAAGTCCTGCCCGGTAAAATATTTTATAGTCCTGGATAGCTCCCCTTTTACAAATCTCAGCCCTCTTTTAACGAGCAGTTCATAATACCTCGGGAACGGCCTTATCATGTTATCCCAGTTTGCGAGGAAGAAGTTCTCAAGTATAAATATTTTATCGGAGTCTGTCAGGTCGGAGGTTTTTTTCATGGCAATATTGAGATAGACGTCCGCTGCATTGTTTTCGGTATAATCCCTGAGCTGTTCAAGCAGCGAAGGCACAAGGTTAAAGGTCTGTTTTATTTCAGGAAAGTCCTCAAGTATTTCAACCATGTCAAGATAGTCTTTTGTGCCGTGAAGCCTCACCCATGGAAGCCTGTATATCCCTGTGAACGGGTCTTTGTAATAAGGTTGATGCATATGCCAAAGAAAGGCAACATGTAACTGATAGCTCATAGCTGAAGGCTCATAGCTGATTGCAACCATGAGCCATGAGCTATAAACTATAAGCTGATTTTATTGCTTGTCATACTGGAAGATATATTCGCCGGGTCTTGCTAATCCGAACTCTTCCCGCGCATACTTTTCTGCGTAGAACGGATTTTCTTTCAGGGATTTTATCTGGGTTTTAATGTGTGTGTTCTCTTTTCCAAGTTCGGTTATTTTTTTTTCAAGATGCTGTTTTTTGCTGGAAAGTTCTCTGTATTTCAGCAGTCCGGCATCTCCGAGAAGAAGATTTATTGCAAGATAGATGAAGCTCAGTATTATCAGGATAAAGGTGATAAGCCTCTTTTTCTTAATCTCAGATACAACCTGTTTTCTTAAAAGGTTATCAGGATTCATTTCCTCAAATTATAGAATGTTTCAACGCCTTTGTATATAGCAGAATCAGCAAGTTCTTCTTCTATTCTGAGCAGCCTGTTGTATTTTGCCACTCTTTCGCCCCTGGCAAGAGAGCCTGTTTTTATAAAACCTGTGTTGCAGGCTACAGCCAAATCAGCTATCGTAGTGTCTTCTGTCTCCCCTGAGCGATGAGAGACAACTGCCGTATATCCCGCCTGTTTTGTCATCTCTATGGCGTCAAGGGTCTCTGTCAGAGTTCCTATCTGATTGAGTTTTATCAATACAGAATTTGCTATTCCTTCTCTGACGCCTTTCTTTATTAGTTTTGTGTTTGTGACAAAGATATCATCTCCGACAATTTGTATCTTATTGCCGAGCCTTTCTGTCAGCGTCTTCCAGCCCTTCCAGTCGCCTTCTGCTAATCCATCCTCAATGGAGAGGATGGGATATTCCTCTGTAAGTTTTTCATAGTATGCAGCCATGCCCTCCGCTGATATGGTTCTGCCTTCAAAATTATATCCCTTGCCTGAATAGAACTCTGACGCCGCAGCATCAAGCGCTATATAGATGTCTCTGCCGGGTTTATAACCAGACATTTTTATTGCGTCCATTATCAGCAGGACAGCATCTTCACTACAATTGAGGTCAGGGGCAAATCCACCCTCATCGCCTACTGAGGTGCTTAGTCCCTTTTTCTTCAAGACGCCCTTCAGTGTGTGGAAGACCTCTACCGCAGCCCTCAGCGCAGATGCGAAGTCTCCGAAGCCTGCCGGCATTATCATAAACTCCTGAATGTCAAGGTTGTTGTCAGCGTGTGCGCCTCCGTTAAGGATATTCATCATCGGGACAGGAAGCTCCTTTGCGTTGCAGCCTCCGATATATCTGTAAAGCGGCAGGTCCGCCTCTTCCGCCGACGCCTTGCATACGGCAAGCGAGACGCCGAGTATTGCATTTGCGCCAAGTCTGCTTTTGTTTTTGGTTCCGTCAATCTCTATCATCAGATTATCTATGTAAGTCTGGTCGCAGGAATCAATGCCTCTCAGATTAGGAGCTATTTCTTTGAGGACATTTCTGACAGCATTCACGACGCCCTTGCCGTGGAATCTTTTGCCTCCGTCTCTAAGTTCAAGCGCCTCTCTTGCTCCTGTTGACGCGCCTGACGGCGCTGCTGCCCTGCCGGATGCTCCGCTGCTGAGAAAGACCTCAACCTCAACTGTCGGATTCCCCCTTGAATCAATTATCTCGCGCGCATGCACATCTGTAATTAATCCCATAACTGCCTCCCGTCAAAAATTTAAAAGTATAAATTCAAAAAGTAAAATTGCAATTCAAAATTCAAGATTTTTATTTTTAAACTTTGCTCTGCAATTTTTAATTTTGCACTTTGCATTTTTAATTTTGGGTTGCCAGATACTGGCTTATTAACTCATCCACCCTTTTCATATCCACAGGCCTATCCTGCAGTTCGGTTCTGCCGGCTATCTGCCGTAATGTCGTCTCAAGAAATATCCTGAAATTATGTATCTTCTCCATAAATTTATTAAAATCTTGCTCTATAATCCGCTCTCTTTTAAATGACAGCAGTTCCTTAAAAAAAGAAACGAATTCTTCGTAGTCTCCATATCTTAACAGTTTGAAAGTAAAACTTTCAAAATACAGCATGATATTTTTTAACGACTCAAACAACTGTCCTGTCTTTTCCGTGGATTCTGAAGCCCCCTGAATGAGAATCAGAAACTTATGCAGGGCGCAGATGTCTTCCCTGAGCTTTAGGGACTGTTCAATCCTTGTTGTAAAACTCGGGAATATGTCTTCGCCTTTTAGTCCGGGTTTATAGAAGTTGGCAATCTGGATGATGCTCTGCTCGGTAAGGTTCTTAAGTATTCCTTTGCTGTTTTCTATTCTTCCCCGAAAAAAACCCGGAGCCTTTTTCCTCAGTATATCTTTCAACTCCTGTTGGTACACCCTTTTTGTTTCCATTGAGAACTGGTATGAAAGCGATTGCAGCATCTCTTTCATATCAGGTTGAGCGATATTGTCTGTGATTTTTTTAACATAGCTGCTGAATATCTTTATTTCCGACCGGATAAGCATGAGTATAATCAATGACGTATTAAGAGAGATTGTTCTCTGTGTTGTTATATCTATGCAGTTTAGATACCTAAGAAATCTGAAGAGGTAAATTATTACCAGAGAAATATGTTTTTTTGTCTCCCTGTCCGTTATGCCTTTAACTATGTCAGATACTTCCTGATTGTATATTATGTCAAACTCAGGGTCTATGTCTTTTCTGAACGGATTGAAATAATTGTTTTCTCTTATTTCCTTGCTCAGTATCTGTCCTATATTCAGATAGCTGAGGTAGGGGATATTCCCTGTTTTTAAAAGGTCGGCAGCGAGGGTTTTTACGTTGGTGAATGAATCATATAGCAGAAGCAGGCCCTTCTCCGCAGTATCCTGTCTGTATAATTCTTCACGAAGCATGTCCCGCTTGCGGTCTGTAAGAAATTTTGTCTCTGCAAATTTCTGAAACCAGTATGCATTTCTTTTGTTTTCTGGGATTATGACCTCAAGGACGCTGAGCGTCCGGAGGATTATGTCCCTTACAGCAGAAAGTTCGTCAAAGAAATTGCTCTCGGCAAGATTTTCTTTTGTTGAAGGTATATTTTCTATATTGAAAAATCTTTCAACTGCCCTCAGAAGCACGTCAAGTTCTGAAAAATGCTCCTTGCGCGCCTCCTTTGCGGCAAGAACCCAGTCCTTTGATTCTTTCCTCTGCTCGCTCTTCGCCACGTTTATTTCTTGGGCGGCGCATGGACTGCCTCATTGTGGACGTCTTCCGAGGCCTCCATGATTCCCTCTGATAATGTAGGGTGCGCGTGTATTGTATTTGCAATATCTCCGGCCTTCAGCCCTGCCTTCATAGCAACTGCTCCCTCATGAATAAGGTCGGACGCATGCGGCCCTATGATGTGCATCCCAAGGAGTTTGTCGGTGGCTTCATCTGCAATTACCTTTATGAAACCAGATATCTCTCCCATTGCATGAGCCTTGCCGAGTCCTCTGAACTGAAAATGGCCCGTTCTTATCTTGAGGCCTTTTTCTTCCGCCTGGTGTTCCCTGAGTCCTACCGATGCAATCTCAGGAGAGGTAAATATTGCCGCCGGCACAGCGCCGTAATCCATCTTCTCATTATGCCCCATGATATTTTTCGCCGCGATAATTCCCTGAGTTGAGGCGGTATGCGCAAGAAGCATTCCTCCAGTTACATCGCCTATCGCATAAATATCCGGTACATTTGTCTCCATTTTCTCATTTACCGGTATCTCTCCTCTTTTGCCTTTTTGAATGCCGGTGTTTTCAAGCCCGATGCCATCGCTGTTAAGCGCCCTTCCTATTGATACAAGAACCTTTTCAGCAATAATCTCTTTACCGTCTGACAGAAAGGCGTGAACACCGTCTTCCTTTACCTCAACTTTTTCCACCTTAACGTTCGTATAAAGTTTTATCTTTTTCTTCTTCAGTTCCTTTTCCAGAAGTCCGGATATTTCCATATCTTCGGTGACAACTGCGCGCGGCATCATCTCAACCATTGTGACGTCCGCTCCGAGTTCTTTATAGATGCAGGCAAACTCGCATCCTATAACTCCTGCGCCTATGATAAGCATGGATTCTGGCAGCTCCGTCAGGTTTAGCGCATCATCGCTTGAGAGTATGTTTTTCCCGTCAAAGATGAAAGAAGGTATCTGTGCAGGCCTGGAGCCTGTTGCTATTATTATTTTTTCAGTCTCAATCTTTTCAGTGGAGCCATCCTTACCTCTTACCTCAATCTCTTTTGGCGAGAGCAGGACGCCTCTGCCTTCTTTTAATGCTACTCCCCAGCTTTTGAATAAACCTCTGATGCCTTTTACCTGGATGCTTACTACCTTGTTTTTTCTCTCATTGATTTTCTGAAGATTAGGGATAAGTTCACCCCTGAGTTCTATGCCGAATTCTTCTATGTTTTTTGCCTTTGAATATGCCTCTGCGGATGCGACAAGCGCCTTTGTAGGGATGCATCCTCTGTTAAGGCATGTTCCCCCCACCTCTATGTCTTCTATGACTGTAACCTGCGCTCCCAGTTGTGCAGCCTTGAGCGCAGCTACATATCCTCCGGGCCCTGCGCCGAGTATAGCAACTTTCATTTTGATTCCTCTTCAACGTATTTCTCATAGTCCGCCGCATCCATAAGCTCGTCAACTTCAGCGCCGTCATCCATCTCAATGACGGCTATCCAGCCTTTTCCGTAAGGCTCCTCATTGATTATCTCCGGAGATTCCGAGAGGTCGTCATTGACTTCTGTGACAGCGCCGCTTACAGGGCTGATGACAGATGAGGTTGCCTTTGTGGATTCAATTTCTGAGAGTTCGCTGTTTGCTTCAATTGCCGCATCAATTTCAGGCAGGTCAATATACACAATGTCTCCCAGAGCGTCCTGCGCATAGTCTGTTATGCCGATAGTCGCCTTTTTGCCTGATACCCTGACCCAGGTGTGCTCTTTGTGGTATTTAATATCTTCCGGATACATTTTTCCTCCTCTTTCGGTTTTTGATGATGCTGAATTAATTATCACATGGTTTTGCTATTTGTCAAGCAAGTAATTTTTATAGTTCTGTAATTGATATTAATCAGGTTTGTAGATTATAACATTTATTTTTTCATACGCCGCCCAATAGAGCGCCTGCGCATCCTCTTCTTTAAGTGAGATAGTTATGGCGATAAATTGTTTTCCCTGCGCAACATTCCACAGTGCGTATAACAGCCTCGTTATGTGCCATTCAACAGAACGGTATGTATTCTTCAGCAATGAAATGACGCCTTCTGTTTCCGGTTTTATATGGATTATAATGCCGTTAAATGAAAGGCTGTAGCTTTCAGGCATATCAGCAATTTCAATTGCATCAAGCTGAAAATCCTCGCCATTGACATTATCCCCGGCGCTTCCCGGTTTTATCTTTGCCCGTTTAGGCCCAAATAAAGAACTCTTTTTTATTAATGCGGCTGATTTAACATCAATGGGTTTCCCCCAAAACCCGAAATCTTTTATGCTTAGTTCTTTGAATGCCTTCCCGCGTGCCTTAACAAGTATCTTCTTGTCTTTAAAATCAAAAATAAAATAGATATGAGGTTCTTTAGCCAGTTTGAGTTCTTCCTCAAGAAAAACCCGTTCAGCCTTGAGCGTCTTAAGCTCGTCCGACAAGGCGTCAGCGCCTGAAAAAAGTATAATTATAAAAATGAAGAGCAATTTTAGCGGCATAGTTTAAAATATAAATACCTTTGTTCCTATCTCTGATGCATTATAGACTGCCCGGAGGTCTTCGTCTCCAACCCTTATGCAGCCGTGTGTCACATTCCTTCCCAGCAGCCTTGTATAAAGGGTGCCGTGGATAAAGTAACCCTCCCCTAAGCCGAGGGCATAATCGCCCAGGACTCCCTCAGCAATCCTTTTCTTAGAAGTTTTATTTGGTATGTTCTCGCCTTCCTCAATAAACGCCCAATCGGGTTTTATCCATTTAGGTTTTACTATCTTTGACTGGATATTAAACTCTCCTCTCGGGGTGTCAAAAACCCATTTCCTTTTTCCAGACGGGTCTTTGAGAATACTTCCGCTGCCGGCAGAGATTACAGCCTTTCTGATAATCTTATTGCCATGCTTTAGGAAAAGGACATTCTCTGCCGTATCAACAACTATATAGAGTCCGGCAGGAGAAATGCCTTCTATGATTCCCCTGAGATTCCTGTTTTTTGCTTTAAGCTCGGTCAGATATCTTTTATTGGTTTTTCTTGCATTGGCGGCGCTGCCAATATTATCTTTGAAGCTGTGCCGGGATGTAAAATAACCGATGACGTCTGCTGCCAAAAAAGCTATGGCCAATATAATTATAATCTTAAGAAATGTTTTATTCTTAAGTCTCTTATAAACCTTTAAGCTTTGAAGATATTCTATTTTCATAATCCATTGTCCCGACGATTGTAACAGGGGTTCCTGCTTTTATAATATTATATAGTTCTTCTATATGTTTGTTTTCCATTGCAACGCATCCATAGGTCATTCCGTCTTTGCCTCCGCCGTGAATTTCAATAAGTCCTCCTATGCCTGCCCTTGAGGGGATAAGTCCTTTTCTTTTTGCGTCGTTAAATATTTTTCTGTCCTCTTCATTCGGGTAATTTATAAGCAGCGCCTTGTGGTAGCGGCTTTTGGGCAGTTTCCTGACGATATGGTATCTGCCTTCCGGCGTAGCGTTATCGCCTGCATAAAGTTTGTAGACCGAACCGTTCCTGCCGATGCCAACCCTGTAGGTTCTGAAAGGAATCCCATTTTTATAGAGTATAAGGCTCCTTTCTATCTTGCTTACTACAACAGCATAGATTCCTTTTGTCCTGGATTCAGAGATGGCGTCTGAAACCCATCCCTTCCATTTTGCTATCTGATTTTTGTCATTGTAGCGGCTGAGGATAGGCAGTATGGCATTCTCCGCAGACTTTATGTAAGAAGTCATTGCCCCGATTTTTATCTCAGCAGCAGCGTAATCTCCCTTCTCATACAGGCGTCTTGCCTCTGTCAGTATTATCTCAGCTATCGTAAGGTCTTTCCTGGAAAGTCTGCCTTCATTTATCATAGAAGTCAATTCCTTCAGCATGCTGATTTTATTTTCAAGAAGGGATATCTGACTTTCTGCGCTGCGGGATTTGGCGTCTTTTGCCTGCGGTATTTCTTTAAGTATAGCAGCGCCGTCTTTCAGAATGTCTTTGAACTCTGACTCTACGGCGCTGTAATTCCTGAACCACCTGAATTTTGATTCTTCCCGGATGAGATGGTCCTTGCCTTTTCTGAGGACATTTATATATCTTGCATATCTTTCAGGCGTGTATTTATGAGCCTCTGCCTTCCAGAGGTTATGCTCCTGCTGTAACCTCTGGAGGTGTTGGAGGTGTGCTGCATCCCAGGGCTAACAACCCTGAGAATAAGAGAAGGGTCTTGATGAAATGCCGTATCAAAAATTATTTTTTCCCTGCTTTTTCCTGAGCCTGTTTTACCTGCTCTGCGATGCTGCCTGCCTTTTCCTTTGCGGCATTGGCCTTATTAATAGCCTCGCCGTAGTTTTCGCCTTCTATCAACTTCTGAACCTCAGCGAGTGACTCGTCAACGCCTTTAAGATCAGCCTTCATCGCTTCTATGTCTGCTTTTGAGCCCTTGCCTTTAGGAGCCTTTGCAAGAAGTTGTTTTGCATCTTGTGCTGCTGTCTTTGCGGCATCCTGAGCGGAAATAGCATTATTCTTTGCAGCCTCTTTCTTCTGAGGGATTGCGGTTTTCAGGGCCTCGGCGTCTGACTTTGCCTTTGTAAGCATGTCCTTTGCCTTGCCGTAGTTTTTAAAGGTCTTGCCGTCCTGAGTCTTGACCTCATCCATTGCAGCCTGCAGGCTGTCCTTGATAGCCTTTGCATCCTCAGGCGCATACTTTTCAGCGTCTGCGGCCGCCGCATCAACTGCAGCCTTTGCCGCCTCAATATCCTGTGTTGGTTGTTTCCCGCAGCCGACGAACAGCGCCGCTGCAATAAGACCGAGTAAGAGATACTTAACTGCTTTCATTACATCTTCTCCTTTCAATTGTTTGTCCATATCCGTATTTTAATAAATTTGTAAGATAAAATCTTACCCCGACGCAAACCGGCGCTTCAACTGCCCTAACTCACAGCATCGCCTTCTTTCAAAAACAATGCTAAAATATACAACATTTATGGAGAAAAAGCAAACTTCCGGGGATGAAAAATAATCCTACAATTTCTTTTCGTAAATCCTATATTTTTTGTACAGCCTGCCGCCAATCAGCTCAATAATCCTCCGGACCGGGATGTTGTCTTCAAGTATCCATGAGAATTCAATCCTTTTATATCCGCCCTTTTTTATGCCCTTGAATCCTTCCCTGAACATGATTGCGTCAACTCCCTTGTTTCTGTATCCTTTTTTTATGCCGAGAAGAAGAAGCCGGAGGTCTTTTATTTTTTTAGAGTAATACAAAGCCTTTATTATTGTGACAGGGTTGACTCTGCCGTTCATGTGTCTTAGAACATAGTTGAAATCGGGAAGCAGCCCCAGAAAGCCGATAGGCTTCCCGTTCTCTTCCGCAATTAGCGTGAGTTCCGGAACAACTATCTGTCTGAGTCTGTTCCCCATGTAATCAATCTCAGCGTCAGTCAGCGGTATAAAACCCCAGTTATTTCCCCAGGCCGAATTGTAAATCTCCTTAAATACCCTCATTTCCTCTAAAAATCTTTTCTTGTTCACATGCCGCACAGTAACGCCGCGTTTCTCTGCTATGGCCGCGACCCTGAGAACTTTTTCAGGAAGCATGTCCTTTACGTCATGGCTGTATGCATAAAGGTCTTTTGCCTTGTGCATTCCATAGCCTTCCATTAAATCGTTGTAGTAGGGCATGTTGTATGGGGTCATCAGCATCGGGAATTCCTCAAAATTATTAATGAGAAATCCGCATTCTTCGTTGGTTGAAAAATTCATCGGCCCCCTGATTATCTCCATGCCTTCTCTTTTAAGTTCTTCTGACGCCTTATCCATCAGCGCAGATGAAACTCCGGCGTCATTGACGCATTCAAAAAAGCCGAAGAAACCTGCCTTTTCACCGTGAAACTGAAGATGCCGCGGGTTCACTATTGAGATTATTCTGCCGGCGCATTTCCCGTCTTTTTCAGCGATGAAATATCTGGCCTTTGCGTGCTTGAAGAAAGGATTTTTATTTGAGAATTGTTCCTTCAGTTCCTTTATCAGAGGCGGGACATAAAAATAATTTTCAGAATATAAAGAAAAGGGGAATTTTATAAATGCGTCCATGCGGTTATCGGTTTGGACCTCTATGACCTTTATGGAGCGCAAGATTCGTCTTCAAGTTACTTTATCAGCCCTAAGGCCCTGCCGACTTTTTCAAAGGCGCTTAGGACTATATCAAGGTGTTCATCTGTGTGGGTTGCCATGTAACTTGTTCTTATGAGCGCCTTTCCGTTCGGCACTGCGGGGCTGACTGCGACATTCGCAAACACCCCTTCTTCCTGAAGCATCATGGCCATCTTAAATGCTGTTTCATCTTCTCTGATTAGTATAGAAATAATCGGGGTTTCGCTTGGGCCTGTCTCAAAGCCGAGCGCCTTGAATCCCTTGAGCATCCGGTTTGTATTTTTCCAGAGCCTTTCTCTTCTTTCAGGTTCATTTTCTATAATATCTAACGCCGCGCTTACAGCGGCTATTGAGGCGGGCGGCGGGCTTGCGCTGAAAATCAGAGAGCGGGCAAAGTGTTTTATGTAATGAATCACACTTTCGGAACCTGCTATAAATCCTCCTATTGAAGCGAGGGATTTGCTGTATGTGCCCATAAGTAAATCAATTTCATTTTCAAGCCCGAAATGTTCGGCGGCGCCTCTGCCTGTTTTGCCGAGCACTCCGATGCCGTGTGCGTCGTCAACCATTACCCGGGCGTCATAGCGTTTTGCGAGTTCTACAATATCAGGGAGTTTTGCTATGTCTCCTTCCATACTGAATACGCCGTCAACAACGATTAATTTGCCTTTATTTTTGTTTTCTTCAAGCGCCCTTTTCAGGTCCGGCATATCATTGTGTCTGAATTTCCTTACCTCGCCGTAAGACAGTCTGCATCCGTCAATGATGCTTGCGTGGTCCATCTTGTCTATGATTACAACATCGTCCTTTCCGATAAGGGCTGAGATGACGCCAAGATTGACCTGAAAACCTGTAGAGAATACAAGGGCTGCTTCCTTCCTCATGAAGCGGGCAAGTTTTTCCTCTAAGGCGACATGGATGTCAAGTGTGCCGTTAAGGAGTCTGGAGCCTGCGCATCCCGAGCCGTATTTTTTTATAGCCTCTATGGCGGCTTCTTTTACCTTTGGATGATTAGTTAATCCGAGATAGTTGTTTGAGCCCACCATAATCATTCTTCTGCCGCTCATTGTAACTTCAGGGTCCTGGGCGCTCTCTATGACTCTAAAATAAGGATAAAGCCCGCAAGACATCAATTCCTTTACCTTTGTAAACTTAAGGCATTTTTCAAATATATCGGGTGATTTGTTTACAGCCACTGATGTTCCCTGTACCAATCCGCTGTCCATTTTACCCCTTCCTTTATTCCTACCTTCGGGATGAAGCCAAGCTCATTTCTTGATTTTGTTGAATCGCACGTCCAGTAAGAGTATTGCAATTCTTTTATCTTATCTTTGTTTATAATATTACTCTTATTACCAAGTTTTTGTCCAATGCTTGCAAGTATCGGCATTAAAGCTCTCGGTATTCTTAATCTTACCGGCCTTGAGCCAAGAGTAGAAGCTATAGCCTCTGTTATTTCTTCATTTGAATATATTCTGCCGTCGGACAGATAAAATATTTCACCTTCTGCTGTTTTGCTTTCTGCGGAAAGAATGGCCCCTTTGACCAGGTCGTCCACATATAACAGGGAATAGTAGCATTTCCCCCAGCTTAGAGAGAGGCCATTTTTTATGAGTTTGAAAAAGACATAAAAGTCTTTGTCCCTGGGGCCGTATACAGCAGGCGGCCTGATGACAGTCACAGGGATGGTATTTTTATGCCGCATGACTATCCGTTCACCTTCAAGTTTACTCCTGCCATAGGCTGAGACAGGCCTTGGTTCGCCTGTTTCTTTAGACGGCGCGCCGTCGCAGCTCGGCCCTGCTGCGGCTAAACTGCTCAGGTAAACAAAGCGTTTGATATTAGAATTTTTTTCTATCGCTGCATTAATAAGATTTTCTGTGCCGAGCGCGTTGGCAGAAAAGAAGTCTTTTTCATCTGCCGCCTTTGTAAGTCCTGCGAGGTGAAAGATATAATCAAAATCAGCGGCTGCGTTGAGGAGGGATTCTTTTATTGCGCAGTCTCCGTATATTAATCTGACATTGAGCCCGTCTATCCATTGAAGATTAGAGGTTTTTCTTACAAGACAGGCGACGTTGTATCCTTGTCTTAAGAGTTCTTCAACGAGGTGGCTCCCGATGAAACCGGAGGCTCCTGTTACCAGGGTTTTCATGTTCAGCAATATTGTGAGCAATCACGGCGGTAAGAGTCAAGCTAAAGGCTCAGGGATTCCAGCCTTGCTATTCTTTCCTCTATGGGAGGATGGGTGCTGAAAAGTTTTAACAGTCCTCCTCCGTTGAGGGGGTTCACTATGAACATGTGAGATGTAGCAGGGGTTGCGTCCATGGGTATTTGCTGCGCCGCCGTGTCAAGTTTTCTCAGGGCGCTTGAAAGGTATCTTGGATTGCCTGCAAGTTGTGCGCCGCCTTCATCCGCAGAGTATTCCCTTGAACGTGAAATCGCCATCTGGATAATAAGCGCGGCTATCGGGCCCACTATCATCATCACAAGCGCCGCAACAGGGCTGCCTCCCTCTTCGTCATCGCTTCTGCCTCCGAAGATAGCCGCCCACTGCGCCATCTGCGCAAGGTAACTTATGGCGCCTGCAATAGTGGCGGCGATTGTGCTTATCAGTATGTCTCTATGGCGGATGTGCGAAAGTTCGTGTCCGATTACTCCTGAAAGTTCGTCGCGGTTCAGGATGCGCATAATTCCTGTTGTTACGGCAACGGCAGCGTGTTTTGGATTTCTGCCTGTTGCAAAGGCATTTGGCTGGTCTCCCTCTATCATGTAAACCTTTGGCATAGGCATTCCCGCTTTTTGCACAAGCCTTCTTACGACGCCGTAGAGTTCAGGGGCTTCTGTCTCTGTCACCTCCTGCGCGCGGTACATTTTCAGCACGAGCTTATCGCTGAACCAGTAGGCAAAGAGGTTCAGCCCTAACGCAATGACGAGGGCTATGGTCATCCCATTCTTTCCTCCGAATGCGCCGCCAGCCCATACAAGAACAAGCGTTAAGGTTACAAGGAGAAACAGTGTCTTTATGTTATTCATTTAACTCCTCCGTAGTGCAAATCTCATCTTTAACTATTATATCGCAAATAAGAATGGAGATTCAATCTCTGTCCTATTCCGCGCTTCCGTATGAATGGAGGCCTGAAAGAATCAGGTTAACGCCGATATAGGTAAAGATTACGATTATGAAACCCACCACTGCAACGATTGCAACTTTTTTGCCCTTCCATCCTCTGAGCAGACGGCTGTGCAGAAAGAAGGCATAGACAAGCCATGTTATGAACGACCATGTTTCTTTTGGGTCCCAGCTCCAGTATGTTCCCCAGGCCTGGTCAGCCCAGATAGCTCCGAATATCAGTCCTCCGAGCGTAAAAACAGGAAATCCGGTTGCAATGCTTTTGTATGTTATTTCTTCAAGGTTCTCCGCGGAGATTGAAAATGAACCAACGACATTCTTGAGGATATGGCCGTACCTCCATACGAAATAGATAAAGGCAATGGCTGCAAGCCAGCTTATAATAGAGACAACTGCATTTTCGTTAAGGAATGTAGCCTTGAAGATATAGCCTTTGATAAAGGCCTCAGGCGTCTTTATGGCGATTCCCATTGAAAGATAATCTATCCCCATTGCAAAAAAAGCTGCGATGAAGACTCCCAGCGTGATGGTCCAGAATATGTATGAAGGTTCTGAATGCCTTTCGGTTTTTAGAATCAGATACATCAATCCTGTGCTGAATGAGATTGCAAATGCCGCATAAGCGATGAAGCTCATGGTCACATGCGCGAGCAGCCAGTTGCTCTGGAGCGCAGGCACCAGCGGCGATATCTCTTTTGATATGCCTGACAGCCCGATAAACGCAAGCGCAATGCCTGCCACAGGAGTTATAAAAGCGCCGAAAGAACGCGTCTTATATTTAAATTCTATTATCAGGTACCCCAGTATAAGACACCAGACAAAGAATACCAGAGACTCAAAGAGATTCCTTAACGGAGCGCTTCTCAACACAGACAGGATGAATGAGCTTTCAGTATTAAACATTGTCCATTGAGCATAGGATTCGGTCCATCTTGTCAGTATTGCCCCTGTCTGAGAGACAAATCCTATTACCGTGACTGTGGTTGCCGCTATGCCTATCTGTGAATTTCTGAAGGCAAGATATGCGATATAGATTATCATCGCCAGTATGTAAGCCATTGTGGATATGCCGAATAAAGTGGAACTGTCCATTATTTTCCTCCTTCTGCTGCTTTGCCTATAAGGGCAATCATCTTATCAATCTCCCTTTCAAAAGCCTGTCTATTTTTGTTTGCAGTCATAACGGCAATTATCCGCGTGCTGTTTTTTTCTTCAATAAGCCTGAGCCATATTTTTTTATGACTCATAAAAAAGGCGGCATAAAGGCCTATGCTCATTATTATACATCCGAGGTAAACAACCCATATCCCCGGGTCTTTTCTTACCTGAAGCCCGGTGTATTGAATGCCCCATAAATCAACGAACTCCACAACATGTCCTTCAGGCAGTTTCCATGTCTCAGGTTGTCTCTTGAGCAGCCATCCGCCGTATTTCCTCTTGTTATTTTCATAAAAGCTTATAAGGACAGCAGGGTTGTTCATCTGCTCTGCGTAGGTAAACGGCCTGCCGGTGTACTGGTCAAAACTGAGGGCAGGGGAGAAGTCCTCAATCTTTCCTGTAAGGTTTGTGCCGGGAATACCGAATGAGCCTTCAAACCTGGCTTCAATATTTTCTGTCTTGCCGCCCTTAGGCGTTACCCTGAATTTAAACACGCTGTTTTCACCGCCTCCGGGGGTAAGTCCGTAACTTGACTGATAGAATGTTACGCCTTTGTATTTCAAGGGTGTATTAACCTCTATTTCCTGTATTTCCTTCCCGTTTATTTTAACCGGAGCGCCATTCTCCGTGATTGTAAGCCAACTCTTATAAGTCTTTGGCATATCACTGCTGCTGTAGAAGTCCGCATTGAAATCATTGCACTTGACGCTGAAACCCAGAGGCATTACAAATTGACCTGTATCCGCATCACGGACTGCTTTGCTTTTACTGAGGCCTAATGATGCGGAAATTCTATCCCACATTGGTTCATCGTTGAGATAGACGACATTAGACGTATTTCCTTCCGGCAGATTGATAAATCCTTTGAAGCCGAAGAATATTCCTATAATTGAGCCGATTAATATCAGAAGTATGCTTAGGTGTGTTATGTAAACGCCGAGCCTTGTGTAGCTGCCTTTTTCTGAATATAGCTGATAACCGTCAGCTTCTTTTGTTTCAAGGAATTTAAACCCTGCTTTTTTTATTGCGGCGCCGGCTGTCTTTTTTATCTTTTCAGCCTTGCCTTTAAGGGCGATTTCTTTTTTGCCGAGATTTTTGAACTGCTCATCAGTCAACGGTTTAACAGGCTCTTTTGCGAGTTTCCATATTCTCGGAAGCCTGTCAATGGAACAAACCGTGAGATTTGCAGCAAAGAGCGTCAGGAGCGCAACAAACCACCACGAGTGATACATATCCATGAAGCCTAAAAAATCAAATGCATTATACAGCGCAGGAGCGGTTGAATCTCCGAAGAGCTTGCCGAGCAGCTTGATGTTTTTTTCAGGCGCCGCATTCTGCTCTATGATGGTCCCTATTATTGAGGTAAGGGCGATAAGGGCGAAAATCACAACGGCAAGGGTTATTGACGAAAAGAAATCCCAGATTTTGTCTGTAAGCGTCTGATTCTTATTTTCTTCCACTTTAGGTATTCTCCTCTACGAGCCATTGGCTGAAATTTTGATTTTTATATCATAAAATTTTTTGTCTTAAACAAGCAAGG
>MNVK01000095.1 GCA_001871685.1 Nitrospirae bacterium CG1_02_44_142
AGCTCTGACGACAAAGAAAAGACATTTGTTAATGCGCTCGGCGGCTCACAGCATTATACTTATGTCTATGAGTATCGTGCAGCATCAGCTACGAGCTCAAATACGAGCTCAAATACAGGTACAGGACTCGCCAACACACAGTATATAAGGCTTGGCGTAAATGGAGACCTTACAAAGGACCTGAATCTTAATGTAAATCTATACAGGCTCAGGGCTGTAAAGGCCGCTGTTGCCGCCGGCTACGACTACCGGGCAGGAACATCCAAAAATATCGGTAGCGAGCTTGACGCAAAGATAACCTACAAGCTGGACAAGAACCTCGTTTACTTTGTAGAGGGCGGTTATCTCTGGACAGGCAAATTCTATGATTCAGCAACTGTAGCAGCAGACGACGCATACGCAGTAAGACACGGAATCACACTCAACTTCTAAATTAACCCCACCTCCTATCTCCTCCCCTTAAATTAAGGGGAGGAAGGGAGGGGTTAATGCGTGATGCGTGAAAGACTTAAAAGGGCGTCCCGAGCAGCTCGGGGCGCCTTTTTTTTATTTGTAAACTATTTCTCTTTTATGCTATCCTTTAGCAAGGAGGGCAAACAATGGTGGTTATAAGGTTTAAAACTCATGGCGATGAAGTAAACGGATATTATCTTCTTGCTTTAAAAGGCACTATCCGCGGACTTAGAGACAAATTATACGAGATAAACGATTTCATGCTTAAATATCTTGATGCTGAAAACATTAAATATGAAATAGTAGAAAAGGATGTTCTGAGTGAGACTGAAAAGATTCGAAATACTCCTGCCATTGCTGTATAATGACGGTAAAAAAACCGAAAAAGAAAAATTCCTACTTACACATAAAGAACTTGCAGATAAGTTTGGCGCAACCACAACAGATTCAACAAAGATTGTTGGACACTGGATTTATCAGAATCAGCTTTATGAGGATAAATTGATAAGAATTATCATTGATGTTCCTGAATCAGAGGGTAGTGAAATATTTTTTAGACGATACAAAGAAGTGTTAAAGGAAAGATTTAAACAAATAGACATATGGATTACGAGTTATGAGATTGATGTGATTTAATAAGACTCAAGACGATGCATACGCAGTAAGACACGGAATCACACTCAGCTTCTAATACTAAAACCCCTCCTTGCTCCTCCCCTTTGTAAGGGGAGGATGGGCGGGGTAAAGAACTCAAAGGGCGTCCCGAGCAGTTCGGGACGCCCTTTTAATTGTGTTTTACAACTTTGTTATGCTATTTTATGAATATGCAAGCAAACGAGTTTGTTTTTACAGGTATTGTATATAAAGAGAAAGAAAGATATTCATCCCTTTGCCCTGAGCTTGATATAGCATCAGAAGGTGAGAAGCCTGATAAAGCCGCAACAAATTTACTTGAGGCAGTTACGCTTTATCTTGAAACAGCAATCGAGGCAAATCTTCCTTATCTCCGCCCTATCCCGCAAGATGAAGACCCAAGAATAACAAATCCTGAATCTGTCATAAAAACCTTTAACCTGAAGGTAGATTTTCAGATAAAGGCTTATGCCTAAATCTCCTGCCGTAAAGCCCCGCGAAGTCATAAAAGTTTTAGAAAATATCGGTTTTCACAAAGTCAGGCAGAAAGGAAGCCATTTGCAGATGAAGCGGGGCAATCTTTTGGTAACAGTTCCTATCCATTCTGGCGATATAAACAGGGGCACTTTAAAGTCTATTCTTCGTCAGGCGAAGTTAAACATTGATGAGTTTTTAAATCTATTATAGATTTTTACAATAGATACGCAGTAAGACACGGAATCACACTCAGCTTCTAATACTAAAACCCCTCCTTGCTCCTCCCCTTTGTAAGGGGAGGATGGGCGGGGTAAAGAACTCAAGGGCGTCCCGAGCTGCTCGGGACGCCCTTTTTATTTGACAAATTTTACCTTTCTTGCTAAATTCAAAGTATCATGAAGCATAGAGAAAGAAGAAAAGAAATTGGCAAGATGTTTGTGGATGTTGCCAAGTACTTGATAACCGCTGTATTTGTTGGACGACTCTTTACAGAAGGGTTGACCTTTAAAATGGGAATCTTTGCATTAGCTGCTGTGGCAATTATTATTTTGATTGGGTTTTACACAATACCACCAGAGAAGGAGGAAGAATAAAATGGATGTATTCTATGTGATTCTCATAGGAACCATACTCATCGGGTTGATATTTCTTGCAATCTCCATTGCAGAAGACAGAAGAGAAAAGAAAAAACATTAAAAAAGCAAACATAAACATCCTTAGAATTAGGAATTTTATTCACCCTGAAGAGCAAAGGAGTTTTAAATGCAGGTTGCTGAAATTGAGCTTTACGAGATTCTAAAAGAAAAGATTGGCGACAAAGAAGCCAAGACAACCCCCCTTACTTCCCCCCTTGATAAGGGGGGACATAGGGGGGTTGAGTATGTTGAAGCTAAAGTTGAAAAAAAGTTTGAAGAAAAAAAAGACGTCCTGGCTACTAAGGAAGACATAAGCCTGCTTAAAATTGAAATTGAACAGGTTAAAACGGATATGCAGAAAATGAAAGCTGACATCATTAAGTGGATGTTTATTTTCTGGGCAGGGCAGATAGGCGCGTTAATAGCTATATTGCAGATATTTTTTCGCAAGTAAGGCCTACACTTACGCAGTAAGACACGGAATCACACTCAGCTTCTAATACTAAAACCCCTCCTTGCTCCTCCCCTTTGTAAGGGGAGGATGGGCGGGGTAAAGAACTGTTGTATAATAAATGACTATTTTTATGCGCGCATACGACATCATAAAGAAAAAACGCGACGGAGCAGAACTTTCAAGGGAAGAGCTCTCGTTCCTAATCAGCGCATACCTCTCCAATAAAATCCCCGATTATCAGATGTCTTCTTTTTTAATGGCTGTTTATTTCAGGGGCATGACAGACGCCGAGACAATTGCTTTAACCGAACTGATGCTTGCTTCAGGCAGCAGGCTGGATTTTTCCGATATCTCAACCCCCAAGGTTGATAAACACTCAACAGGCGGAGTTGGCGATAAGACAAGCATAATACTTGCTCCTCTCATCGCTGCGATGAACGTAAAAGTCCCGATGATAGCAGGCAGAGGGCTCGGACACACAGGAGGGACCATTGACAAGCTTGAGTCTATTCCCGGGCTCAGGACAGACCTCTCAATAAAAGAATTTAAAGATAATGTTAAGGGCCTTGGTTTTTCCATAATAAGCCAGACGGATGAAATTGCGCCGGCTGATAAAAAACTTTATAGCCTGAGAGATGTTACTGCTACGGTGGAGTCAATCCCGCTGATTGCGGCAAGCATCATGTCAAAGAAGCTTGCAGAAGGCCTTGGCGGGCTTGTGCTGGACGTCAAAGTCGGCAAGGGCGCATTTATGAAAAATATCCGTGATGCAGGAAAACTTGCAAGTACCATGGTCCACATAGGCAATGCGATGGGAGTAAAGACAATAGCGGTTCTTACGGGCATGAATCAGCCGCTTGGAAAGACCATCGGAAACGGGCTTGAGATTAAGGAATGCATCTCGGCATTAAGAGGAAAGATGCCGGATGATTTAAAAGAGGTGGTTCTTACGCTCGGGGCCTGGATGGTTTATATAGCCGGCTGCGTTACAGAAGAGGCAGAGGCGCCCCGGCTCTCAGAGCGTATGCTGATGGCATATAAACTAAAACTTATAGACTTCATTGAGAATGGCGGCGCTTTTAAAAAATTTGTTGAATTTGTTGACGCCCAATACGGCGACCCCGGGGTTGCTTTTAAGCCTGATATGATTCCATCCGCAGCAAGAGTAAAAGAGATAAGGATTCCCGCTAAGGGCTATATACAGGAGATGGACGCTGAAAAAGCAGGCATTGCGTCTATGCTTCTGGGCGCAGGCAGACAGCAGGCCGGAGACAGGATTGACCATTCCGCAGGCATAGTTTTAAATAAGAAAACAGGGGATTACATAACTCCGGATGAGCCTGTTGCAATGTTTCATTACAATGACGAGACACACATAAATGAAGCAGAGGAAATTTTTATTTCAGGCCTTCAGGTCGGCGATATTCCACCTGATAAGAAACCGGTGATAATTGATGTGGTTATATAAAAAGTTGACAAAGGCTCTTTGAATCCATATATTAAATAATCATGGAATCTCGTCTGCATGAACTGCATGACCTTGGCACAAAGTTATTTGAAGAGGGCAAATACTCCGAAGCGGAGCCTGTCTTAAAAGATGTTATCGCCGTAAATCCTAAGTATGCAGACGTATTGAACAAACTCGGCATTATTAACCATCTAAAGGGCAATACCAAAGAGGCTGCGGAATATTTTGAAAGGGCGCTTGAGATTAATCCGAGATACACACAGGCGTCTCTTAATCTCGCTATCGCATATAATGACCTGGGTGAATTTAAGCAGGCGCAGGAGATATTCTCAAAGGCTGCGCAGATAGCGCATCCTACCCCCGCCTCTATTGACCCCTTCGCTGCAGGCAAGCTGGCAAATGAGCACTATAAACTTGGCAATCTTTATTTTGACCTCGGGCTTTTTGATGACGCCATAGAGGAATACAGTAAGGCGCTTAAACTTCATCCCATGCTGGCTGACGGGCACACAAAAATCGGCATGGCATTGAGGAGCAAAGGCAGGCACGAAGAGGCCATAACCCATTTTAAAACAGCCAAGGAAATAAATCCCGCTTACGGGCAGGCCTGGGTTCAACTCGGGCTGACATATTATACAAAAGGGCTTACAGCGCTTGCCTTTGAAGAATGGGAAGCCGCTCTGAAACAAAACCCAGACCTGAAAGAAGCAAAGACTTACATCCAACTCCTAAAGAAAAAGGATTCGCCAGAGGCGAAGTAAACAGCAGTGTCCCTGCTCGGAATAAACTCCCTGGACATCTTATTCAGGACTTCAACAAAGCCGATAAAAGTAGTCAGCGGCCTGTCTTTTAATATCAACGAATCCGAGGTATTCGGGCTTGTCGGCGAGAGCGGCTGCGGCAAAAGCCTTACGGCTCTTGCTGTGATGGGCATACTTCCGCCAAACGCTTATGCTGAAGGCGTAATAAACTTCAAAGGCACAGACCTCCTCAAACTTAACAGAGAACCCATGCGCCGCCTGCGCGGAAAAGAACTGGCAATGATATTTCAGGAACCCATGACGTCGCTTAATCCGGTTTTGACTATCGGGTATCAGATAGCCGAGGTTATGACAACGCATCTCGGCCTTTCAAAAAAAGAGGCTTCCAACAGGGCAGTAGAGCTGCTCCGTGATGTAAAAATACCATCGCCTGAGATAAGGGTAAAAGAATATCCGCACCAGATGTCGGGAGGCATGAGGCAGAGGGTGATGATAGCAATGGCAATAGCCTGCAATCCAGCTCTG
>MNVK01000129.1:0-240 GCA_001871685.1 Nitrospirae bacterium CG1_02_44_142
ATGAACTTGCCTCTGTCTTTTCCTGAATTCACAATCACTCCATCCTCGTTATACCCTACAACAACCATAAAATGATTTGACTGAACCGCCCAAAAGCCATAATCAACAAGCACAATAAGCGGATAGCCTGAATCTATATTTTTTTTCAGGTCTTGCATATTTCCTGAATACTGCTCTGCAATCAATCCCTTCCTCTGAGGATAAATTACCATATCAATATTCAGCGTGCCTTTGGCTGAT
>MNVK01000129.1:251-18514 GCA_001871685.1 Nitrospirae bacterium CG1_02_44_142
CTCCTTTGCAATACTATCAGGAGTAACATCTATTTTCCAGTAATTCATAACGCCTGCCAGAGATGCGGGTCCGCACTGGTAAGCCTCCTGAGCGTAGAAAGGCACATTTGAGATAATACGGTTTTGTTTAGACCCCTGCAAAACGGTTGAGGGAGCGCAGGAATGCAGGAAAAATACAACAAAAATAATAGACAGAATACGATGGTCATTGCGAGCGAAGCGAAGCAATCTTGCCATGCCCATTTGCTTCTCAGATTGCTTCGTCGTCTTCGCTCCTCGCAATGACATAAAAATTATTTCGTTACTACTACTCTGTGCCCTGTAAGCTGAATTAACAGCACGACGAGTATAGCTATCACAAGAAGGGCTATCACGATGCCGAAACCATCGCCTCCTACCTTAATTTCGTCAATCTGGAGAGCCAGCTTGTGCATCTGCTGGTCGCTGAGACTGCTTAACTTGCTCTGTATCTCATCCTGAGCAAATCCTAACTTCTCCAGCCTCTCTCTGACCATTTTCATTTCAAGAACCTTCTGGATTTTCCCAAGGTCAGCCGCCCTGTCAACCTGTGACATGGCAATGATTTCCGACGGCGCAAGGCCTGCATCAGCCTTTGGCGCAATCCCGATAATGAACATTGCAATTATCAAATACCAGGACAAATGCTTCATTAAAGGTATTCTCATGCTAATTCACCTCCTTTAATTTTATTTTTTTATGCCTTCTCTCGTTATAGCAACCTTGCCTGTCCTTACAAATTCCTTTATGCCCATAGGACGCATAAGCTCCACAAACGCCTCTATCTTCTTTTCATCGCCTGTGATTTCTATCGTATATGTCTTCTGGCTTGAATCCACAATCCTTCCCCTGAATATCTCGGTCAGATTTAACACTTCTGCCTTGTCCTGCTGCCTCGGAGATACTTTTAAGAGCACCATTTCGCGCTCAACATGGTCCAGCTCTGTCATGTCAGTGACTTTTATGACGTCAATAAGCTTATTGAGCTGTTTCGTAATCTGCTCAATAACCGAGTCATCCCCTGTTGTTACGATTGTCATAACAGAAACCTGAGGGTCTATAGTCTCTCCAACCGAAAGGCTTTCAATATTGTAGCCTCTTCCGCTGAAAAGCCCTGATACCCTGGAAAGCACACCGAATTTATTTTCAACCAAGACTGAAATTGTATGTCTCATCAGCATCCCCCGTTTGCGTTTATTGCATTGTAGCGTTTTTAGCGTTGCACGTTATCAGATTTTCCGCTATAACGCATTACGCTCTTCGCTATAACGCTACTTCACTGCCTTTAATTTCTTCTCGGCTTTCTTTTCTGCCTGTTCAAAAAGCATATGGTCAATTGCTGCTCCTGCAGGAACCATTGGATAAACCTTTTCCTTCCAGTCAACAACAAAATCCATAAACACGGTCTTCTTTATCCTGAAGGCCTCTTTGAGCACGGGCTCAACCTCGCTCGGCTTTGTAGCCCTTAATCCCACAGCTCCGTAGGCCTCTGCAATCTTTACAAAATCAGGCGCGTTCTCATCAAGCTTGGTATGGGAATATCTTTCATTAAAAAAGAGTTCCTGCCACTGCCTTACCATTCCGAGATATCTGTTGCTGAGTATGGCTACCTTCACAGGAAGTTTATTTATAACCGCAGTGGCGAGCTCCTGTATATTCATCTGTATGCTTCCATCGCCCGCAATATCAATAACAAGTTTTTCAGGATGCGCAAACTGCGCTCCGATAGCCGCTGGAAAACCATACCCCATGGTGCCGAGCCCGCCTGAGGTCAGAAGTGTTCTCGGTTTATCAAATTTATAAAACTGCGCGGTCCACATCTGGTTCTGCCCGACCTCTGTTGTTATAATCGCATCTCCCTTTGTAAGCTCATATATCTTCTCAACAACAAACTGCGGTTTTATGACCTCATCGCTGTGAGTATAAGTCTGAGGCCTTTCTGCGCGCCATGCGCCTATCTGCTTGAGCCATGCCTTTCTTACCTCGCCCCACTGTTCCTTTACCTCTTCCTTTAATACCTTATTCATAACTGCAAGAACTCTTTTTACGTCGCCTACAACAGGGACATCAACTCTCACATTCTTTTTTATTGACGTCGGGTCAATGTCTATGTGAATTATCTTTGCATTGGGCGCAAAGGAGTCAACCTTGCCTGTCACCCTGTCATCAAAGCGCATTCCCACTGCAATAAGAAGGTCTGCATCCTGAACTGCCTTGTTGGCATAATAAGTCCCGTGCATTCCAAGCATGCCGAGTGAAAGTTTATGAGAACCCGGGAATCCGCCAAGACCCATTAATGTCATGGTCACCGGGATATCAGTATGCTCTGCGAACTCTCTGAGTTCCTTAGAAGCGCCTGAGAGTATCACCCCTCCTCCGGCAATTATCACAGGTTTCTTTGATTTTGCTATGAGCTGCGCGCCCTGAGTAATCATCCACTTATTGCCTTCGTAAGTGGGCTTGTAGCTCCTTATGTCAAGCTCAGGCCAGAGGAAATCAGCTTTTCCTACAGTTACATCTTTCGGAAGGTCTATAAGCACAGGGCCCGGCCTGCCTGAAGACGCTATATAAAAGGCCTCTCTCACTATCCTCGCAAGGTCCTTCACATCCTTGACAAGATAATTATATTTTGTGCAGGGCCTTGTTATGCCGACTATATCAGCCTCCTGAAATGCATCATTGCCGATAAGCATTGTCGGCACCTGTCCTGAAAACACAACAAGCGGTATGGAATCCATTGAGGCGGTGGCAATGCCTGTTACTGTATTTGTTGCGCCGGGGCCTGACGTTACAAGAGCAACGCCCACCTTTCCCGATGCCCTTGCATAACCATCTGCCGCATGAACAGCGCCCTGTTCGTGCCTTGTGAGTATCAGACGTAAATCCTTATTGTCATAAAGGGCGTCAAAGATGTTCAGTACAACGCCTCCGGGATACCCGAAGATGTGCTTAACCCCTTCCTTTTTTAGACATTCAATTAATATCTCTGAGCCTGAAATCTTCATAGCGCACACAGCTCCTTTTAAAATTTAAATAATTTTACCACAAAAGATTATGAAAATGTCCATAAATTCTTAAAAAAATCCATTGACAACATATACTGATAAATATATCATCTATTTAAATCCGGCTGGCGGTTGAGATTAAACAGCTTTTATAGACTTCGATTTGGTATAATTTAGCAGGAGGTGGTGTTATGGAAATTGCTCCAAGAATTATAATAGACGAAAAAGTTCGGTTTGGCAAACCTGTGATTAAAGGAACACGTGTTCCAGTAGATTTGATTCTCGGCAAACTTGCTGGTGGAATGACTTACGAACAAGTTATGACCGAATATGACCTCACTAGAGATGATATATTGGCTGTGTTAGATTATGCTGCAAAGCACCTATCAGATGAAGAAGTCAGAGCAATAGCTTAAAATGATCAAATTTTTAATTGACGAGGATATGCCTAGGTCAACAGCAAAGATTTTAAGGACTAAAGGTTATGAAGCTTTAGATGTGAGGGATTTGGGGTTAAGGGGAAAAAACGATAATGAGATATTTAAATTTGCCCAAAAAGAAAAAGCAGTTATTTTAACTGGTGATTTGGGTTTTGGAAATCTCTTGCATTTTCCTGTTGGTAGTCACTCTGGAATTGTTATTGCTCATTTTCCTAATGAAGTATCCACTTCAGAATTAAACAATCAGATAATCAAGGCATTTGAAACCCTTGCTGAAATTGACTTTATGGGTAATCTTATTATTCTTGAACCCTGGAAAATCAGAATAAGAAGAAAATAAATTTTTGCAAACAGCCGGCTAACAAGCACACAGGCGTTCTATTGAACATCTGCAACTTGTCACGAGCCTTGCAGTCGCAAGTCTGCGCCAGCCGCAAACATCGCCTGCACTCAAAACATTCATTTCATCACTGCCCCTGTTCCAGCTGAAGTGACCATCCTGGCGTATCTTGAAAGATAGCCCTTTGTTATCTTAGGCTTTGGCGGTTTCCATTTGCTAAGCCTATTCTTTATTTCTTTCTCGGGTAAGACCACATCTATCTTTCTGTTTGGAATATCAATCCTTATCCTGTCGCCGTTTTTGATAATAGCTATGATTCCGCCTTCCATTGCCTCAGGCGATATGTGCCCTATGCATGGGCCCCTGGTCCCGCCTGAAAACCTTCCGTCTGTTATCAGGGCCACTGATTCGCTCAATCCCATGCCCGCAATTGTTGCTGTAGGAGAGAGCATCTCTCTCATCCCCGGCCCTCCTTTGGGACCCTCATACCTTATGACAACAACATCGCCAGCCTTTATCTTCCCGTTCAGAATTGCCTTCATGCCTTCTTCCTCTGAATTGAACACCTTTGCGCCGCCTTCAAACTTCATCATGTTCTTGCTCACAGCAGACTGTTTTACAACTGCGCCGTCAGGCGCAAGATTGCCTCTCAGAATTGCAATGCCGCCTTCTTTGTGATATGCCTTATTTAGAGGCCTTATGACATTTTCATCTGTCACCTCTGCAGAATCTGCAATCTCAAAAATCTTTTTGCCGCTGACAGTTACATTATTATTCAAATTTCTTCTTAACCTTTTCATCATAGCAGGGATTCCTCCTGCCCATTCAAGGTCTTCAAGATAATGCTCGCCGCCAGGAAGCATGTTTGCGAGATGAGGCGTCTTCCTGCCTAATTTATCAAATGTTTCTAAAGGCAGGGCAACGCCTGCATCATTAGCTATTGCAGGGATATGAAGGACTGTATTTGTTGAGCCGCCTAATGCCAGGTCAATCATTATCGCATTTTCAAACGCCTTCCGCGTCATTATCTTTCTCGGCGTGATATTCTTCTTTACCAGTTCAACAATGCGCTCTCCGCTTGCAAAGGCAATCCTTCGCTTGTCAGCAGATACGGCAAGCGCAGTAGCGCATCTTGGAAGACTCATACCCAGAGCCTCTGTAACGCATGCCATTGTATTCGCAGTGTACATACCCTGACATGAGCCTGCGCCGGGGCAAGCGCACATTTCAAGAGCCTCAAGTTCATCATCTTTTATCAAACCTTTTTTGTATTTCCCGATTGCTTCAAAGGTGTCATTAACCAAAGATAACCTCTTGCCTCTTAAATGTCCTGAAATCATAGGTCCTGCAGTAACGACTATTGAGGGGACATTAATCCTTGCGGCAGCCATGAGCATTCCGGGCGTAATCTTGTCGCAGTTAGTGAGGAGCACAAGCCCGTCAAGCTGATGCGCCTGAGTAATACTCTCCACCATGTCGGCAATCAGTTCCCTTGATGGAAGAGAATAATGCATGCCGCTGTGTCCCATTGCAATGCCGTCACAGATGCCGGGAATTCCAAAAAAGAACGGATAGCCTCCTCCTGTATGAATTCCTTTTTCTATGAATCTCTCCATATCTCGCATGCCGATGTGTCCCGGAATAATATCGGTGAAACTTGTTGCAACGCCGATAAACGGCTTTTTCATTTCACTCTTTGGAATGCCTGTCGCATAAAGAAGCGCCCTGTGCGGAACGCGTTCTAATCCTTGCTTGATAATCCTGCTTCGCATAAAAAATACTCCTTTCTTATTCCTGTCATTGCGAGCACTGGAAGTGCGCGGCAATCTAATTATTTAGATATGTAATCCGTTTGAGATTGCTTCGGCTTTGCCTCGCAATGACAACAGATATAGAATTTATTGCTAATATTCTAATTCACCGAATGGCTTTTCTTGTATTCTCTTATAAGTTCTGCCATTCTATCCTTCTTTGTGAGTTTCAATTTCTGAACCCTTTTTCTCTCCACCTCTTCTTCCGGTGTGAGATAAACTTTCCTGTCTATTTCTGCAAGCGTCCCTTTAAGACTTTTATGTTCCTCTTCAAGTTTTTTGTACTCCTCGTTCTCCTTTAAAAGAATCTCTGCTATCTCCTGTTCTTTCAATTTATATTTCCTCCTTTCTGATTATTGTCCCTGCCAGTTTATATGAATTTTCAATGCAGTCATTAACGCCTATGCCTCTGTATGCATTCCCGGTCAAATACAGGTTTTCGTATTTTATTAACATATCGTCAATTGTTTTCAGTTTTCTGTCATGACCTATATTATACTGCGGAATTGCCTTTTCGTGTTTGTAAATTTTTACAAAATCAGGCTGCGTTTTTATTTCCATGATATGACTTAATTCTTCCGCCATAAGGTCCATCAGCCTGCCGTCATCCTGCATAGCAAGCCCGGACGCCCTTGCGCCTCCCACCATGCTCCTTAAAAGCACATAACCATCAGGAGCCCTGCCCGGGAAAATGCTTGAATCCCATAAGACGCCGAGAATTTTTCTGCGCTCTTTATGCGGGATTAGAAAACCAAATCCATCCAGCTTATTAACGATGCGCTCTTTCCTGTATCCGAAACACACGACCGAGACAGAAGGATATTGAATCTCAGAAAGAACCGATGAGAGAGACCTGTCAAGATTTTTTAAAATCTCTGCCGCTGAATATGCAGGAGATGCAATAACGACAATCTCAGCTTCTACAACCATGCCGTTAGAGAGATGGACAGCATAGCCCTTATTCTTTCTTTCAACGGAAACCACTTTGCTTCCGGCTCTGAGCCTTTCTTTTAGAGAACTTTTCAAGGAAGCTACCATCATTCCCATGCCTTCGTAAAAAGACGTAAGCGCGCCGCCCGGGCCTGCGCCAACCTTAATCCCCCCTTGCCCCCCTTTAGTAAAGGGGGGATGGGGGGATTTGGATTTTTTAGCCTCTCTCTGCAGTTTTATCATGCCTTTTATCAGGCTCCCGTATTTTTCTTCAAGTTTGAATATCTTTGGGAAACAGCTTTTAAGGCTCAGCGCTTCAGGATTCCCGGCATAAATGCCTGACGCCATCGGGTCAATGAGTTTTTCGTATGCCTCTTTGCCAAGCCTTCTCCTTGCAAAATCAGCCAGGGTTTCATCATCTAACCTGCCCTTTGGCGCAAAAAACTCGTACACAACCCTTAAGCGTCCATAAAGGCTCAAGAGATCGGAGGTAAGAAACGATAGAGGAGATTCAGGCAGAAGGCGCAGTTTTCCATCAGAAAAAATATACCTCTTTCTGGCTGCCTCACTGCTCCGCAGAGGATTAAGCGAAAGTTTTGATGCAAGCTCTAAAGTCTTAGGCCTGTTGTCAAGAAAGCCGTTAACTCCGCCTTCGCAGAGAAAACCGTTCACTTTTTCTGTCCATATCTTTCCGCCGGCTCTTTTTTCGGATTCAAATATTACTATGTCTGCGGATGGTTCAGCTTCAAGAAGCGCAAATGCAAGCGAAAGCCCTGAAATGCCGCCGCCTACAATGACTATTCTGTCCAACCAAGCTCCTTCACATTCTTTATTATTAGGTCCTTCAGCGCTTCAATAAAAAGCGGGTGTGTATTTAACGATACTGTTCTTTTCAGATTAATGCCAAGGTCTTTTGCCATCTGCCTATATAATATATCAATCTCATAAAGCGTCTCAATATGGTCGGATACAAAACTTATCGGGACCATGAGAATATTTTTAATATTTCTGCCTGCAAGCTCCCTAAGTTTTTCGTTTGTTGAAGGCCCAAGCCATTTTACCGGCCCGCTTTTTGATTGGTAACTCAGATGCCATTTTACCGGTATTCGCTTTATAATCTCTTCAATCGTTCTCTCAATATGGCGCACATAAGGGTCGCCCTCATCAATAAACTTTTCAGGAAGGCTGTGGGCGCTGAAGAGGACGTAAACCGGTGAATCGGTGAATCGGTGAATCGGTGAATCGGAGATGAACGACTCCATCCCTTTTTTAATTACATCCACCAATGCCTCAATATAAAGCGGATGGTCATACCATGAAGGCGTGCAGAAAACTTCCATGGAATGTTTTGATGCAGCCTCCCGGAATTTGGATAAAGTTGAGCCTGATGTTGCCAGAGAATACTGGGGATAAAGGCTGAGTCCAATAAGTTTTCTAATCCCGTCATTATAAATCTGAGGTATCACGTCTTCAATTAAAGGATGCCAGTAACGCATTCCGACAAAGACTTTAAAAACAGGTGAATCGGTGAATGGGTGAATGGGTGAATCGGTGTTCTTTTTCTCCGTTTCTTCTGACACCTGACACCTGACACCTGACGCCTGATTAAGCGCTTCTTCCAGCGCCTTTGCCTGTGCATTGGTAATATCAAGTATCGGAGACTTGCCTCCTATGAGGCGGTAATAACCCTCTGTCTTTTTAGACCTGAGCATTGAGATTAGCCGTGCAAGCGGTTTTTGCAGAAATGGAGGGCCGAGTTGAATTATCTTTCTGTCTGAAAATAAATTGTAAAGAAACGGCTTTACAGCCTGAACAGAATCCGGGCCTCCGAGATTAAGCAGGATAATTCCTATGGGTTCCTTATTTCCCATTACATGTTATCCGTATTTTCCCCTGAACTGCTCTTTTAGTCTTTTTCTGTTTAAAAATCACAACTGCCAGCGGCGGCAAGGTGATGCTTATGGAATGAGGCCTTCCATTCCACGAAATATCTTCCGATGAAACACCGCCTGCATTTCCTGTATTACTTCCTCCGTATTCAGCAGAATCGCTGTTTAAAATCTCTTTATATAAACCCGCATCAGACACGCCTATCCTGTAATTATATCTCGGCACAGGAGTAAAATTGCATACAAACACAAGAAAATCGCCAGCCCTTTTCCCCTGTCTTATAAATGATATTACGCTCTGCTCTGTATCGTGAAAATCAATCCACTCAAAGCCCGAATAACTGAAATCAACCTCGTATAGCGGCGGCTCTGCCCTGTAAAGCCTATTCAGGTCTCTTATATAACGCTGAAGTTTTTGATGGGGTTCGTATTGAAGAAGGTGCCAGTCAAGACTGCGGTCAAAGTTCCATTCATCCCACTGACCGAATTCGCTTCCCATGAAAAGCAGTTTTTTGCCGGGATGTCCGTACATAAAACCATACAGCAGTCTAAGGTTTGCGAATTTCTGCCACATATCTCCGGGCATCTTGCCGAGCATTGAACTCTTCCCGTGCACCACCTCATCATGGGAAAGGACCAACATAAAATTTTCAGTAAAAGCATAAAGCAGGCCGAATGTGAGATTGTTGTGGTGATGCTTCCTGTAAACAGGGTCTTTTGAAAAATACTCCAGGATGTCATGCATCCATCCCATATTCCATTTAAGACTGAAACCAAGCCCGCCGAGATACGTTGGGCTTGATACGCCTGTC
The DNA here is from genome assembly GCA_001871685.1 of Nitrospirae bacterium CG1_02_44_142. Lineage (GTDB taxonomy): Bacteria > Nitrospirota > Thermodesulfovibrionia > Thermodesulfovibrionales > UBA1546 > UBA1546. The sequence continues at coordinate 9,497 of MNVK01000129.1, forward strand.
CACGCAGTTGATTCCTCTGCAATCGTGAGGATGCCCGGATGCCGCTGATGAACAATTTCGTTAAACCTTTTCAGAAAATCTATCGCCTCCAGGTTTTCCCTGCCTCCGAAAACATTGGGAACCCATTCGCCTTCTTTTTTTGAATAATCAAGGTAAATCATTGAGGCCACAGCATCAACGCGCAAACCGTCTATGTGATATTTCTCAAGCCAGAAGAGCGCGCTTGATATTAAAAAATTCCTTACCTCATTTCTTCCGTAGTTGAATATCAGCGTGCCCCAGTCTTTGTGCTCTCTTTTCCTTGGGTCTGCATGTTCATAGAGGGCTGTGCCGTCAAAATATCCAAGCCCATGAGCATCCTTCGGGAAATGCGCGGGAACCCAGTCAAGGATAACACCGATATTGTTCTGATGGCATTTATCAATAAAATACATAAAATCTTCAGGCGCGCCGTGCCTGCTTGTCGGAGCAAAATACCCTACCGCTTGATAACCCCACGAAGCGTCCAGCGGATGCTCTGTTACAGGCATAAGTTCAATATGTGTATATCCCATATCCTTTACATAGCCAATCAGCTTATCAGCAAGCTCTCTGTAAGTGAGAAAACGGTTTTCTTCCTCAGGCACACGCATCCAGGAGCCAAGGTGAACCTCATAAACAGAGGCAGGAGATTCAAACCAGTTCTTTTCTGAACGGATTCTAAGCCATTCTCTGTCATTCCAGCGGTATCTGTTTATGTCATATACGATTGATGCGCTTTTGGGCCTGACCTCAAAATAAAATGCATAAGGGTCTGCCTTCAAAAAGATTTCACCGGACTTTGATTTTATCTCAAACTTGTAAACCTCCCATTCATTAAGCCCCGGAATAAATATCTCCCACACGCCTGATGAGCCGAGGACGCGCATCTGATGCCTTCTTCCGTCCCAGTTGTTAAAATCACCTGCAACGCTGACCCGTTTTGCATTCGGAGCCCATACTGCAAAATGAACGCCTTTAACGCCGTTAACCTCTATGACGTGAGCGCCAAGTTTTTCGTATTTTTTGTAATGACTTCCCTCACCTATCAGATGAAGGTCAAAATCTGAAAGCACAGACATGAATGAATATGGGTCAAGGAATTCAGAGATGCGGTTATCGGATGTTTTTATCTTGAGTTTATACTGAAAAAAATCATTTCTGTTTTCAAATTTCTTTTCAAAAAATCCAGCCTTGTTGATTTTTTCCATCTCATAGGATTTGTTTTGGACGGCGTCAACAACCCATGCCTTATCAGCTTCAGGCATAAATGCCCGGACTGCTATCGCCTTTTTGTCGTCGGTTCTTACTTCATGCATTCCCAGCGCATAAAAGGGGTCCCAGTGCTCAGCCTTAATAATCAGCTTAATATGTTCTTTAATCGTCATTGATTTCAAGTTAAAAGTTGAAAGTTAAAAATTAAAAATTAAAAGTTCATACAACTCCCAACTCTTAACTTTTAACTCTAAACTCTTTTTTAGCCCCATCTCTTAAAAATCTCATGCTCTATCCCAATTGAATCAAGAATCTTGCCGGCAAGAAAATCAATTATGTCATCTATCTTTTTTGGTTTATGATAAAAGCCGGGAACAGGCGGCGCAATCTTCACGCCGATTCTTGCAAGTTTGAGCATGTTCTCAAGATGTATTGCGCTGAAAGGCATTTCCCTCGGCGAAAGAAGCAGCGTTCTTCCTTCTTTTATTGTCACATCAGCAGCCCGTTCTATAAGGTTATTTGCATAACTATTTGCAATGCCTGAAAGCGTCTTCATGGAGCAGGGTACAACAAGCATCCCGTCTGTTTTAAATGAACCGCTTGATATAGGAGCTTCCATTTGAGTTTCGTTATGAAAGAAAAGTCTGTCTGTTTTAAAATATTTTCTAATCTTATCTTCTATTAATTTTGAATTTTGTCCCGACTTGGTCGGGATGAATTTTGAATTCTTTTTAATTGTCCAATCAATTCCGGTTTCGTCCTTTATTATAGAGAAAGACTGTGAAGAAATGAGCAGATGCACCTCGGAATGTTTTATCAGTTCCTTAAGAACCCGTATTCCAATTATGGAACCGCTTGCGCCGCTTATTGCAAAAACATATTTTTTCATATTAAACACTGATTGTCATTGCGAGTCCCGATAAAATCGGGGCGTGGCAATCTTGTCTTTAGGGATTGCGAAGCCTGTTCCGAGCCTGTCTTGAGATTGCTTCGGCTCTCCTTGAGAGCCTCGCAATGACAGGCGAGGAATCTCACTCCTCGTAATGACATTTGTATTAGCATATTATTTCTTCAGCCTTTCAAGAACCTTTTGCGCATCTTCCCATACAAGCCATTTGTCCTTTGGATTTCTCAAGAGATACGAAGGGTGGAATGTCGGCATCAGCGGAATGTTTTCAAACTGATAGAATTTTCCCCTCAGTTTTCCTATTGGAATCTTCGTGCCGATAAGCGTCTGCGTAGATATGCGGCCAAGAGAAACTATAACCTTCGGAGAGATTATCCCTGCCTGTTTTCTTATAAACGGAGAACATGCGCTAATTTCGTCTTCTTCAGGAACTCTGTTGAAAGGAGGCCTGCATTTCACGATATTGCCTATGTAGACATCCTCTCTCTTAAATCCCATCTTCTCTATCAGTTTTGTAAGCAGCTGTCCTGCCCTGCCCACAAAAGGCCGCCCCTGAAGGTCTTCATCCTCGCCGGGCCCTTCGCCAATGAACATTATTTCCGCATCTACGCTGCCTTCTCCGAAGACAATGTTCTTTCTCCCCTTTGAAAGTTTGCACCGCTGACAGTCGCCTATCTCATCGCGCAATGCTTTTAAAGCAATAACCTTTTTCGAATAATCACCCCCCCTTCGCCCCCCCTTACCAAGGGGGGGATGGGGGGGTGGCTTCTGCACTTCTGCGCTTCTGCACTTCTGCGCTATGTTTAGCGGTATTCTCTCAATCCCCATCGCCTGATAAAACTCAAGCACAGTTTTAATGTCTTTTATAATTTCTATATTCTGTTTTTGCATTTTCTTGCTATATACTGTTCACTGTCTACTGTATACTGATTTACCGTTCTCCCCATTTAAGCTTTGTTCTTAATATCTGGAAGTAATCTCTCTCAAACGGGATGATAAGCCTTGTCTTAAAAGGCGACCTCTTGATTTCCACAACATCATTCTTTCTTAAAGAAAATCCTACCTGGCCGTCAAGCGTAAGAAACACATCCTCACTGACAGATTTAAGTATTATTTCTATAAGCACATCATCAGGAAGCACAGTGGGCCTGTTTGTCAATGTATGCGGGCATATAGGCGTAAGGATAATACAGTCAAGCGTCGGATAAAGCACAGGGCCGCCTGCCGACAATGAGTATGCTGTTGAACCTGTCGGAGTTGATACGATAAGCCCGTCCGCCTTAAATATGGTTACATAGGTCTTGTTAATATATGTTTCAAGGTCAATAATCCTGGCCAGGGCGCCTTTATTTATAACCACATCGTTCAGCACAGTATATTCAGCAATCTTTTCACCATGCCGGTGTATGTGCGCGGTAAGCATCAGCCTTTCTTCCACTGCATATTCGCCTGAGAGCGTCTTGTCCATTGCATTGCACACTTCCTCTTTCTGAACCTCTGTGATGAAGCCAAGCCCTCCGAGATTGACTCCGAGTATGGGAACTCCTTTTTCACAGACAAGCCGCGCAACATTGAGCATGGTCCCGTCGCCGCCAAGAACAATTATCATATCAACAAGCGAAGGCATATCAGAGCGTGAATAGCCCTTCATCTTAAGCAAAGAGGCTGTTTCCGTATCCAGAAAAACCTCAAGCCCCTTATTGTTCAGCCACGGCAGAAAACCTTTCAGTATCTCTATAGGCTCAGGTCTTCCCGCTTTAGATACGATTCCAATCTTTTTCATCTATTCCCTCAATCGTAATGTCCCTTGCTTCTTTATCTATAATAGCAAATTTTACCCTTATAAAATCATCCTGTACTTCTCCGAGCCGTTCAGCCCATTCAATAACGGTAATGCCGTCGCTGTAAATATAATCCCATATCCCTGTTTCATCAATATCAGCATTTTTTTCAATCCTGTAAAGGTCTATATGATAGAGCGGGATTTCGCTGTCATATTCCGCAATTATCGTAAAACTTGCGCTTGTAACATCCCTGTCTGAAATGCCCAGCGCCTGCGCAATGCCTTTAACAAATGTTGTCTTGCCTGCGCCAAGCTCGCCATAGAGGCAGACAACACTATGAGGCCTCAGCAGATTCCCGAGCCTGAAGCCTATCATCTGAGTCTCTTCCGTTTTTCTGCTTAAAAACTTCATCTCTTATTCAACCTCGCCTGTCCCGCCTATTAAAAAAGAAGCCCTATAAAACCGCCCTGTCTTCCGGTATGCCCCTTTGCATACCTGTATGAATAAAACTTGTCTGGATAACAGTAGGTGCATTCGTCGGACATCCATATATTTTTTTCAGATATCCCCGCAGATACCGCCTGATACTTATTTGCCAATGCAAGGTCAAGACAATAAAATCCCCCCATCCCCCCTTTACTAAAGGGGGGCAAAGGGGGATTGTGATATTCGCCAATGCCTGTTGCCTTTTCAACAGACTTAAGGACATCATACCCTACGTGGTAACAGCACCACCTTATGCTCGGGCCTATGGCTATCTTAATATCAATAGGGAAAGAACTGAACCTCTCTTGCATTGCTTCTATTGTCTTCTTAAGTATTGAAGCTGCCGTGCCCCTCCATCCTGCATGAACAACTCCGATTACATTTTTCTTTGCATCGTGCAAAAGCACAGGCACACAGTCTGCAACCTGAACTCCAATCAGAATACCTTTATTGTTGGTTATGACGGCATCAGCAACTTTTGGACTCAAATCTGAATTTAGCACAAGCACTTTGTCTGTATGTTTCTGTATCGGCAGATAAATCTTTTGCTTGTCAATGGATGCAGCTACGGATATTCCTTCAGGGTCTGCGCCCGGAGATTTGCCGGTAAAAAAAGCCGTTACATGTCTTCCGAATATCTGAGGAAATATAAGCGTTTCCATTCATTAGTGCAGCAGCTCAGTAGAGCAGTAGTGCAGCAGTCTTTTTTCTGTAGTTCTATTGCGCTTCTGCTCTGCTGCTCTTCTGTCCTCAATAAATATCTGCACTATCATCTATATTTTCAAAAAAGAAAACGCCTCCGGAATTGAATCTATAATATCAGATGCAATCAGCGAATGCTCTCCCTTGCTTTTCGCAGCTATGTCTCCGGCAAGCCCATGCATATAAACTCCAATGATTGACGCCTCAAGCGGGTTTAAACCCTGCCCTAAAAACCCTGCTATCATTCCTGTCAGAACATCACCGGCTCCTGCGCTCGCCATACCTGAATTGCCTGTCGGATTGATGAACACTCTGCCTTCCGGTTCAGCAATAACTGTCGGCACACCTTTAAGGACAAGATATGTTCCGGTTTCTTTTGAAAATTTAATTGCCGTATTAATTCTGTCTTTGTCTATATACCGTATTATCTCAGTAATCCCCCCTCGCCCCCCTTTAGTAAAGGGGGGTAAAGGGGGATTTGTTCTTGCATCCTGCATCTTGTATCTTGTATCGTTCAACAGCCTCGCCAGCTCTCCCGCATGAGGCGTAAGAATTATCGGCGACCTCGCTTTTTTGAGAATCTGTTTATTGCCTTCAAGTGAATTTATAGCATCAGCATCGATAACAGCCGGAGTTGTGGAATTCAGTAAAAGTTCTCTGACAAGTTTTTTAGTGTCATCGGTAACAGAAATTCCCGGACCGATTGCAAGCACATCAGCCTTTTCAGAAAGAAATTCCAGAATCTTTTCCAATGCCTTTGATGAAAGCGTCCCGTCCCCTCTGTCAGGCAAAGGCAGCGCCATCTCTTCCGTAACCCTTGACTGAAAAACATTTAGCAGTGATTCCGGAACTCCTATTGTCACAAGCCCTGCGCCTGCCCTTAGGCATGCCTTTGCGCACATGAATGCAGCGCCTGTCTTGCCTCTTGAACCAGCAATAACAAACACATGGCCATAATCGCCCTTATGTGAATATCGCTGCCTCTCTGGAATTAAAAGGGACACATCCCCTTTTTCCAGAAGTTCTGCTTTAAGCTTTTCCGAGTGAAGCAATTCCTCAGGGAAGCCGATATCTTCAATAAAAAGCCTTCCAGTATAATCAGCGCCCGGATAAAGCAGATGGCCTCTTTTTGGAAGTCCAAAGGTTACGGTATAATCAGCCCTAACTGCCTCGCCCATAATCTGTCCGGTATCAGACGATATGCCTGAGGGGATGTCAACAGAGATTACAGGAGCATCCGAGCTGTTGATAAACGATATAATCTCAGCCGTCTTTCCTGTGATATTTTTGCTTAAACCGGTCCCGAAAATTGCATCTACAACCAAAGCGCTGTGAATATCTTTATCTGTGATATAATCCCTGAACTCAATTGCCACTCCCGCTTTTTTAGCTATCTTATATTGCAACAGACAGTCCGGGCTTAGCTTGTTTTCCTTTAAAAGAAGAATGATTTTTACATTCCAGCCCCATTCATGAAGATTTCGCGCAGCCACAATGCCGTCTCCGCCGTTATTGCCTCCTCCTGAAAGGACAATAACTTTTCTTCTTTCATACAATTCCCTTATCTTCTCCGCAACAGCAAGCCCTGCCCTTTCCATAAGGACAGTCCCTGAGATGCCATAATCCTTTATGGTCACCCTGTCAATCTCTCTCATCTCTTCTGCTGTTACAACTTTCATATTCTCAGTAAAAACAGAAAAACAGGGGACACTTCCCATATTTATCTAATATTCTTTTCATAACCCACCTTCCTCACTTCCAATGCATTACTGCATCGCAGGTAAATGTCAACGCTGTGATTGCAAAGATTAAGAAAGATGCAAACAGCTTTCTTATGGATTTTTAGAAAATCAAATCTGCACATATTCAGCTATCTCCTCAAGAAATGTTTCTTTTTTATTTGCGTCTAATTCTTCAGGTGTATACCCAATAGCCTCTATTGGTTCAAAAACCCTGCCTGCTGCAATGCCAAGCAATTCAAGCCTTTCTCTGACATTCATATCTTTAAGGTCCTCTGATATAACAATAAAGTCAATATCGCTGTCTTCTCTGGCTTGGTCTTTAGCATAAGAGCCGTAAAGTATTACCCTCAGGGGCCTTATGCCTATTTTCTCAAGCTCTGCTGCGTATCGCTCTGCTATCCCTTTAATCTCTTGTGCTGTCTTAACCATTCCATTACCTCTTTCGTCTGCTTTAAATATGCCTGGGCTATATCTTCCGGATAAGCCTCAATGAGTTTGTTGAAATCTTCCGGGTATCTGGTAACTACACTGGCATTGTTTATCTTTGAGATAAATTCAAAATGTCTCTCGGGAAAATCAATCTCCGCAAGTTTTGTCAGGTAAAGTAGATTATGAGTCTTAGGCGGCGTCTTGCCTGTGACCTCTGCTGATACAGCCTTCAACATCTTTTCTATAGATAAATGGCACATAAAGATTACATATATGTACCTGTTGGTTTTAAGCATATGTCCCGCAGTATTAAGGTCGTACTCTGCAGAAGTGATAAAATTTTCTGTATCTCTCCGCATATATATTATAGCCTCCATTCATTATATACTAAAAAATACGCTTCCTTGGGAAGTGAAAATTACCCCTTACCTCTCAATCCTGTAAACCGCTGTCGCCTCTGTCCAATCAGCGGGCTCCAGTTGGTTAAGTCTTTTGACAAGGTCGCTTATCATTCCTGTGGACTTTGCGTCATAGACCTTGAACGCTCCCTCTTGAAATCCTAAAGGAATCAGTTCCTCTTTTTTATTCGTAACTATTACTTTAATCCTCTCCTCGGCAATTTTTCCTTTAAAGTCTGGAAGGAACATTGCCGTCAATCGTATACGGCTTCCGGGTGTAGGAAAAGTATAGGCAACAGCGGCTTTAATGAAATTTTCCTGATTCACTGAATTTGGAAGCAGAAGTGTCACAGAGCCGTCTGCTGCTACCGAAAAAATATACACGTAAGAGTCCCTGTTTGTTTGAAAAAAAATCCTTACTTCATCTCCCTCTTTTAAAACTGTCTTTGAAAGCGAGAGTTTTATAGATATGCCTTCGCCTTTTTCAGGATAAACAGGCTCAACAAGGGCTTTGAGTTTAACTTTGTAAAGATTCCTGTCCTTTTCATCCCATCCTTCTTTTATAATCTCTGTCTTTCTAATCTTTCCTCTCACAGAGGCGTATATCAAATCCTCGGCAAGCTGGCTGTTAGAGACAAGGGTATGAGACCTCAGAAATACTCCTACCGCCTTTTCTATCGCCTTATTTTGAGCATCTATCTTCGCCCGTTCTTTAACCTCCTTCTGGGTTTCTATCTCTCCCATAATTGCAATGCCTTCCGATTCAACCCAGACAGGCTTTTCAGAGGCAAAGGTTAAGGTTGCAAACAAAAAAAGAATTGTTACTGCAATAAAGCACCCCTCTTTAATTCTCCCCTTGGCAAAAATAACCCCTCTAAATCCCCCCTTAGTAAGGGGGGACGAAAGGGGGGTGAATGTCATTATAAATCTTCTCATTTAATTCCTCAAAAACACCTTCTTTTTTCCAGGCGCTATCAACTGCGGAGTCTGTTCATTGTTATACACCTTTCTGGCTGTGCGTCCAACATGAGGTTTTAAATAATCAAACAGTTCTCCTATCTCTATTATGCCATCTTTGATTCCCTTCAACATAAAGTAAGTAAACAGTCCATGCCCTTTTTCCTCGTATGTTGAACTTATCTGGTCTCCTGATGAGGCGGACATGACTATCATATTTTTTGAAAGCTTTATATCTTGTTCAAGGTTCATTACCAATGGCCTTGCGCCCTTTGCAATGACAGATTTCCCCCCTGCTCCTGAAAAGCACGAATCCAGCGCAACAATTATTTCCTTTGCCTGAAGTTTGTTAAGTGACTCATAGAGTTTTTTCAGAGAAT
>MNVK01000042.1 GCA_001871685.1 Nitrospirae bacterium CG1_02_44_142
ACGAACCTGTTGCAAAAGAACTCGCAAAGGAAATATTCAAAGAAGTTTACACTCAATTTAAACTTGGTAACGTTATTACGCAGGATGCACAGAATGAAATTCAAAGAATAATGAACGACCTTTCGGTTGGTGGAGATGTAAATAAATCAGAAGAAACAGAAAGAATTAGAAAGGTTGCTCAATCAGGTGAATTGAATAAACTCAAATCTGTAAAAGTAGATTTATTTCTTGTCTCCAAAGAAGATGAAGTTTTTCTGTTTGACCTGAAAACTGTTAAACCCAACAAAGGTGATTTTATTTCTTACAAACGAAATATGTTAGAGTGGTTAGCAGTTTTTTTCTACCAACACCCACAGGCAAAAGTCAACACGCTTATTTCAATTCCTTACAATCCATACGAGCCAGAGCCATATAAACGCTGGACAATGAAAGGAATGTTGGACTTAAAAAAGGAAGTAAAAGTTGCTGAAGACTTCTGGGACTTTCTTGCTGGTGAAGGAACTTACAAAGACCTGCTTGACTGCTTTGAAAATGCAGGAATAGAATTACGGCCAGAAATTGATTCTTACTTTGCAAAGTTTAACCAGAAATAATTTTAGGAAAAACAGAAAAGGGAACGGTTCTAATTGAATAGTGAAAAACCAAACCCCACCATAATCCTCGGCGATAGCCTCGAAATGAGAGAGGGTTAGCTTGGAAGAATACGAATGTATCCATTGTGAAGGTATCAGTTAAATTCTGATACTTAAAGACACCGAAAAGGCAACTGAGCCGACGATAGAGTTTTGCCCTTTCTGTGGAATGTCAAACGAATATCCAAAAGAAATTGAAAGCAAAGACTGAAAAAAATAAAAGATTAGAGAAAGAACAATAAGCATTATTACGATTAAAACAAGAGAGGTGAATTATATGGAGTGCACGGGATGTTTTAAAGAGTTGGAGAAAAGCAAAACGGCTTTTGCTACTGCAATCGGCAGTATAGAGCAAGACCTTTTTAGTGAAGAAAAAGAATATGGTTTTTATGCGTCCGAGGATGAACCTTGGATAACTGTTCTATGTAAGGATTGCGGACGGACGGTGCATAATTTTATCTTAAAAAAGTTGCAGGCTAAACATCTGTGATATTATTTAACCCTACCATAATCCTCGGCAATGGCAGGCGGGAATTTTAATGCCTCGTAAACTGCCCGATGAATTTGAGGGGAAAGAGCTTGCGCCGCTGTGCATCGCTTCAAACCTGAGCGAGGCGAAAAAAATAGAATCGGTTCTCGACAGGAAAGGCATTGAGTACACCTTTGAAATAGTAGAATACTCAAGCAAGAGTGTTTTCAGTATTTTATTTGGAGGCGTGAAAGAAGGGGTAATGTTTAAGGTGCTTAAAGAGCAATATGATTTTTGCAGGGAGCTTTTAGCCAAAGAAGGGCTTGAGAAGAATATTGTTGAATGAATAAGACTTATACTGAAGAAGAAAATCCTGAAGTAGCTGCCAACACCCTTATCTGCCTGATTCATCAGGCAAATTACCTGCTTGACCAGCAGCTGCGGCAACTTGAGAAACAATTCCTTGAAGAAGGCGGATTCACGGAAAAACTTTATCAAACTCGGCAGCAGGTCAGGAAAAAATAAGAGCGGAAGGATTGACTAAAAGGATGGCGGTTAATTAATATTTGAGAAGACTGAAAAGGAGCCGAACATGAAAATAAAGATTATTCTTTTAGGAATCTGCTTAATCATTGCATGGAACTCCAATACAGCGATGGGGGCTGACGCCCGGTTTTATTTCAACAAGGGCAACAGCTTTTACAACGAAGGTGATTTTGACAAGGCCATTACAGACTATACAAAGGCCATCTCAATAGACCCCAAATACGCTGAGGCTTACTATAACCGCGGACAGGCATATTTCAAAAAAGAAAAATATGAGGAGGCAATTAAGGATTACACCAAAGGCATTGAGTTACAGCCTAAGGACGCCGAGATATACCACCGCCGGGGGCTTGCCTACTTCAACAGAGGGCAATACAACAATGCCATTGAGGACGCAACCAGGGCCATCTCCCTGAACCCGAATTTTGCCCTTGCCTATTATAACCGCGGCCTTGCCCATGCCAAAAAAGGGCGCTACGATGAAGCGGTTGAAGACTATAACAAGGCAATCGCTCTCATTCCGAGCTACGGCGAGGCTTATTTCTTCCGCGGTGTTGCATATACAAGAAAGGCCGCTGCTGATTTTAAAAAGGCATGCGATAAAGGGAATAAATACGCCTGCGACAACTATAAACAGCTTTCTGAATAGACCCTGACTGCGCATACAACCTGTAAAAAAAATTTGACACAGTTGCGGAAAGTGATATAATGATTACAAATACAGAAACAAAGGAGGATTGAATCATGTCTGTAATAACAAAATATAAGTGCTTCCGCTGCGGCACAAAACTGGTTGTAACAGAAGATATGGAATCCCATCTAAGCCCAATTTATTGCTGCGGAGTAGAGGTAGAAGAAACCTCTCCTATTAAGAAGAAGGCTGTAAAGACAACGAAAAAGACAGCCAAAAAGAAGGTTGCAAAGAAGAAAAAGGCGGTTTCAAAGAAAAAGAAGAGATAGCGCTTCTTTTATTTCATCAGGATATCAAGCAGGCGGTCCAGTTCGTCAAGGGAATAGTATTCTATCTCTATCCTCCCGCCCTTTTTGCCTTTGTGCTGAATCCTGACCTTTGTGCCAAGGCTCTTTATAAGTTTGTCTTCAAGGGATGCTATCTGCGGGTCATTATGACCTTTGCGGCTTTTTGATTTTTTTGTCCCTGAAAAAGCGGTGCTTTTCGCCAGCGTTTCCGCCTCCCTTACGCTTAATCCCTTCTTTATAATCTTTCTTGCCGCATCTGTCTGATTGGCCCTCCCTTCAATAGAGAGGATGGCCCTTGCATGTCCCATGCTCAGAGAGCCGTCAGAGATTAATGACTTTATCTCCTCCGGCAGTTTCAGAAGTCTGAGGTAATTGGCAACAGTAGCCCTTTCCTTGCCGACCCTCTCCGAGAGGTCTTCCTGAGTAAGGTTAAAATCCCTCATCAGTTTATGGAATGCCTCTGCAGTTTCAACAGAATTAAGGTCTTCCCTCTGTATGTTCTCTATGAGCGCTATCTCCAGAGAATCCCTTGACGCAGCATTTTTTACGATTGCCGGAATTTTTTTAAGCCCTGCAAGCTGCGCAGCCCGCCACCTCCGTTCGCCTGCAATGAGCCTGAACGAACCGTCGCCGGTTCTTGCGACTATAATCGGCTGAAGCACGCCCTTTTCCTTTATTGATGCGGCAAGTTCTTTCAGGGAGTCGTCCTTGAAAACCCTTCTCGGCTGTTCCCCTCCCGCTGATATGAGGGCGACTTCCAAATGAAGCATTTCTTCGCCCTTCTCGGGGATTAAGGCGTCAAGTCCCCTGCCTAATGCCGTTTTCATTTAGTATCTCCTTTGCCAGTGATAAATAACTCTGTGCGCCCTTGGACCTCGCATCATAAAGTATGGCCGGTTTTCCGTAGCTCGGAGCTTCTCCAAGCGCTACATTCCTTGGAATTACAGTATTATATACCTTGCTGCCGAAATGTTTTCTAACCTCTTCTGCAACCTCATGCGCAAGCGAATTTCTTGAGTCAAACATGGTAAGGAGTATGCCTTCAATATCAAGGCGGGCATTGAAAGAATTTCTCACCAGTCTGATGGTGTTTGACAGAAGGCCGAGTCCCTCAAGCGCATAGTATTCACACTGCACAGGTACCATAACAGAATCAGCAGCCACAAGCGCATTCAGCGTCAAAAGCCCGAGAGACGGCGGACAGTCAATAAAGATGTATCGGTATTTATCGCGTATGGCGGCTATCGCATGAGAAAGAATATGCTCCCGGCCTTCACGTACGACAAGTTCCACTTCAACGCCAAGCAGGTCTACGGTTGAAGGGACAATGCCGAGATGCCCTACTGCCGTTTCCCTTATCGCTTCTCCTATACGGCACTTTTCCGAATAAACATCATAAAGAGTTTTATCCGCATTATCTCTTGATATGCCAAGCCCGCTGGTAGAATTTCCCTGAGGGTCAGTGTCTATTATGAGAATGTCTTTTTCTGCAAGGGCGAGAGAGGCAGCAAGATTTACGGCAGTTGTGGTCTTGCCGACGCCGCCTTTCTGATTTGCTATTGCTATTATTTTGCCCATAATTCGGAGGTTTTTATATTATACCAGTTCTACCGTCATATTTTGGAGAAGAATATAGACGAATAAAAAGTTTTACTTGACAAAAACATCAGTTTAGGTAAAAATTAACCAGTTATGGGTAAATTACGTTTGCTTGCTATTTTATGCTTTATGTTGTTTTTGTTTGCGCCGCTTTATGCCTCTGATACCTATGAGGGGAAATCAGCAGACAGCCAGCCACCGCCTGTAATTTTAGAAAAACAAGTTGAAAAAACAGAACCTGTCATAAAATCAGAGCCGGATGCAAAGCCCGCTATGTCAGAATCGGAAATCGCGCCTTACAAATCAAACCCCGCGGCAGTAAAGGCAGTAGAGAAAAACACAGCCCTTTTTACTGAGCGGATAAGGGAAAGATTTTCTATGTGGCTGAGCCGTTCCGGAAAATATATGGAACTGATGAAAGAGATACTTAAAAACAAAAACGTTCCCGAGGATATAGTGTTCCTTTCCCTGATAGAAAGCGGTTTTAATCCCCATGCATATTCAGTTGCAAGAGCCGCCGGCCCGTGGCAATTCATAACATCAACTGCAAAGAGATACGGACTTGCAATAGACTGGTGGAGAGATGAAAGAAGAGACCCTGTAAAATCAACAGAGGCGGCAGCCAATTATCTCAGCGACCTTTATGAGATGTTCGGTTCATGGAACCTCGCCATGGCTGCATACAATGCAGGCGAAGGCAAGATACTGAAGGCATTAAAACGTTCAAAGAGCGATGACTACTGGCCGCTGCTGGACACCAGCTACATAAGAAACGAAACAAAAAACTATGTGCCTAAATTCATAGCGGCAAGCGCAATCGCATCAAATCCTGAAGAATTCGGATTCATAAACATTAAATATCATCAGCCGCTGAATTATGACGAGGTCATGATAAGCGGGCCGCTTGACCTTGAGGTTGCGGCAAAGTGCGCTGATACTACAGTAGAGCTAATAAAAGAGCTGAACCCTGAACTCAGAAGATGGTGCACGCCTCCCGGCATACCTGTTTACATTCTCAGGATTCCGTCGGGGACAAAGGAAATTTTCGAGAAAAATCTTGCCGGGATTCCTGAAGATGAAAGATTCAGTGTTACCGCATACACGGTCAAAAAGGGTGACACCATTGAGAAGATTGCCAGGAAATCAGGCCTGTCTGTAAAAGCAGTCCTTGCGCTAAATTCAATGGAGAGAGTAAAACCCCTCCAGCCAGGGACAGAGATAACCCTTCCTCCAAAAGAAAAATTCCAGCCTGACAGGGAAGACAGGTATGACAACAAAAAGAAATACCATAAAAAAACAAAGAAATACCATAAAAATACAAAGAAATACCATAAAAATACAAAAAGTATCAAACACATAAAAACCAAGAAACTAAATAATAAAAAAGTGCTGGTTACGGCCATGAACAAGAAAAGGAATATCGCTAACGATTAGTTGTAAACTTCCGGCGTAAATAAGCCTTTAACCTTTCTTCCTTTCAATCCTCGCCTTTGCCTCTTCGGCGAATGGAGATTGAGGGAGGTCTTTTATAAGCTCTTCATATTTCTTCTTCGCCTCTTCCGCCTTCCCCTGCGTCTCCAGTATCTTGCCTGATTCTATAAGAGAAAGGTCTTTGTATGCGCCTGTCTTATAATTGTAGAGCACGGCAAAAGATTTAAGGGCTTCCTCGGCGCTGCCTTTTTTCAGGCTGATCATCGCCATTTTATAATATGACAGCGGGACAAACTTCTCATCATCAGGAAACTCCCGGTTCAATTCCTTCAGCGCATTTAATGCTTCTTCGTATCTCCCCAATTCATAATAGCAGTTCGCAATATAATACAGAGGGACAGGCGACTTTCTTACGCCGTATGCCTTTTTGAATATCTCCGCCGCCTTTTTATAACGCTCCTCGCTTGCAACAGGCTGTTTCTGATAAAGTCCATAATATATCTTGTACGCCTCATATTTAAGCTTTTGAGCCTTGTTTTTCTGGGTATTGCTGTAAAGGAAAAAGCCTCCGATTACGATAACCGATAAAACAACGGCAGCGCCTGTGGTTATTAAAAAGCGTTTTCTCTCTTCTGATGATTTTTTCAGTCTTGAAAGAGTCCCGATTCCCTCTGTCCCTGATGTTGTCTTTTTTACAATTTTTTTCTTTATCGGCTTTGGCATTAATCCCTCCTGAACGCCTTTTCTACAAGAAATTTAGAATTCGCAAAAACAGATTCTATACGGTTTTCATCTATCCCCGCAGAAAGCAGTATCTTCTTTGCAGTTTCATCGGTTATTAAATCAGCGGGGCTGTGGGCGTCTGTATTTATTACAAGGTGAACGCCTAATTTTATCGCCTCTTTTGCAACATGCCCGTTGGAAAGCGAATGCCCTTTCCTTGATGTAATCTCAAGCGCAACTCCCATTTCCTTTGCAAGAAGCAGGTCTTCCGTTGAGATAAGGCCCGGATGTGAAACTATATCAGCGCCCGCCTCTATTGCAGCCCTGTTTGTCCCTTCTGCCACAGGCTCAACTATCGTCTCGCCGTGAACAACAACTATCCCCGCCCCAAGCTGCCTGGCCTCTTTAACCATGGAAGAAATCAACGCAGGCGGAACATGTGTAATTTCAGCGCCGGGGATTAGAGTGACTGAAACAAAATCCTTTAAAGCCTTGAGCGCCTTTACAATCATTGGTATCACAATATCAATGTTTGACTGGTCTACATGGTCTGTAATGGCAATAGCCTTGTAGCCCATTACCATCGCCCTTCGTATCAATTCGGCTGGCAGCAGCTCTCCGTCACTGAATAAACTATGTGTATGCAAATCAATCATAACTGAGACAATATGATACTATATCATGGCTGCCCGCGCAAGGGTAACAACAATAACCTCTTTGGCGCCGGCCCTCATTAACGCCCTTGAACATTCCATTACTGTGGCGCCTGTTGTCATTACGTCATCAAGAAGAAGCAGTCTCAGATTGTTTATTTTCCCGCTGGCTTTGAATGCCCCTCTGATATTTTTCGTCCTTTCCTTTGCGCTCAGTCCTACCTGAGGAGAAGTGTCCCTTATTTTTAAAAGCATATCCATATACAGAGGAATCTTTAAATTCCTTGAGATTACCTTCGCCATGAGGAGCGCTTGATTAAATCCTCTTTCTCTGAGAGCCTTTTTGCTGAGAGGGACAGGGATTATGCCGTCGCATTCCGGCATTTCAAGATTCAAAAGCATTTTCCCCAGAGGATTAGCAAATCTTCTCAGCCCTGAGAATTTCATCAGATTAATCGCCTCTGCCAGCGCATCGGAGTAAATACCATAATTTAATACCACGGAAAATGAAGGCGGATGTGTAAGGCATCTCTGGCAGATGGAGGCATATACCGACGCTAAAGGGGCAGCGCATATCCTGCATGAAGGCCCTGAATAACGCTTAATCCCGCGCCAGCAATTTGTGCAGAGCGGCGAATGCTGAAAACTGTCAGAGCGGTTATTGCACGAAGGGCATATTGAAGGATAGATTGAGTTTAAAATTGCTGCGGTTAAGCGGCGTCCGTTACGCTTGATGATATTCTGCATTTCGCGCCGCTGCAGGTTTAGTCTGAATTTTTGACATCAGAAAGATTCTTTAAGAATAATGAGCTCATCCCTTTTCTGGCCTGAGGAGATAATATGAACTTTAACATTAAGCTCATGCTCTATCTCGTTAATATACGCCTGCGCTGCCGATGGAAGTTTCTCAAAACTCTTTATGCCGCTTGTATTTTCCTTCCAGCCGCCCATCTCTTCATAAACAGGTTCGCATTTTTCCAATATGTTCAGTTCCTTCGGAAAATCTTTGTAGAGCCTGCCTTCACACCTGTAAGCAGAGCATATCTTTATCTTCTCAAGACCGTCAAGTATATCAAGCTTTGTCAGCGCAATCCCTCTGAACCCGTTTATTCTTACTGCATACCTCAGCGCCACCATATCCAGCCAGCCGCATCTCCTGGGCCTTCCTGTCGTGGCTCCGTACTCGCCGCCCCTTTCCCTTATCTTTTCGCCGAGGGAATCGTTTATTTCAGTGGGGAACGGCCCTTCGCCAACCCTTGTAGTGTAAGCCTTAACAACACCTACAACGCTGGAAATCCTGGTGGGGCTGACGCCAAGCCCTGTGCACGCTCCTCCCGCGGCAGAGTTTGAGGATGTAACATACGGATATGTGCCGTGGTCCACATCAAGGAGTGTGCCCTGCGCGCCTTCAAACAGCAGGTTTTTATCTTCATCAATCATCCTGTTGACGATTATATCCGTGTCGGCAATATAGCCTGAAAGCCTCTCTGCGTATCTCATGTATTCGCTGTATATAGCATCAACATCAAACGAAGGGGCATTATAAAGAACCTTTAGGAGCTGATTAACGCCTGCAAGATTGTTTTTAAGTTTTTCTTTGAAAAACTCAGGATAAAGAAGCTCCCCTGCCCTTATCCCTGTCCTGGCTATCTTGTCAACATAAGCAGGCCCTATGCCTTTGCCTGTGGTCCCGATTTTTTTTGAACCCTTAAGCCTTTCCTGTTCTCTTTCAATTGCAGCATGATACGGCATTATCAGATGGGCGCTTCTGCTTAAAAAAAGATCCGCTCCTATTTTAATGCCTCGTTTTGTCAGCCCGTCTATTTCTTCAATCAGGGATTTAGGCTCAACAACCACTCCGTTGCCGATTATACAGGACTTCCCTCCATGAAGAATTCCGGAAGGAATGATATGAAGAATAAATTTTTCATTATTTATTACAACGGTGTGCCCTGCATTGTGGCCTCCCTGATACCGGGCCACCGCATCGGCTTTCTCCGTCAGCACATCAACAATCTTTCCTTTGCCTTCATCGCCCCACTGGGCGCCAACTATCACTACAACAGACATTTTACCCTCTTCATATTAAATTTTATAGATTCAGCACCTTCACTGAAAGTATATTCGGCATCTTTTTTATTTCATCCAGGCTGCGGGATGTTACAGGAGAATCAACACTCATAACAGATATTGCCGTGCCGCCCGCTCTCTCCCTTCCAAAATGCATACGGGCTATATTGATATTGTTTTTGCCAAAGAACGAACCCAGATTCCCGATTACCCCCGGCTTGTCCACATTATATATAAACAGCATTATCCCTTCAGGGACTATCTCCACTGCAAAGTCGTCTATCTGCACAATCCTCGGGTCCTTTTTGCTGAATAATGTGCCCGCAAAATATCTCTCCTTATCTTTTGCCTTTATTCTTAAGGCAAGCATACTCTGATAGTTGCCTGCCCCGGCGCTCTTAGTCTCCTTTATCTCTATGCCGCGTTCCTTTGCAATAAAAGGGGCATTAACAAAATTCACTGTCTCTTCAAGTATCGGCGTGAGCAGTCCTTTCAATGCCGCTATTGTTATAGGGGCGGTATTAAGCTCCGAAACATCTCCCGTATATTCTATCGTAACTCCGGTAATGCCGCCTTCAAATACCTGTGCGGCAAAACTCCCGAGTTTCTCTGCAAGATTCAAATATGGCTGAAGCTTTGCCACCTGGTCCGCAGGGATTGAGGGAAAATTTACAGCGTTTCTTATCGTGCCGCGCACCAGGTAGTCTGCAATCTGCTCTGCAACTGCGATTGCGACATTTTCCTGAGCCTCTTCCGTGGCTGCGCCGAGATGAGGCGTACATATAACATTATCAAGCCCTATAAGCGAGAAATCCTCCGGAGGCTCTTTCTCAAAGACATCAAGCGCAGCGCCTGCAACCTTGCCGCTTTTCAAGGCCTCATACAGATCCTTCTCGTTTATTATCCCTCCCCTGGCGCAGTTGATAATTCTGACTCCATTTTTCATTTTTCCGATGGCCTCTGAATTTATGAGGTTTTTTGTCTCAAGGGTCAGAGGCGTATGTATCGTAATGAAATCCGCTCTGCTGAAAAGCTCATCCAGGGAAACCTTTTCTATCCCAAGCGCCTTTGCCCTGTCCTCGCTGAGAAACGGGTCATAGGCTATCACAACCATCTCCAGCCCCTGCGCCTTTTTAGCAACCTGATTGCCGATATTGCCAAGGCCTATAATTCCGAGGGTCTTATTAAAGAGTTCAACCCCCATAAATTTTTTCTTTTCCCATTTCCCTGCCTTCATAGAAGCAGTCGCCTGAGGAACCATTCTCGCAAGTGAAAACAGCATGGCGATTGAATGCTCTGCCGTTGTAATCGTATTGCCTCCGGGCGTATTCATTACAACAATGCCCTTCTTTGACGCCGCTGCCTTGTCCACATTATCAAGGCCCGAACCTGCCCTGCCTATTACCTTAAGGTTTTTTGCAGCCTCAATAATCTCCGCCGTGGCCTTTGTAGCGCTCCTTATGACAAGGCCGTGATATTCACCGATGCAGGCCTTAAGCTCATCAGGCTTCATGCCTGTTTTTACATCAACATCAAGACCTGCTTTTTTAAGTATCTCAACTCCTTTGTCTGCAATCTTGTCGCTTACCAGAACCTTCATCTTTCCTCCGAAAATTTATAGCCTTTTGAACTATTAAGGATAACACAGCAGTAAAAACCTTGACAAGGGCAGGAATCCTGAAAACTATATAATCTTTTGGAGATTAAATTTCATGGAGTCTAATGCGCTGTGGATAAATTTGAATATCATCTTGCGCTGCCTTGCCGTTACTTCGGGATAGAACACGGGATTCGCGACAACAGCGCCCCTGAACGCAAAAAACGGCGCAAGCGCTTCATAAATCTCATCGTCCCCCGATAATCTCACATACTCATCAAAGAATATTTTTAATGCTTCAAGATACGGCCCTTTGACTGCTTCAAAGTTTTTGATTGAGAAGAAAATATAGTTTATTGCAAGGGCAGTAACATCATCCGCAGGTTCGCCCCACGGCCCGCGGCTGCGGTCAAGCAGAATGAACTCAGGGTGAATTGGTGAATTGGTGAATTGGTGAATTGAAGATGAGGCTTTTTTGTTTTTCCTATTCACCGATTGACCGATTGACCGATTGACCGATTCCTTGAACCATATATTTCCCGGGTGGAAATCTCCGTGTATCCGTGAAAGTCTTTTGTATTTTGGTTTCAGTTTATAAATCCAGTCAACTGATTTTTTGATTATATCCGTCATCTCTGCGGAAGAAACAACCCCCTCGGGATATGTATCAAAAACACCCATCAGGCATTCGCCGTGTCCCACTGTATCCCGCAACTTTCTCCAGTAGAGCGTCTTTGAATCTTTTTTTATTGAATGAATCTTTGCGAGATAAGACGCCATTGCCTTAATTTTTTTTATAGCAATATCATCCAGCCTTTCTTTGTCGGCAAATGAGACCAGGTCATTAAAATAATGCCTGCCCTCTGCCTTTTCCATCAAAAGGTAATATTCTTTGCCGCCTCCGATTGATTTGATTGAACCGTCTTTTAATTCAGCAAGCACATCAAGAGCCTTCACATGCCTGGGGAGGTTATTGAATTCATCAAGGTCCAGGAGGAATATTCCTGCCCTGTCAGAGGGATATTCATGCCCGAAACCTTCGGGTGCGAGGGTTTTAACCACATAGGATTGAGTTCCTTTTTTCTTTTTGACTTCTACAAGAAAACCCGAGCCGTGAACGCCATGTCCGAGCTTTTTGATATTTATATGCGAGACATTCCTGAATTTTTTCTTGAGATAAGCCTTTAATGCCTTTTCGTTAATCATGCTTTATTTAAAACGATTGATCATCACTGGTTTATCATAATAGCGAGCGACATAGTGATTTATTTGAGAAGATATGCCTTTATTCTGTTAATAAAATTTTTTGTCTTGGGAAGCATCTCATCCACATCGCTCTTTGTAACTTCAGCCTGTTCCATATAATCGCCTTTTTGCCTGAGTTCAAAAGCGCGATGCAAGGTTTTTGATAATTCATTGTCAAAAGCACCTTTTTTAATAAATTCCTTATCAAACAGGGAAATTGCTCCTGCATGTTTTGATGTCCCCATCTCTTTTTCCTGTAAGAGAGCCAAAACACCATAGAACATTGCGTAATAAAGGCGGTTCATCACTGCGCGCAGGCTCATGCCTTCCCTGATAAGAACTTCTGCTTCTTTTATGGAATCCTCAGCCTCTTTAAGCCTGTATTTTATTAACTCAAAAATTTCTTCTTTCATACAGCAACACCTTCACGGTAAACATTTTTTATAAAGACAGATTCACTGAGCGGACTGTGTTTAACAGCATCCATGCTGACAGCAACAGGCATGAGTAGCACATCTTCATGGAATCCGGCCTCCCATGCGCAGTCGCTTATATATTTTTCTATTGAGTGGTCGAGATGATCTACCACGACAAGCACATCAAGGTCTGATTCGGGTCTTGCGTCTCCCCTTGCTCGGGAGCCAAAGACCCTCAGTTCAAGAACTTTCACTTTATTTGAAACAAGGAGCTTAAATCTTTCTATTACCATTAGGTCTTTTTCCTGCATCATTACCTCCTTCTGCTTGCACTCACCCTTGTTTATATCTTACCAATATCCAACCATGATTTCTGCTATTTATCCGTGTAACGCCCCTGAATTTTTTCTTGAGGCAGGCTTTTAATGCCTTTTCGTTAATCACGTGTGGTTTAATCCTTCATATCCCATCAATCATCCGATTAATGTTGTTCTCCGCCGCATGACGCAAAGCCACACGTCATTCTTAATACAAATTTTGGGGCCTAACCCTATACATGGTTCCAATTGCTTTAATTTTATCTTTAATATGTTCTGACCTCAGTCATGAATTCAGGAAATGTGTATATGCCATTTATTTGAATCCAGAAACCATCACGCCCATCATTAGGATTCTTATAACGCCTCCCCAAACCTATTCTGAGATAAACTTCCTTTTGGCTAAGGATATACCTATTCAGTTCATCAGTATAATTCGGGTCTTTCTGCTTTGAAACTGCTAAATTATAAAAACCAATATCAGTAATCGACAGATACTCATATTTTCTACCGTCATTATCTTTAATATTAAGTCTTAGGCTTTTAGGATTATACGAGCTTTGCACTATTTGTATCTGGCTGGGGTTTAATTTTAGCGTGATAATAGATCTGGATGGAGGATCGTCAGGGGGAATAAGCTTCATTCCTGCTGGCACTTTACAGTCAAAACCTTTATTAATAGAAGGATACATCGACGCCTTCAAAACACTTTCAAATTCTTCCGAGGTGCAAGGTCCTTTGAAAGAAAGGCCGTCATAGTTCATATCCTCCGTATGCGGCTTATCAATGCTCTTTGGTTTTGAAAACTTTCCTTCCAATATTGCGCCCGGTAGAATTTTTAGTTTCCTGCATGTCGCCTTCTCAATATATGGCAATGGCCTGATGCATTGCTTTAATTTGACATCTATACCAGCTATACAGACTTTATCATTTATAGAGAACCTCGTTAAGTCCGTCACAATAATATCCATGCCATGCCTCCTCATCAGACCAGATGTTCAATCTTTATGCTGCCCCATTTGTTTTTCAAATACTCCGTCACAAGCCGGCGATGGCAATGCTCAGGGGAATGCTCGCTGCATAGAAGACAAGCCTGTTCTAATTTTGCTGGAGTGAGTATTTTCTCAATCCGCCGTTCTTCCATAAGCGCCACGAACCTTTTCTCGTAGTTTTGCCAATCTCCCTTTTTCTTTTTATACTCCTTAAGCATTTCTTCATTTGGGGCTAATACTGGCATATGGATATAATCAATATTAGCGATTGTCTTTAAGAAGTATCTCAAGTCGTCCTTTTTTGCAAAACCGGCAAGCTGAGAACTATTGTTTAATCGCACATCTACAATTTTCTTGACGCCAGCTTCAATCAAAGCGCTGAAAAATTGTTCGGCAGACGTTTGAGTGAATCCAATGGTGTAAATCTTAATAGCGCTCATGTTCTTCACCAACCATTTCTGCCAATTTTTCATCCTGTTCCGTCCCGCCTTTTTCCACATAAGCAATTCTGTCCCCTTGAATTTCGTAGGCTCGCTCTATTAGCGCATTAGTATCTAAAGCTCTGAACAAATCAGGATAAAGCTTTAACCGAGCAATCAAGCTCTTTTCCAATTCAGCTTGTGTCTCGGTTGTATCATTATCAATAATATGCAGGATATTAATTGGTCGGTCTCGTAAATTCCTGCATATCAATATAGAGCGATGACATGTCAACGGATCTTTTTCCGCGCACATCAGGGCAAGCACATACCCCTTTTGCACGCCAACCGCTACGCGCTCTAATCCAGCCTTAAACAAAATAGAGGAGGCTATTTTTTGATAGACCGCCTTCCCATCTATAAAACACGAATGATCACTGGGTCTCGCGCCCAGTTCTTCACCGAGAAAGACATAATCTATGTTATGGGATTTCAGTGTGCTTTTGAGAAACTCGCGATTGAATTGCGGATTGCGATTGCTATACGGCATAGACCGCACATCACACAGTGCAGTTATCTTATACTGCTTAAGAAGCGCAATAAAATCATCAATTGTTCGACTTGAATAGCCTATTGTAAAAAGTGTATTTGTCATAAATTTTTTTTAATTTTATAACTATCTCTGCGGCATTATCAAGAACTTAACACAACTTTACACCTCTCCAAAATTACTCCTATACCTTTCGTTAAACTCTTCATAAGTATAACAATGCTCCTGTGTGCCGTAT
This sequence comes from Nitrospirae bacterium CG1_02_44_142, assembly GCA_001871685.1. Lineage (GTDB taxonomy): Bacteria > Nitrospirota > Thermodesulfovibrionia > Thermodesulfovibrionales > UBA1546 > UBA1546. Next base: position 14,876 of record MNVK01000042.1, read on the forward strand.
TTCTCTATCGCATAGGCTGCTGCGACAGCTCCCATCTTAGCTCCTGTTTCAAGGTCTTTCCCCATTGCAATCCCTTTTAGTAAACCTGCCCTGAACGCATCGCCCGCGCCGGTCGGGTCCACAACATCACCCGCCTTTGCCGGAGGGATTTTAATATCAGAGGCGTCCGTGCTCATTAAGGAGCCTTTCTCTCCGAGTGTTGTAATGATAGTTTTTGTCAGGCGTAAAAGCTTCTTTTTATCCATTCCTGTCATCTTCATTACCAGCTCAAGCTCATAATCATTGGAGATAAGCATTGTTGAACCTTCAATCCACTCTATCAGCGGTTCCTTTTCCCATGCAGTCAAAGACTGTCCGGGGTCGCATATATAATCAATGCCTTTATTCTTGCATCCCTTCGCATATTCAGCCATGTCCTGAAGATTTCCGGGCGCTATCAGGGCAATTGAGTTATCCTGATTTGAACTCTTAAGGTTATATCCCGAAGGATATTTCATCGCTCCGGGATTAAACCCGGTTATCTGGTTGTCTGCCCTGTCAGTTGTGATATATGCGCCTGCTGTGAATTCCTCATCTATTATTTTTATGCCTTCAACTGAGACGCCGCTTTTCTTAAGCCAATCAAAATAATTTGCATAATCCTTGCCTATTGTCGCAAGGATAATCGGTTTTTCATTGAGCAGGCTCAGCGAATAGGCAACATTGCCTGCCGTGCCGCCGAACTTTTCACGCATCCCGTTAACCGTAAAACACACATTCAACATGTGTATCTTGTCAGGCAGGATGTGGTCTGAAAATCTCCCCGGAAAATCCATAATCCTGTCATAAGCCATTGAGCCTGAAATGTAAATATTCATCACTTCTCCTTGCAAGTCTCTAATATGTGCCCGGTGGTTTCCCTATGGGAGGTCCCTGCATCTTTTCCGGCTCTTTTTTTTCTACGGCTGAAGGCTCTTCCCCTTCGCGCAGCGCCTTCAACTCCCCTTCAAGCCTATTTTTATCCTTTACAAGTTTCCTCTTTTTAACTGCATTTTGCTGAAGCATAGACCTTTCCGGCGAACTGATAGTACCCTGCACGCTCTTAAGGTGAAGATTCTGAATCCTTATGTTTGTTCTTTTCAGGTTTTCCTCAACTTTATTAAGCTCTGCTTCTTTCTGCGCTATTTCGGCATCTTTTGAGCTTGCATCGTTTGCAGCCTTTAATACAGCAGGGAAAAGCAGTGTGAAAAAAATAAAAGTAGAAATCAGAAAGAGCTTTAGCTCAAAACCCCTGACCGTAAATTCTGAACTTTTCATTGTTTCCTCCCCAGCTCCGCAAGGAGCTTTTCCGCAATTTTTTTATTAAACCCCTTTATCCCTGCGATGTCGTCAATACCGGCTTTCCTTACACCTTCTATACTACCAAAATGCCTTAAAAGTTCAAGCCTCCTTTTTTCTCCTATGCCCGGAATTTTTTTAAGCGGGGATTCCATCAATCTTTTATCCCTCAGTTTTCTGTGAAAAGTTATTGCAAACCTGTGCGCCTCGTCTCTTATTTTTTTAAACAGCAGTGATGAGGGAGTTTTATCCTCAAGGTCCACCGGCTTATCAAGAGACAAAGCAAATGCCCTGTCCGGTTTCTTTGCTATGGAGATTATTGCCGCGCTTTTAATGCCGGATTCGTCAAATGCCTTTTTTGCAGATTCAAGCTGTCCTCTGCCGCCGTCAATTATTACGAGTGACGGAAGTTTTTCACCGAGATTTTTTATAACCCTTCCTGCTATCTCTTCAATCATTGAGTAATCATCCATCCCCGTCACAGTCTTAATTTTAAAATGCCTGTACATATCCTTTTTGAACCCGTCTTCATCCCAATAGACAAATGCGCCTACTGATTCGCTTCCTGATATTGTTGAGACGTCAATGCCGCCGATGCTGCGGGGGACATTTTTAAGGACAAGCCTTTCTTTCAGTGTTTTTAGAATATCTTTAATGCCTGTCTTTTCTCTGCTTTTAAATATTATCCCCGCATTATCCTCCGCCATTTTGAGGAGTTCAAGTTTTTTGCCTTTGGGGCGGGCGATTATCTTCACCTTTTTGCCTTTTTTATCTTTAAGCCATGCTGTCAGGGTTTCCATCCCGTCAGGACGCTGTCTGAGCACAAGCTCATCAGGAGGAATTATTTCTTTTGCATAAAACTGCTCTATGAAATTGTGAAGGAGTTCTCCTGTTGGAATTCCTGCCGTCTCCTTCAGATGAAAATCCTTTGTCCCTATCATAATGCCGTTCCTTATAAAAAAAATCAGCGCCGCAGTCTCTTTGCCCTCTCCATAAAAACCTATGACGTCAATATCCCCGAGTTCAGGCGCAACGACCTTCTGTGATTCCCATATATGCCTGAGATTGTTTATGCTGTTTCTGACTTTTGCTGCCTCTTCAAATCTTAATTCCTCCGAGAACCTCTCCATCCTTTTTTCAAGCTCATCAAGAAGCTCTTTGTTCTCGCCCTGAAGAAACAGCCTCACATTCTCAACAATACGCATATACGCTTCCTTGCTGATAAGCCCGGCGCAGGGCGCAGGGCATTTCCCCATCTGATGCTGAATGCACGGACTCATAGGTTTATCAAAGGAGTATTTGCACGGTCTTATGGGAAAATTTCTCCTTATGAATGCAACTGCCTCCCACATGTTTCCGGCGGGGACATAAGGCCCAAAATAGAGTGAGCCGTCTTTTTTAATCTTTCGGACAACCTCAAGCCGCGGCCATTCTTCATTAATTGTGAGTTTGAGATACGGATAGTTTTTATCGTCCCGCAAGATTACATTAAATCGCGGCTTGTATTGCTTTATCATATTTGCCTCAAGCACAAGCGCCTCAAGCTCATTGCCTGTAACAACATAGGAGAAGTCTCTTATATTTTTCACCATTGAGGATTTTCTGGCGTCCAGGACGGCGGATTTCTGAAAATAACTTCTCAGGCGATTTCTGAGATTTTTTGCCTTGCCTACATAGAGGACATCCTCCTTAGCATCTTTAAATATATACACGCCGGGACTTAAAGGGACAGACGAGATTTTTTCAATCATTTTAAATAGTAACAATGCGGACGCAATGCGTCAAGAAGCGCATAAGGCTAAGCCTGTTGAGACACAGGATTGGCTTTCGCTTCTGCAGATATTTTTCTGTCGTTCTAACTAATCCTGTGTCTCTATATTTAGAGGAATGTTTATCGGAGTGCATAAAGCAGCATCAGGTTAATCACATACACAAACAATATGCCGATAGAATCCCATGCAAGGAACAACTTCTTTTTCTCAGAGCGGTAGGTCAAACCGATAATTGCAATGGCTGTCATCAATATGGCCGATAAGGCGGAGATTATGTGGCTTGCATTGACAAACGAAAGAATCGGCCCCTTCACAAAAAACATGTCATCAATGGCAAGTATGAATATATTGAAAATATTGCTTCCGAATAAATTCCCGACTGCAAGGTCTATAGCGCCCATTTTTACCGCTGAAATGGAAACAATGACCTCCGGAAGCGACGTGGAAAGCGCTATAAAAATGTTCCCGACAAATGTCTGCCCAAGTCCTGTTGTTTCGGCAATTCCTTCGCCTATCTTCGGGAGAAAAATTGCAGCAATAATAACAACCATTGCATTGATTACATAGTTGACAACTGCAGTCCTTGTGGAAATCTTTTCGTATCTCAGTTCCTCAACTCTCTCTTTTACAAATTCCGCAATCCTCCTTCTCTCATAAACAAACAACAGCCTCATCGCCACAAAGTAAATAATTAAAACCATCAAACTATACTGTCCTATCCAGCCCAGAGGAAGGATGCGATTTCCCAAAAACAGGCCTATGCCGATAATGCTCAGAAGAAGGATTCCAAATCCAGCAGAAAGAATATGTCCATGATGGGCTTTGGCTGATATGGGCATTGGTTTGTAAATAG
>MNVK01000012.1 GCA_001871685.1 Nitrospirae bacterium CG1_02_44_142
CTGCTCCAAGCTCAACAATCTCTCCCGTTATTTCATGCCCGAGAACACGCGGAGCTTTTTTAATCCTGTACCATTCCATTACATCGCTTCCGCATATCCCGCTCGCCATAACCTTAACCAGCATCTCGCCCTTCCCTATTTTCGGCACAGGCATTTCCTCAACCCTCACATCATTGTTCCTGTAATACATCGCAACTTTCATAGACAATAATATACCATAGCAGAGAATCTATTGCAGATTTGGCATGAAATAGCTATAATACTTTTTAAATTGCTACTCAGGAGAACGCTAATGAGAACAATGACAGCAAAGAATCTGAAAAACAGAACAGGGGAAGCCATGCGGGCAGTCTCAAAAGGGGAAAGGGTTGTTGTAACATTAAGGGGGAAACCCTTTGCCTTAATATCCTCTGTAACAGCCGAATCACTCAAAAAAACTTCCTTGCGGTCGTATGAAGAGGCGTGGAATGACATAGAACTCACCCTGAAAAAAACAAAACCTCATTTTAAGACTGCAAAAGAGGCTATGGCATGGACACGAAAAAGATCACTGTCTTCATAGATACAAACATCTTTGTAATTGACCTGAGATATAAGGATGATGTCAACTTCAAGATAAACCGCAGTTTTCTCGATATTATTGCAGTCAAAGGTAGAGGGGTTACAAGCATTATAAACCTTTTTGAATTATGCGGCATTCTCTCATTTAATCTCAATCAGCGGCAGATTACAGAATTGTTTCACTATTTCCCTCTAAGATATACAATTGACATAATCCCTTCTAACAGTATTGACTCTCCCCTTCCAGAGATAGCCGTTAAAGACATCTTGGAGATTATCTATAAAAAGGCAAGCTTCGGGGATGCGCTAATAGCAAATCTTGTTAATAGTCATTTAAAAGAAAATTCACTTTTCGTTAGCTGGGACGCAATGCACTTCAAACATCTGCTGTCCATAAAGACGATGACGCCGAAAGACTTTTTGTCGGCGATGCAGAGATGAAAGAGTTTTGTTTGACAGGAATAAGGGCATTAAGTAGAATTTAGGCATTGAGGCTGATTGAGATAGAGTTGGGATATACGCAATGCACCTATCCCTCCAATTTTGGTGATGTATCCGCAATTAATTGCGGATGTGAATAAGTTAGGCGACAAAATGCTTTTTAAAGATAGTTATGATTATTACGTGTAAATATTGTAGCGGCAGTGGACGCTTTTTGCAAAATCCATTTGAAGGTGTATTGCAGGTCAGTATAGCTTAATCCTCTACTCTAATGCCTGCTTAATTCTTTCCTGCTTGCAGTAATGCCTTTAATTTTTGATTTCTTGCTCTTCAGGCGAGCTTTAAGACTCTTGTAAAGCTCATAAGCCTTCTTTGGAGTTGCATTATCATGAACAATCGCCCTTACAGCCTGAATCATCGCAACAGGAGCTTCTGACTGGAAGATATTCCTTCCCATGTCAACGCCTGCCGCGCCCCTTATGATTGCATTATGAGTAAGCTCAAGAGCGTCATATTCGGGAAGTTTTTTACCTCCTGCCATAACAAGCGGCACAGGGCATGTCTTTACAAGTTTTTCAAAACCCTCGCAGTAATATGTCTTTACAATATGCGCTCCGAGTTCAGCAGCTATCCTGCAGCTCAAGGCAAGATACCTTGCATCACGCACCATATTCTTTCCAACTGCCGTAACAGCAAGCACGGGCATCCCGTAGCGATGCCCCTCATCAATAAGTTTTGTAAGATTCAGGAGCGTTTCTTTCTGATTTTGGGAGCCGACATATATTGAAAGCGCAACCGCCGCTGCATTTAATCTTACCGCATCTTCCATAGAAACGGTCAGCCCTTCGTTGGACAGGTCTTCGTCAAGAATGCTGTTTCCTCCTGAGACTCTTAAGACTATCGGCGTCTCTGATATTGGAGAAACTGATGTGCGGACAATCCCTCTTGTCGGCATTAAGGCATCAGCATAAGGAAGCAGCGGCTTGATTGTTTTTTCTGCATCTTCAAGCCCTGTTGTAGGCCCGAGAAAATATCCGTGGTCAACCGCAAGCATAACGGTTTTTCCGTCAGATTTAATTATCCTTGAAAGACGGTTCTTTAATCCCCAGTCATACATAAAAGCCTCCTCTATCTCAAAAATGTGTCAGTGTCAGTTTTCAGTGTCAGTAGTATTTACTGTCACTAATCACTGACACTGTTCACTATTTACTGCCTTTCTGTTCAAATAACGTCTTTACTTCATTCATAAGCTCGCTTATATCCTTAAACTGCCTGTAAACAGACGCAAATCTCACATACGCAACCTTATCAAGCTCTCTCAATGAAGACATTACCTCTTCCCCGACCCATGCGCTCTGTATTTCCTTCACGCCAAGGTTTATGAGTTTTTTCTCTATTGAATCAACAATGCCTTCAAGCAATTCCACGCTGACAGGCCTTTTTTCACATGCCTTTTCAAGCCCTTTCAGTATCTTCGGCCTGTCAAACGGCTCGCGCCTTCCATCCTTTTTCACAACCATCGGGACTATATCTTCAACACGCTCATAAGAGGTGAAACGCTTTCCGCACTTCAGGCACTCGCGCCTTCTGCGTATCGCATCGCCTTCCTTGCTCGTCCGCGAGTCAATAACCTTGTCTTCTGAATTTCCACAAAATGGACACTTCATGGCTTAAAGATTCGGTGAATAGGTGAATCGGTTAATGGGTGAATCGGTAAATGGGTAAAAAATTTTAAAAATAACAACTCACACTGTTTTGAATTTACTCTATTCACCTATTCACCTGATAGCAATTCACCAGTTTTTTGCATTTTCTAATATATCGGAAATCTCTTGGAGATATCCCCTGCCTTCTGCTTTAACTTCTCAATCTTTGCATCATCAGAGTTGTTCTTCAACACCTCATCTATTATCTCTGCTATCTCTGTCATCTCCGCTTCACCCATCCCCCTGGTAGTAACACACGGCGTGCCAAGCCTCATACCGCTTGTTATTGCAGGAGGTTTATCATCATAAGGTATTGCATTCTTGTTTACTGTTATGCCTGACTTGTCAAGCGCCTCCTCAGCCTCTCTGCCTGTTAAGCCTTTATTCGTAAGGTCCACAAGCATGAGGTGGTTGTCTGTTCCGCCTGATATTATCCTGAAGCCCCTTTTTATAAGTTCTCCGGCAAGCCTTTGGGCATTTCTTATTATTCTTTTCTGGTATTCCTTGAACTCATCCTTCAACGCCTCGTTAAATGCGACTGCCTTTGCGGCAATCACATGAACCAAAGGGCCTCCCTGAATTCCCGGAAATATCATCTTGTCTATAGCCTTTGCGTATTTTGACCTGCACATTATCACCCCGCCTCTCGGGCCGCGGAGCGTCTTATGAGTCGTTGTTGTAACAAAATCAGCATAAGGCACAGGAGACGGATGAAGGCCGACTGCTACAAGCCCTGCTATATGAGCTATATCCGCCGTCAGATAAGCGCCAACCTCTTTTGCAATCTCCGAAAATATCTTAAAGTCAAGAGTCCTTGAATAAGCGCTCGCTCCGACAACTATCATCTTTGGTTTATTTTTTACCGCAAGCCTGCGCACCTCATCATAATCAATGTATCCTGTCTCTTTATTAACTCCATAAGGGATATCTTTATAAAGTATCCCTGAAAAGTTTACGGATGCGCCGTGAGAGAGATGTCCTCCATGGCTGAGGTTCATGCCGAGAATGGTATCTCCGGGTTTAAGAAACGCAAAATACACAGCCATGTTTGCCTGGCTTCCGGAATGAGGCTGGACATTTACATGTTCGGCTCCAAAGAGTTCCTTGGCCCTTTCTATCGCAAGGGTTTCAACAATGTCAGCATATTCACATCCGCCATAATACCGTTTATTAGGATAACCTTCGGCATATTTATTGGTAAATACGGAGCCCTGCGCCTCAAGAACAGCAGAACTCACATAGTTTTCCGATGCAATAAGGACAATCTTCTCCCTTTCTCTTTTTATCTCTCCCTGAATCGCCCTGTAAATATCCGGGTCTGAGAGTTTGAGCCTTTCAAATTCCATGTTTTATAAATCTTTCCTCTATCAGTTTTATCTTTGTAATGCGATTTGTGTGCCTGCCGCCTTCAAATTCTGTGCTGAACCATACCCTGACAATCTCTTTTGCAAGGTCTCTGCCTACAATCCTGCCGCCTATAACAAGGACGTTTGCGTCATTGTGCATCCTGCTCATTTTTGCGGTGAAGAGGTCATTGCAGAGAGACGCCCTTATATTGGGAATCTTATTTGCTACAATTGACATGCCGATGCCTGTCCCGCATATCAGTATACCCCTGTCCACTTTGCCTTCTGAGACTTCCCTTGCTACCTTTTCTCCAAAATCAGGATAGTCCACGGACTGAGGGCCGTTTGTGCCGAAATCAAGGCATTCTATCTTCATCTCGCTGAGGATGGAGATTAGCTCATTTTTAAGCTCTACGCCCGCATGGTCACTGCCAATTGCAACTTTCATTTTTTACCCCGGATATGTATCTTATATGAGAGTTTAAGTTCAAGTCAAGGTTCTGTATCTTCAACTTCCCGCTTGCGAAAAATGGCTGATTGTATTATAATTTCCTCAAAAATAACTTCATAAGGAAAGGAATACATCTTATGTTATTCAAAGTAATTTTACTCTTTACGGCAATCTTAATCCAGTTGCTCCCATCAAAAATATTTGCCGAGACAAGAATCCGCTGCGCGTCAACCACAAGCACGCAGAACTCAGGATTATTTGATTACATCCTGCCGATTTTTGAAAAAAAGACAGGGATAAAGGTTGACATTATCGCAGTCGGCACAGGCGCGGCTATTGAAATAGGCAGGAGAGGCGATGCAGATGTTGTGTTTGTTCATGCTAAGGAGCAGGAACTGAAGGCTGTTGAGGAAGGTTATTTCGTAAACCGTCATGATGTTATGTATAATGACTTTGTCATAATTGGGCCGTCAAACGACCCTGTAAAGATAAAGGGGATGAAATCGGCTTCTGAGGTGTTCAAGAAGATAGCTGAAAACAGTGCCTTCTTCGTATCTCGCGGCGATAACTCAGGAACTCATACAAAAGAACTTTCCCTCTGGAAGAAAGCAAATATAGATCCCAAAGGGGGTTCTCGTAAGGGGGACAAAGTCCACCTTACGCA
>MNVK01000008.1 GCA_001871685.1 Nitrospirae bacterium CG1_02_44_142
CATTGCCTTATAAAAGAATTCCATCTGTGCTTCAAGCCATTGCATTTTGAGCTTTACCGGCTTTTTCCTGTAAGCTTCAATTTCTTCTTTTGTCCTGTAATATAAGAGCGGGCTATTTTTCATTCTTCCATTCTCTCATAATTTTCTTTAAATGAAAAGCATCGGCTTCATCCTGAGGCCTGCTTGTTTTTTCCTTCATTGCAATTAGCTCTTTTACGGGGACAACCGGAATTGTTACATCTTCAAACTTAAATTTTTTCCTAAATTTATATACTTCTTCAAAGTCAAAGGGTTCCTCAATAAAAACATCAAGAATTAAGAAGGGATTCTGGGGATCATAAAGACTAAAGACAGTCATGTTCTTAGTCTCTGCCCATTCTTTTCTTTTTTGGTCATTGGAAAGGTCGTCAAGTCTTACGGGAATTTTCGGTTTCAAGCCGAGCGCTTTTGCAACTTCAATAAACTTATGTAGATTCTCCTTATCAAGAGCCAAGACCATATCTATATCTGCTGTTGCTCTTTCTATTCCGTAGAGATTGACTGCCATACCGCCAACAACAAGATACCTTACATGGTTTACATTAAGCTGAGAAAATAATTTTTTAAAAATCCGCATGGGGTATCCTATTTTGCAACAATCCTCAAAAATTTCCTCTTCCCTGCCTTGAAAAGATAATCACCTTTTTTTAGTTTTGCGTCAGGATTGCCGCATTTCTTATCATCAATAAAAACTCCGCCCTGTTTTATAAGCCGCATTGCCTCGCTTGTGCTTGAACATAACCCTGAAAGCTTCATAATCTTCGGCACCCACATCTCATCCTCTTCCCACTTAAGCTCAAAAACAGGAATCTCATCAGGCATTCCCTTGTCTTTAAAAATATGCCCGAACTCTTCTTTAGCTTTCAAGGCAGCCTCCTTTCCCCAGTATCTTTCCACAATCTCCAGTGCCAGATTTTCTTTAGCAGTCTTTGGATGCACTGTGCCATTTTCCATTCCTTTTTTAAGTGCGCTGAGTTTATCAATTGATATATGGCTCAGAAGTTCATAGTACCTTAGCATGAGGGTATCGTTTATTGACATTACCTTTCCGAACATATCCTTTGGAGGCTCTGTGATTCCTATGTAATTGCCAAGACTCTTTGACATCTTGTTTACCCCGTCGAGTCCTTCAAGCAAGGGCATGAGGACAACAGCCTGTTCTTCTACCCCCATTTTCCTCTGCAAAGTTCTTCCCATAAGTATATTGAACTTCTGGTCTGTGCCTCCGAGTTCAACATCTGCTTTAAGATGAACAGAGTCGTAACCCTGAAACAGCGGATAATAGAATTCAAGTATTGTTATGTCCTGCTGGTTTTCAAATCTTTTTTTGAAATCCTCCCTTTCAAGCATCCTTGCAACTGTCTGCATTGAACCAAGACCGACAATATCCATTACGCTCATCTTTGTGAGCCACTCGCTGTTGAACATGACCTTTGTTTTTTCTGAATTCAGTATCTTGAAAACCTGTTTTTTATAGGTCTCTGCATTATTCCTGACATCTTCCTTTGTAAGCGGCTTTCTCGTCTCAGACCTGCCGGTAGGGTCTCCAATCATTCCTGTGAAATCACCGATAATAAATAATATCTCATGCCCCAGTTCCTGAAACTGCCTCATCTTTTCAAGCAGCACAGTATGCCCAAGGTGAATATCAGGCGCAGTTGGGTCAAACCCTGCCTTTATCCTTAAAGGCGTGTTCTTTTCCGCAGACTTCTCAAGTTTGGCAAGAAGCTCTTTTTCGCTGATTACCTCAACAGCCCCTCTTTTGATTATCTCAAGTTGCTTCTCAGGCGTAAGCATGGAAATTATGATAACCCCTCATGGTAATGGTAGTCAATTCGTCAATTTCAAAACTTTGCTATAATCTCTTTATAACCACGAAAAATTATCAGGAGGATAAGATGAAGAAATCATTTGGCCCGAGGACGCTGATTTACCCGACCCCTGTCTGGGTTATTGGAACTTATGACAAGGCCGGGAAGTCTAATGTTATGACTATTGCATGGGGAGGGCTCTGCTGTTCCAAGCCCCCCTGCGTAGCGATTTCCATAAGGAAGGCAACCTATACTTACGGGAATATTATTGAGCGGAAAGCATTTACGGTAAATGTTCCGTCCGAGGCATACGCCAAAGAGTCTGACTATTTTGGAATGGTCTCAGGAAAAGATACGGACAAATTTGCAGCCGCAGGACTTACTCCGGCAAAGAGCGGCCTGGTTGACGCCCCTTATGTAAAGGAATTTCCTTTGATTCTGGAGTGCAAAGTAATCAACATTATAGAAATCGGGCTGCATACCCAGTTTATAGGAGAAATCATTGATGTTAAGGCTGAGGAATCTGTGCTTAATGAAAAAGGATTTCCGGATATAGAAAAAGTAAAGCCGATACTCTTTAGTCCAGAGATGCGCGCTTATTACAAAGTCGGCGGCTATCTTGGCGAGGCGTTTTCCATTGGGAAGGCGCTGCAATCCCTTCGCAGCTGACCACGGCGCAGCGTTATATATGCTAAAATAAAAAATGAAGTTTCACGATATACATGAAGAATGCGGAGTCTTCGGGGTTTACGGACATCCCGAGGCGTCCAACCTAACATATCTCGGCTTATATGCGCTCCAGCACCGGGGGCAGGAAGGCGCAGGCATTTGCGCATCTGACGGAAAACATCTTCATCTGGACAAATCAATGGGGCTTGTAGCTGACATCTTCAGCGAAAAACGACTTAAGAAACTCCCGGGACATCTTGCAATAGGCCATAACCGCTACTCAACCGCAGGGAGCAGCGTATTAAAAAATGTCCAGCCAATAGTGGCAAACTTTGCATTAGGCTCGCTTGCAATAGCGCATAACGGAAACCTTGTAAATGCGGCAGAACTCAGGGAAGAGCTTGAAAAAGAAGGCGCGATATTCCAGTCAACATCTGACAGCGAGGTAATAGTTCATCTGATTGCGCATTCAAAAATAGGGGATTTCTATGAAAGGGTTATTGATGCGGTAAAGCAGGTTCGCGGCGCATTCAGCCTTCTCATTCTCAGGGAAAATGAACTGATTGCTGTGAGAGACCCCTACGGCGTGAGGCCTTTAAGCCTGGGCAGGGTTGACGGCGCATACGTAATCGCATCTGAGACGTGCGCTCTTGACCTGATTAGCGCTGAATATATCAGGGACATAGAGCCCGGAGAACTTCTGATTATAAATGAGCACGGCCTGAATTCAATGAAGCCTCTGAATGCTCCGAGGCTTGCGTCCTGCATATTTGAGTTCATATATTTTTCAAGGCCTGACAGTTATATATTCGGCAGACAGAACGTCAATGATATAAGAAAAAAACTTGGCGTTCAGCTTGCAAAAGAATCCCATGTTGACGCCGACCTCGTAATCCCTGTCCCTGATTCAGGGGTTCCTGCGGCATTGGGATTCTCAGAGGAGAGCCGCATCCCGTTTGATTTCGGACTCATAAGAAACCATTATGTTGGAAGGACCTTTATAGAGCCGAAACAGAACATAAGACATTTTGGCGTTAAGATAAAACTTAATCCAGTAAGAAAACTCCTTGAAGGCAAACGTGTAATAGTAGTAGATGATTCTATTGTCAGAGGCACAACAAGCAAAAAGATTGTCAAGATGCTCCATGAGGGCGGCGGCGCAAAAGAGGTTCACATGAGGATAAGCTCTCCACCGATAATAGGGCCGTGTTTTTATGGCATTGACACGCCTACAAGGCAGGAATTGATTGCCTCTACCTATAAAACAGAAGAGATAAGAAAATATATAACCGCAGATACGCTTGAATATCTCAGTCTCGAAGGGCTTAAAGGCATCGTGCCTGAATCGCATAACTTCTGCACGGCATGTTTTGATAACAACTATCCGATAAGTTTTCCGGGCGAGCGCCTGGCGCAGATGGAGCTTTTTCTTAAGTAGATTATTTCCCTTCGCACCACTGCCTTGCATTCTGGAAAAGCCTGAGCCACGGCGACGCCTTGAGTTCTTTCTTCCAGTCTTCCGGCATCCACGCCCATTGCCATTTGAGAAAGGTCCTTTCAGGGTGCGGCATTATCGCAAGGTGCCTTCCGTCTGGGGAGCATAAAGCGGCAATGCCGTTTACAGAGCCGTTTGGATTGAATGGATAGGCGGCTGTAACCTTTCCGTCATCATCAACATAGCGCACAGGAGCAAGGGAATCTTTCTCCACCTTTTTGAGGATGTCTTCCTTCGGGAAATAAGCCCTTCCCTCTCCATGCGCAACCCATATTCCCAGAGTAGAGCCTTCCATCCCCTTAAGCATAATTGAAGGACTCGGGAATATTTTCACCGCAGAAAATCTTGACTCAAACCTTCCTGAGACATTATGGATAAACCTCGGCTGGCATTTATCTTCAATCCCCTGCCACGGAATCCATCCAAGCAATGCCGCAAGCTGACATCCGTTGCATACGCTAAGACTGAATGTGTCAGGCCTGCCGTAAAATTTCCGAAACTGTTCGTAAATCTTTTTATTGAACTTTATGACGCCGGCCCATCCCTTTGCGGAGTCAAGCACATCTGCGTAGCTGAAGCCGCCTACAAATGCCATGCCCCTGAATTTGTCAAGATTCACCTTGCCTTCAAGGAAATCAGTCATTGTGGTATCCCAGACGTCAAACCCCGCCTGATAAAATGCTGACGCCATCTCCCTGTCGCTGTTGCTTCCTTCCTCGCGGATAATTGCAACAGAAGGTTTTTCAAATCCCCCCATCCCCCCTTTTCTAAAGGGGGGCGAGGGGGGATTTGGTTTGAAAGTGACTTTGTATTTCGGCCCGGTCCTGTCATAAATATTCTTCTTTTCCTCATCAGCGCAATCCGGATTCATCTGAAGCCTTTCAAGCTGATAACTCGTCTCTTCCCATATCCCCCTCAAAATTCTCATATCCTCGTCTAAAACAGTAATGCGTGATGCGTGATGCGTGATGAGATTTATTTTGATTCTTTTTTCGGCAGTTGTTTTACCAATAACCTGATGCGGTATTTTCTGTTTCTTGAGTTCTGCTGTTATCTTTTTCTCATTTTTTGGAAGATATTCAATAACAAGTCCGAGTTCTTCGGAAAATAAGCTGGCAAGCGCGGAAGTCACCCCCCCTTCTCTCCCCCCCTTGGCAAGGGGGGGATGGGGGGGTGGTGTTTGTTCCACCTCTACTTCCATCCCGCAATTTCCTGAAAACGCCATCTCAAGAATTGTTGTGATTAATCCTCCGTCACTCCTGTCGTGCCCTGAAAGGATTAAGTCTTTTGATATGAGTTCCTGAATTGCGTTGAAAACCAACTTCAGTAATTTCGGGTCATCAACATCAGGCGCTTCATTGCCAATCTGGCTATAAACCTGTGCAAGCGAAGTTCCGCCAAGCCTGTTTTTGCCGTTGCCTAAATCAATGAAGAGCAACTTGCTCTTGCCCGGTTGTTTTATATCCGGCGTTATTACTTTTGTTATGTCAGGACATGTCGCATACACAGAGATTACGAGCGTCCCCGGCGATTTGACAATCTCTGTAGTCGGGGACAGTCCCGATTCTACAACCCCCTTTAATTCCCCCTTAACAAAGGGGGATTCAGGGGGTTGTGTCCGTAAATCTGGGACAGTCCCCTTCTCTATTTGACTGCTGACTGCCGACAGCTGACTGCTTTTTACAACTGCCGCCATTGAAAGGCTGTCTTTTCCGCCGTCAATTGCAATGCCAAGCTCAAGCATTATATCTCTTACTGCAACTGCCGCATCATAAAGCCTTGCGCCTTCACCCGGAAGTTTTGCCGCCCACATCCAGTTGCCGGAGCATTTTATATCTTCCAGTGCGCTTATCTTGGCCCATACAATATTTGTTAATGCCTCTCCAACAGAAAGTCTGGCCATCGCAGCAGGATTAATCAGTGTCTTTATCGGCTGCTCGCCTATTGAAATCGCAGCGCCGGTATATTTATTTTGATTATTGGCGAAATGACTCTGGGCAATAACAGCCGCATCAGATACTGTAAGATGCAAGGGCCCTGCGCACTGTTGTCTTGCAATGAGCCCTGTAACGCTCCTGTCAACCTTGTTTGTGAGAAACCTCTTTGAGCCTACTGATACAAGCCTCAGAACTCTGTCCAGCGCATCACGAACATTAATCTCTCCTTCACTTCCTTTTAGTAAAGTAATCCCCCCTAACCCCCCTTTAGTAAAGGGGGGGAGGGGGGATTTGTCAGAGGGGTATGAGGGGATTTTAAGAGGCTCAAGTTTCGTCTGAATCCTTTCAAGTTTGAATGTCTTCTGAGGCATGTCGCCGAGTATTTTTTTAAGGTCCAGATTTACAGGCGCGCTTCCGTCATTTTCATCATGAAGCACAATGTATCCGTCGCCTGTAATCTGTCCTATGAATGAGAATGGAACCTTTTCTCTTCTGCAAAGTTCTTCAAATATATCTGCCTTTTCTGGTTTGATGAGAAGCGCATTCAGCTCCTGATATTCTGCGCCCCAGAGTTCAAGAACAGAAAGGGTGTTGTCTCCAACCTGAATCTTTCTTATCTCAATCTTTGCGCCTGCAGGATAGATTATCTCTTTTACGACATTGCAGTTCCCGCCTGCTCCCTGGTCGTGGATGCTTATTATCGGATTATCACTGCCCAGCTCAACGCAGGCCCTTATTACCCTGTTAAGTTTCTGCTCCATCTCAGCATCCCCGCGCTGAACAGCATTGAAATCAAGCTCTGCAATGTTTTCTCCCTGAATCATGCTTGATGCAGCGCCGCCTCCCATTCCAATCCTGTATGCCGGGCCCCCTATCTTTGTGACAAGCATTCCCTTTTCAGGCTGTTCCTTTTCAATATGCCTTGCATCCATCTGGCCGATTCCGGCAGTGAACATGATGGGCTTAATCCATTCTCTTCTTTCTCCGTCTGGAAGCCTCATCCCGAATGACCGTGTGAAGCCCTGAATAACCGGCTCGCCGAATTTGTTGCCGTAATCGGATGCGCCGTTGCTCGCCTCAATCTCTATCTGCAAAGGCGCTGCCAGGTTATCGGGATACTCAAATGATTCATCTTCCCATTGGAGCTTATATCCCGGGATTCTCAGGTTTCCCACGCAGTATGCTGCTGTGCCTGCCATAACATGGGCGCCTCTTCCGGTTGCCTGAACATCCCTAATCCTGCCGCCTGTTCCAGTCTCAGCTCCGGGAAATGGCGCAACGCCGCTCGGAAAGTTATGCGTCTCTGCCGTAAAGATTACGTGATATTTCAGGGCTGCCTCTTTGAATCTTGAATGCCTTCCGACATTCTCAGGTATTATCGCCTTAATCTCATATCCCTTAATGCCGCTTGAATTGTCCTTGAATGCAATCACGCTGTTATTGGGATGTGTCTTTAACGGCTGTTTTATAATCTGCATCAGGTTTTCAGGAATCTCTTTTCCGTCTATAATCAGTTTCCCCCTGAAAAACCAGTGGCGTGAATGTTCGCTGTTTGACTGGCTCAAATCAAAGCATTCAACATTTGTCGGGTTGCGTTTAAGGTCTTTTACAAATAGGTTGTAGTAATATTCTATGTCCCGGTCATCAAGCCCGAGGCCCATCTCTGTGTTTATCTTTCTTAATGCAGATACGCCTTTCTCAATTAAGGGCACCACATAAGCAGGCTCAGGCTTAATCCCTGTCTCAAACGTCTCCAGAGTTTCAGGATACGGACACTCGGTCATACGGTCGTAAACAAGTTCAAGAAAACGTTGAATGAGTGAATGAGTGAATGGGTTAATAGAGGAACTGGACAGCCTGTATCTTCTGGAACGTTCTATTCTCGTAATCTTCTTCAATCCACATGCATGGCATATAGATACAGCATTCGTTGACCATGCTGTTGTGAAGTTCATGCGGGGGCCTACCTCGAACACCACCCCCCCTTCGCTCCCCCCCTTACCAAGGGGGGGATGGGGGGGTAAGGTTGTGCTAAGCGTTAAAAAACTTTCTCCTGAAAAATTCTCAGGCTCAAAGGTTTCTGTTAGAAGCCATTTGAGGGTATTCAGTTCTTTACTTGTAAGCGGAGCAGTTGCCTCAATATTGAAGCAGTGCTCTGTCTCTATATCATTAATATCAGATGCAACGCACTGCCTGAGAATCTGAAGAAGATTTTTCTTCTTTGTCTCAGAAAGCGCCGGTTTTCGGTAGAAATGCAGCAACCCCATAGCATTGAATTATAACATGGGATAAAAAGCTTTTTGGCTGCTTTTCAAACTCTGAGACTTTGCCGCTCTGACACTTTGGCGCTATTGCATTCGGTCTTGCCTTTTTGAGGAGGGAGGGATAAGATAGGGGAAATTTTGGGAAACAGTCTTTATATCAAAATGAAAGACCTGACCCCCAAAAGCAAAAGCAAAAGTGTTGCGCCATAATTCAAAAGGTTGGCTCTTATTTGGTAGCGTTGGACAGATAAAAAGACATAAAATTAGTTAATTGCCCGATTCCAGTAAAATGACAAGAAGAGAAACAAAGAATACAACAGGTCTTACAAGGATTGAGGGCATTCCCTATCACGATGCGTGGGTAGGTTTTATCTGTCTTTCTTGTGGCTTACCCAATAACATTCGTATCGGGCTTCAGCTTTTAGACCCTAAAACCACATACGAAACTGCTGAATGGAAATGCAGTAAATGTGGTTATTTGCATTCAAAAAACTCCGACTTGCCCTTTGAAAATTGGAGTGAAGATTTTACCGTTGCAGAATCAATAAAAGCTCAGAGATTTTGGGAGGCATTTTTCAGAATAGCTACAGAGTACCCCGAATCATACTGGAAGCAATGCAATGCTTGCGGCCGAATTTTGCCCTTTGCTGCATTTAGCAAACATTCAGGGTGGGTGCCGCTTGAAAGGCAAATGGAATGCAGGAGCTGTAAAGGTGCAATAAATGCAGTGCTGAACCCGAAACGAACCAGAGAGCAATTACACGAATCATCGGTCAGGAGAAGGATTGCCGATTTATTGCTGGAAGGGGAAAACGAAACGATTGATATAGCGGATTTATTTAAAAGATTTGGCAGTCGTTGCTTTAAGACAAAGCAACCGCTTGATATTAAGAAAAGGGATACTTGGGCAATTGACCATATTTTGCCTTCAAGATGGCTCTATCCTTTGACAAAAGAAAATGCAGCATTGTTATCAACTGAAGCGAACAACAATAAACGAGATAAATGGCCCAGTGAGTTTTATACCAACAACGAATTGATTGAACTTGCAAAAATAACGGGAGCAGATTTAGGATTGTTATCCAGCAAAACCCCTATTATCAATACCGACATCAATGTCGGTAGATGTGTAGAGCGGTATTTGCAAGTAAGGGAAAAGTCTCATCTGCCGAAAAGAATCAATGAGTTAAAAAAAATCCTGAAAGATTACAATCTTGTCGATAAACTGTCTCATAAGAATAAAAAGTTGTTAGGGTTTGCCAAATAAATTTTACTGCAAAACTAAATACTGGTGTGAAGTGACAGTCCCCTTATCGCGTATGCCGTGCGACTCGCAATGCTCTACGTTTTCTACAAACAAATCAACGATATTAAACCAGCGTTTGCTTACCTTTTTTAATTCCTCTGCCATATCACATTTTACGCTTTTTCCCAAATGCAAAACGCAAACTCCGCCTCGTTTCAGTCGCTCTCTGGATTGTCTGAAGATGCTTTCATAAATTGTAAAGTCCTTTTTCTGCCTTTCTTCAATATATGAGTTTATCTGATATTTAAAATCATTTTCTGACCATCCGCTAAACCAAATCCTTATCCAGTTGGCAAGATAAAACCTTGTGCTGTCAAAGAATGGAGGAGAAGTAATAACCGCGTCAAGATTATTTATTTCTTGCGGCCAGATAGATGTTGAATCTTGATTGTAGATTTTCCCGGAAATAAAATTCAAAGGCAATTCTACTTGCAATGCTCTTTCAACTTTTTCGGTGAGATTTTTGATTAGGCTTTTATAAACAAATTCTCCCTGCGGTGCATAAGGGACAATCGGATGCGACCGTCTGCTCAAAGCATACGGCCTGTTGCCGTGTAGAATATGAAGCAAAGAAGATATAACAAGCATTCGGCTTGGATTTTTAGGATAATTTAGTTTTAAAAATCTCCTTGCCAGCAAAATTTCTTTGAGTGTTTTTTCCTCATAATATTCAGCAAGCTTTTTGTTAAAGCCGAAATGCTTCGCTTCATTCAATTCTTCCTTTGTGCAGCCATTTTGCTCTATGAATTCTGCAATCTGCTGAATGTAATTTAAACACTCATTTTTTTTATGTATGCTAATCTTAGCAGTTGAAATGTAGTAAGCGGGTATGCTGATGTCAAACCCGTAAGGTTTTCTTCCGTTTAATGCTGCCTCAAAAGGAATCGTCCCCACTCCCGAAAATGGGTCAAGAACACTGCCGTTTTCCGGGACAAATGTTTTGACAAGGTGATGGGCGATAGATGCCTTTAATTTTCCTTGATAAGAGCAAAGCGAATGAAGAGGATGTCCCCAGTTTCTTTTGGAGTAGGGGAGTTTTTGGTAAGGCAGATTATTTTTAAAATGCTCCCAATTCCCAAGATTGAAGATTTGTATCTTCTGTTTTTTCTCTGGCGTGTATGTTGATTTTTTGAATTCTAACACCAGCAGCGTTTGGCTCAATACTTCCTTATTTCTTGACCTCCGTTTTCTTAAAAGTTTTTTCTCATTTAATTCATATCCAAGTGCAGCCAATAGTTCAATCAGAATATCATCGGTCTTAATGTGGACATTGGCAAAAATAGAATCGCCAATATCAATCAAAATTTTTGCTCGGTCTTTTAAGTGTTCCCGCAGCTTTGAAAAAATGGCATACATTTCTTCGAAATAACTTTTCGCCATTATCGGAATACGCTGGTCGTATGATTTTTTATGCAGTTTTACAATGGTGTCATTTAGTAATTGATTTTTAGTCATTATGTCCGTTCCGCTGTTGCCCGAAGTATCTTTTTTAACATCATTAATTCCGCTGGTAAGCGCCTGGTCACGGAAAAATCGCAAGTCGTTTTCAAGCTGGATGTATCGTAAAAACCACAGTTCCAGCTTAGTGTTTCTAAAATAATTTGTTCCGTTAAGATAGGGAGGACTTGTAATAACAGCGTCAATCTCTAAGTCGTTTACCAAATCAATATTTTTGGCATTGGCAAGAATCATTTCCGGTGTCGTTTTTAACACAAACTCTAAATTGAGAATGTCATTGGCTATCTCTTTTAATTTGTTTGGTAAAAAATTTTCTAATTCAACCTTTTCTTTTTCCAGTTCTTTTTTAGTCTTAAACCGAACATCACCCGCCTTTTTTAAAAATGAAACGGGAATTAAGGCGGCCAAAACAGCAATGGTAATAGTATCCGCCAGTAGCTCATCTTCCAATTTTACAATGTCAATAAATGAACGCAAACGAAGCAGTTGGCTGAGAACGCTACTCTCAAAATATTTGCTGCTACCGAAAATTAGGTTATAACTTTCTTTCAAATACTTATCTTCCTCAAAATTTTCAATCCTCTCAATAACTTGTCCAGCAATTTGATTTACCTTATCGGATAACTGTTTTCGCATTGCAGAACTTGATTTCAGAATTTTGATTTTTGTCTGTATGAGAAATTGAAGAAGCGGATTGATTTCCGAATAAACAGTTTTTACATTTAATTTATCGGCAGCAAAAATGGTGGTTCCAGTTCCAACAAAGGGGTCGTAAATACAAGCCACTTTCTTACAATAGTTGTTGATGAGCGATTTTACAAACTCAGGAGAATAACCTTCAATAAAAGGATACCATCTCTGAAAAGGAATTGACTTGCTGTTGACAAAGGTTACATCCTTTGGATTAATGATAGAAAACTCGTTAAGATTCTTTTTGATTAAGCGTTTGACAACTTGATTGAGCGACCTCTCCTCTTTCTCGGCGAACAGCACTAATTGCTTGTAACTTTTGATGCCGATTAATTCTCTTAACTCCTCGCTGCTTAATCCTTTTATTTTCGTGTAATAGGGTGCCTCTGGTTCATTGAATGCTAATGTGATTGATTTTTCTTTTGAGTCCTCGGATGGATAGTCGCCAAAGTAAATGGATTTGAAGTATTGTCCCATAGAGAATATCCCCCCTATAATTTATGAAAAAACTGATATATTATGATAGTTATTTCATAAAATTTTGTCAATGGGGAAATGCGGGGAGTGGAGCAGATCAAAAGTCAGAAGTGCGGAGGCGACTCTCCGCTCACGCTGCGGAAAAACCAACCGCCTTACGACTCGAATCTAAGAATATTAAGGTTATGGATATTTTTGAAGTGTTTGTAATTTGCAGTTGCGAGGGAAGAGCCTTTTGTAATGGCAGTTGCGGCTATGAGCGCATCAACGGTTCCCAATCCATCGGAAAGCGCATGCTTCTCAAGCATATACATTGCCTTTTCAGAAATCCTTTCGTCCGGATAAATCACTGACGATATATTTCTTCTTATGAATTCTTTTACGGCTTTTAGCTCTTCCTTGTTAAGACATCCCTGTATCAGTTCCATTACAGCAAGGGAGCTTACTGCTCTGTCGGGATAAGAAATATCTGTTATGAAATCCCGCGCTGCCGGATTTCCTCTGAAAAACCAGATAAGGACATCTGTATCAAATATTATCTTTGGTATCTTTCCTTCCTCCGTTCATTGAGCCATTTTGACACGTCTTTTATATCCTTCCTGTTTTTCCAGATACCGAATCCTACGGGATTAAATTGTTCCTCAACTGTCCCTATAGGTTTCAGAACAGCGATGGATTTTCCCCGCAGTGTTATAACCACTTCATCGCCTTTTCTGACGCTTCCGAGGATTGCAGACGCCCTGTTTCTGAGTTCTTTTGCGGTTGCCGTTTTCATAAATAATCACCTCAAAGTATATATTTTAAAGTATACACTTTACTAATCAGGAAGTCAACTGACGGCTCCCCTGATAGTTATATGGAGATTACCCGAACACCCTCTTAAAAATATAGTCCACGTTCTTGAGATAATATTTAAGGTCAAAGATTTTTTTTATCTCTTTTGAAGAGAGGTGTTTCTTGACGTCTTTATCCTTCAATAATAATTTTTTGAATTCAATTCCCTTCTTCCAGCTCTGCATAGCATTCCTCTGAACAAGCTCATACGCATCCTCACGGCTCATTCCCGTTGAAGTAAGGCTCAGAAGAACACGCTGAGAATTATAGAGGCCGTAACTGCGGTTCATATTTTTAAGCATCCTGTCAGGATATACATGGAGTCCCTCAAGAATGCCATTAAGCCTGTTAAGCATATAATCAACGAGTATCGTGCTGTCGGGAATAATCACCCGCTCAACAGATGAATGAGAGATATCGCGCTCATGCCAAAGCGCAATGTCTTCAAGCCCTGCCATCGCATTTGAGCGGACCAGCCTCGCAAGCCCTGAGAGGTTCTCACATCCGACAGGGTTTCTCTTATGCGGCATTGCCGACGAGCCCTTCTGCCCTTTCGTGAAAGGCTCCTCTGCCTCAAGCACCTCTGTCCTTTGCAAATGCCTTATCTCAATAGAGATTTTTTCTATTGACGCTGCAATGAGCGCAAGGGTTGTGAGGTATTCTGCATGCCTGTCTCTCTGGACCACCTGTGTTGCAACCGGTTCAGGTTTCAGGCCGAGTTTTTTACATACCTTTTCTTCTATCTTTGGAGTGATATTTGAGAATGTGCCGACGGCTCCGGAAAACTTGCCTATGCTCACAATATCCTTAGCCCTCTTCATCCGGGCGGTATTCCTCTTCATTTCTTCGTACCAGAGAGCAAATTTAAGCCCGAAGGTCATTGGCTCTGCATGAACTCCGTGGCTCCTTCCTATTACAGGAGTATTTTTATATTTGTCCGCCTGTTTTTTAAGCACAGGCATCAGCTCCTTTAGGTCTTTAAGAATAATGTCTGCCGCCTCTTTCATGAGGAGCGAGAGTGCGGTATCAATAACATCGGATGAGGTCAATCCCTTATGAATGAACCTTGACTCATGACCTACATTTTCTGCGACTGACGTGAGGAATGCAATAACATCGTGCTTAACAACGCTTTCTATTTCGTCAATTCTTTTTACGTCGAACTTTGCCTTTTTCTTTATTTTTGCGACTGCATCAACGGGTATCTCTGCAAGTTCTGCCCAGGCCTCGCAGACTGCTATTTCAACATCAAGCCATTTCTGAAATTTGTTTTCAGACTCCCAGAGCTTTCCCATGACCGGCCTTGTATAACGCAGTATCATAATTGTCTCCTTCTATTAAAAATTATATGAAAGAATGTCATATTCTACCCATACAATCTCAATTTTTCCATCATAACCCCCTTAATCCCCCTTAACAAAGGGGGAATTTGGGGGTTGTGCCCATTACGCCTTTTTCTGCTGAGATGTTATTCCCCTGGCGATTTTGTCCAGTATGCCGTTTATAAATGCCGCTGATTCTGCCGTTGAATATTTCTTCGCAATCTCTATTGCCTCATTCATCGTTACCGCCTCCGGAATATCTTTGCGGTGCAGGAGTTCATAGACGGCAAATCTTAATATGTTCCTATCAACAGCAGCCATTCTCTGCATGGCCCAGTGTTCCGCTGACTTGTTGATTACGGAATCTATCTCATCAAGGTTAGAAAGAGCGCCTTTGATTATTTCTGTTGCGAATTTTTTGACTTCAGCATCTTTTTCTTTGTCAGCCCAGAACTGCTTAAGACTGCTGGTTATGGCGCTTTTATTCCCAAAATCAGATTGAAAGAGAAACTGCAGAACATACTCCCTGGCCTTGCGACGTTTCATACTTACGGCAAATGAAACGGTGAATGGGTGAATGGGTGAAAAATTCAAAATGCAAAAAGCAAAATTTAAAAAAAGGGAATTCCATAATTTTGCATTTTTATATTTGATTTTTGAATTTAAAATTCGATTCACCGATTCACCTTCTTCGCGATTCACCATCCTTTATAGTTTTTTAAGCAGCTGCGCCATTTCTATGGCTGCTATTGCCGCATCCCAGCCCTTGTTCCCGCTCTTTGTCCCAGCCCTTTCAACCGCCTGTTCTATTGTATCGGATGTGATGACTCCGAATGCAATCGGAACTCCTGTCTCCATTGACGCCGCTGCAACGCCCTTTGCCACCTCAGCCGCAACATACTCAAAGTGAGGGGTTGCGCCCCTGATGACCGTGCCGAGGCATATTACCGCATTATATGCGCCTTTTGCTGCAAGCTTTTTTGCAATAAGAGGAATCTCAAATGAACCGGGCACCCTTGCAATATCTATATCTTCTTCCTTTGCTCCATGCCTCAAGAGCGCATCCTTAGCCCCGTCAAGGAGTTTGCTCGTGATGAAGTCATTGAACCTGCTTACTACTACCGCAAACTTTAATCCCTTTGCCTGAAGTTCGCCTTCTAATATCTTCATAAAAACCTCCCATAATCAAAATTGGATTTACCTATTATATACTTTAGAAGACAATATTGTGAAGAAACAAATATGAATATCTATATAGCGGGAGGGAATTGTCTTTGAGCGGATTTATTTTGCAGATATTCCGCTATCTTTTTAATCATAATCATGAGGCAAAATACCTCGGAGGGCGAAGCCCGAGAATGATGCGAGAAGATTGTTCCCTCCTGCTATAGTATGATAGAAGCTTGGATATTAAGGGATAATCCTTTAAAATATACTTGATATGCCTTTAAGAAACTGGATAAAGAGCGCTAATTTTGCAATAGAAGGGATACTTCATGCTGCCAGAACGCAGAGGCATCTGAGGTATCATTTTTACAGCGCGGCCGCCGTTCTTCTTGTAAGTTATATCCTCGGCGTTTCACGGATAGAGTTTATGCTAATCGCTCTCTCTGTAATAGCGGTGCTTCTTTCAGAGATGTTTAATACCTCCATAGAGGCAATAGTTGATATTGTATCGCCTAACCGCAGCGAAAAGGCGCGCATAGCAAAAGACATAGCGGCAGGAGGGGTATTCGTAACTGCATTCGGGGCGGCAGTTGTCGGATATATAGTCTTATCCCCTTACATCCGTAATGTTTTCCATAAGGGGCTCTACATCGCAAAACACTCAAGAGAAGAGATTACCGTTATCTCATTTGTAATGGTCGTTATCCTGGTTGTAATAACAAAGGCGTATTTCGGAAAAGGGCAGCCGCTGCGCGGCGGGATGCCGAGCGGCCATGCCGCGCTCGCATTCTCGGCATGGACAGCCGTAACATTCATAGCAGAGAACTTTACCGCCTCCCTGCTGTCTTTTATTCTCGCTGTAATAATCGCTCAGAGCAGGGTTGCAACAAAGGTTCACACGTGGTGGGAGGTAATTCTCGGAAGCCTTATGGGAGCAGGCGTAACACTTCTGCTGTTCAGGGTATTCATGTAAACTAATACAAACGCATTATAGTTTTACATTGTCATTGCGAGCGACCAACGGGAGCGTGGCAATCGCTCTTATAACTACGAGATTGCTTCGTCGTCCCGAGCTGCTCGGGACTCCTCGCAATGACACTTTGTTTACTGCGTTTGTATTAATCCCCAGTTTTAATCAGGAGACTGCCTCTACCCTGTTTCTGCCTTTCTCAACAGCAAGTAAAAGCGCCTTCTCTGCAGACCGGACTAACTCCTCGGCGGACTGCCCCTTAAATTCCAATACGCCTATGCTTGCAGTGAGCCTGCCGTTAGGCTGGCTCTCCTCTTTAAGAAACGGGTAATCATGAATTGTGGAGAGAGACCTTTTGCATAGAGTAACGCCTGAAGAGAGGAATGTGTTCGTAAGCATCACGGCAAAGGCGCCGCCGCCGTATCTTACAACAACATCAGCGCCCCTGATATTTTTTCTGAGAAGCTCCGCAACCTTCCGCAAGGCAAGGTTGCCGTAGTATTCTCCATGCCTATCCACATAATGGCTGAAGTGGTCCATATCCAATATGGCGAGCACAAGAGGAATGTTATACCTCCTGGCCCTGTTAGTCTCCTGCGCCAGCCTGATTTGAAAATATCTGTGATTGAAGATGCCTGTTATGTCATCAATAAGCCCAGCCCTTTGGGGATGTAAGACCTCCAGGTCTCTCAGATGTGTTACAAGCGCCCTTGAATTAAGCGCATCTTTTTTCAGCACCCTTTCTACCTGCCCTGTCATCTGGAGGCGTTCATCCTCCGAAAGCGGCCCCGAGGTTAGGGCAAAGATAGGCATCATTTTTGTGGCAGGATTTTCTTTAAAACTCTTGATGAGATTAAAACCGCCTTCGGGAATATTCAGGTCTATAATCGCAACATTAGGGTTGGTTGCCAGCGCAAGATTAACCCCCTCCTGAGAATTAGCTGCCGAATGCACCAGAAATCCTTCGCCTCCAAGTATGCTGTGAAGGTGTTTTTGAATATCTGCATCAGACGTAATAGTGAGGATGGCGACGGGACCGCGCCTCTTTTTTACTGCTAAAGAGAGTTCTTCAAGCCTGCTCAGCAGGGCCGCCTTATCCACAGGTTTTACAAGATAATCTGCAGCTCCGAGAGCAAAACCGAGTTCCTTATTGTCAATTATTGAATGGATAATTACCGGAATATCGCTTGTGTCTGTATCTGCCTTAAGAGACTGCAGCACTTCCCATCCGTCTTTTTTGGGGAGCATTATATCCAGGGTTATGACAAAGGGCCTCAATGCCTTGGCCCGGGATATTGCCTCAACACCGTCATAGGCCTGGGCCACCCTGTAGCCGGCCTGAGTAAGATGGATGGACAGCAGCTCTGAAGTCGGGATATCATCCTCTACAATAAGAACCAGCGGCGAGGTCTCTCCTGCCTGCGCAGCAATAGGGGCAGCTTCGGACAAGGGCTGTCTTTCTTCTATACGGCTTTCAGGCATAACTACCGGCATATACACATTAAATGCGCTTCCCCGGCCCCCGATATGCTCGGGGCTCTCCACCTCTATATATCCGCCGTGCAGGTCCACAAGCTTTTTTGTTAAAGACAGGCCGAGACCTGTGCCCTCAGTTGATTTTGACGGGTCCAGCTGTTCAAATTCATCAAACACCCTTTCTTTGTCTTTGGCTCTGATGCCGACGCCGGTGTCCCAGACTGAGAGTTTCAAAAACTCCTGTCCCTTAACAGCCCAGGGAAATAAGTCTTTATTTATTAATTTTTCCGCTCTTATTCCTACCTTGCCTGATTCCGGCGTAAATTTAATTGCGTTAGACAAGAGATTGTAGAGAATCTGCTTGAACTTGACCTTATCCGCAGTAAAATTGGAAACTTCAGGGCTTATATCCGTTTTTAGTTCTATAAGTTTTTTATCCGCAAGATATTTGACAACTACAAGCACCTCATCTATAACAGCCTTCAAAGAGAACGTCTCATATGAAAGCTCTATCCTGCCTGCCTCTATCTTAGCGAGGTCTAATATGTTATTTACGAGGTGCAGGAGATGTTTGCCAGAAGTGAGTATGTTCGTTATATGCCTTTGCTGCTTTTCATTTATATCGCCGAAGGTTCTGTCAAGGAGGACTTCTGAGAATCCGACTATAGAATGAAGCGGGGTCCGCAGTTCATGGCTCATGTTTGCTATAAACCGCCCTTTTATCTCATCTGCCCTTCTTAGTTCTCTGTTTATCCTTTCAAGTTCCCTGGTCCTTTCAAGCACCTTTTCTTCAAGGCTCTGAGTCAATTCTTCAAGCTCCTTGTTTTTATCTTCAAGCTTTTCTCTTAACTGCTTTTCTTCGGTAATGTCCTTGCTGATGCCGACTGTGCCTATGATATGGCCGGTTTTATCCCTGAGACGGGAGATTGTAAGGCTTATATCCACCTGAGCGCCGTCTTTTTTCAGAAGTTTTGTTTCGTAATTATATACCGCCCCTTCTTCTTTCAGCGTCTCAAGAATCTTTTCTCTTTCTTCCTTATCCACATAAAACCCGGCCGCGTCCCTGCCTATAACCTCATCCGCCCTGTAGCCCAGAATCCTCTCCCCGCCTTTTGAGAATTTAACAATCCTCCCCCTGTTGTCAGTCGTGGCAATCATATCCTGTGAATCATCAAACACTCCCTGAAGATAACCGAGTGATTCTTCAAGGTCATGGAAGAGTTTGAATCTCTCTATGTCCTGCGCGGCAAAAGAAGAGAAAATCTTTATGAGATTTTTATGCCTCTCAGTAAATTCCCTCTCCTTGAAATCGTCCAGATAGAGAATCCCGACAATGCCGCCGTCGAGAAGAAGCGGAGACGCCAGAAGCGACTTTATTCCTCCCTGTAATATCTTTGTGCCCTTAAACAGCGGCTCTTTCTCCGTGTCCTGAAACTCAAGCGGTTCTTTATGACTGAGTATGCGGGACGTCAGGCCCTCCTTTCTCGGCTTCCAGCGCTGCTCTTTAAAGAACTCACGGCTCAATCCCCTATGCGCAGCCATAACCATTTCATCGCCGTCAACAAAGGCAATGCTGCCGGCAGGCGCCTCCGTGAGTTTCATGGCAGACTTTAATACTTTGTTTAAAACCTCCTCAAGATTTCTGGCCTTCGTAATAGTGATGCCGTTCTGATAGAGAACGCCCATATCGTTCTTTGCAAGCTGCTGCCTCCTTACAATGTCCCATAGGAACCTTGCGCTTGTGCCTTCAATAATCTCTACAGGATAAGGAGCGGTCTGTTTGATGAATTCGCTGACCTTTGGCTCGCCGGTTGAATTTATTACAATCTCCGGGCTCTGGCTGAAGAGGGCTCTCACGTCCTCGGCAATAAAGACGCCCCATTCTTTTGCCAGGTTAAGTCCCGGGGCTTTGTTGTCTTTATCGGTTATGCCTACTACCTTCACCTCGCCGTTAATATGAAATACTTCAAGAAGATAGCTTCCGCCTTTTCCTGCGCCTACTATGGCGACCTTAATCATTTCTTAAGACCTCCCATAATCAAATAACCAAACACCAATTGAAATCTGATGCATGATTCATGATACCCCCCTTTAATTCCCCCCTTGCTAAGGGGGGATAGAGGGGGGTTGTATTTTGCATCTTGCATCCTGTATCCTGTATCAAGATTTTCCCATCATCATCTCTACAAACCTTTCCAGGAGCACGGGGTCCCACTGCCCGAAGTTTTTTTCTTCTTCCATTTTCTTAAGCGCCTTCTCTATAGAAATGGGCCTTCTGTAGGGCCTTTCTGACGCCATTGCGTCAAAAGTATCCACAATTGAAAGAATCCTTGCCATAACCGGTATCTGCTCGCCCTTAAGCCCGTCAGGGAATCCCGCGCCGTCCCACCTCTCATGATGATGTCTTATAACCGGCAGTATTACGCTGAGCGAATGAAGCGGCCTGCATATTTTTTCTCCTATAATTGTGTGCTGTTCTACAATATGCAATTCTTCTTTTGTGAGAATATTTCTTTTATGAAGGATAGAATCTTCTACGCCTATCTTGCCTATATCATGAAGGACGCCTGCCTTCCTGATGAGATTCTGCTCTTTTTCCTGAAAACCTATAATGGAGGCAAATTCCGCTGAAAGATTCCCCACTCTTTCCGAATGTCCTTTTGTATAAGGGTCTTTTGACTCCAGGGCGATTGCCAGCGTAATGATTATGCTCTCTGAATGGTCCAGCTCTTCCTGAAGCTTTTTAAATTTTAGAAGTGAACGGACTTTCGTAGTAAGTTCAATAGATTTAAAAGGTTTGGTTATAAAGTCGTCAGCGCCGGCCTCAATACCGGCGATTTTGTCTTCCAGCTCTGACAGTGAGGTTACAAGGATTACAGGAAAGAATCTGGCCCCGCTCTTCTCTTTCAGCCTTCTGCAAAGTTCATAACCGTTCATGCCCGGCATCATCACGTCCAGGATAGCCATGTCAGATGAGGACTTTTCAAGGAGCCGGAGCGCTTCATCGGCGTTATGCGCGGTCACAACACGGCAGCCTTCTTTCTCAAAGATAGCCTCCATCAGTTCCAGATGAATCTGGAGGTCATCCACAATGAGGATAGAAGACTTTTCTTCTTCCATCAAACATTCGGGATAGGGCGCCATAGACAATTAAACCACCCGACTGCCCTGCTTGTCAAGAACTGATAAAGAGCAATAGCGCAGAAGAGCAGAAGCGCAGAAGGATGAAAACTACTGCTCTACTGTGCTACTGTTCTGCTGCTCTAATGCTACAGATGTCTTTTGGGTATTCCTTTCACTTCCACAAGCTCATATTCAAATTTCTGAGGCTTTCTCCCAAAGCAGGTGCCGAGGCTTTCAAACAGCGCTATCTCACTTATATCCACACCCCTCCTCTTTATAGCCTCTGATGTAGGGATATAGCATATCTTATTCCCCTCCACATCAACCACTGTATTGCCTATCTTGCCTTCAAGCAAAAGCAGGACTGACGCCGCGCCTGCCCTCTGTCCGAAATTAACGTCGTAGGCAGACGAAGGACCCGAGCGCACCAGGTGTCCCGGCGTTACCTCTCTGACTTCCGGTATCTCATAAACGCCCGGCGCATACATCCCGGCCCTCTTCATAAACTCTTTAACGTCAGGGTCTGTCTTCAGTCTCTTTTCAATCTGCTGTTTTACATATTTAGCAGCCCCGGCAAGTTTCCTGTGGCCAAAGGCGTCAACCCCGGCGGATTCGTCATACAAGAGTTCGCCTCTTGCGGTCTTGATGCCTTCCGCTGTCACAATTATGTATGTGCCAGCCTTAACGTCGCTTCTTTCCACCCGCGCAAAGTATGTGGTCTTCATGTGCCCATATACAACATCAAAATCAACCGGAATCTCAGGAAGAAGAATGCAGTCAGCCTCTGCTCCCATGCCGCCGCGCAGGGCGGTGTGTCCTACGTATCTGCCGAAAACTTCCATCACAATGATTCGGTTGTGGCTCAGCCCCGTGGTCTTTATGTCCCTGGTGAAAAGGGCAATCCTGTTTACTGCGGAATCTCCTCCGACGCTGTAAGGTTGAAGGTCCAGGTCCATGGTCTTCGGCACATGAACACACGGGATGCCGTGAGAGGTAAGGTCAATAACAACGCTTCCCGTATCGTCGCCTCCACTTATAATCAGGGCGTCTATCCTGAATTTTTTAAGCCCGGTCTTAATCCTCTCATAAGTATTCGGGTCTTTTATCTTGCTTATCTTTACCCTTGAATGTCCCGCCTCTGAACCGGCAAGAGACGCCTCAATGCGGCTTACCCTCTCCGCATTTAGAACTACAACATTTTCAAGGTCCACAAGATTATAAAGTCCCGCATAACCGTTCGGGATAACTACTGTTTCAATGCCATGCGCGTATGCCTCCCGCGCGGCGCTCTTGATAACTGCGTTTAAGCCTCCGCAGTCTCCGCCGCTTGTGATAATTCCTATTCTCTTTATGTCAGCCATAAAATCCTCCTGATAACGTTATTGCGTTATAGAGTTATTGCGTTTATTTTTTCTTATCGCTATAACGCTCAACGCTGAACGCTATAACGCTCTTGTCTGCCGTCTATTATAAAACCACCTGCATCTAATTTTCCATAAAAGTCTTCACGGCAAATCCTAAAATCTGCGCTGGCTCCTCTGTTTTACACTCTCAAGAGAGCAAAAAACCTTTCAATACAAGGCAGTTATATGATACAATGTTCTATGCCTTGCGTGAAGATAGGGTGCAGCGGATTTATGTTTGATGACTGGCAGGAGACATTTTACCCTGAAGGCCTCTCCAGAAGACACTGGCTTGAATACTATTATAAAAAATTCGCAACCGTTGAGCTTGACATCGCTTTTTACGGCGTCCCTGAAAAAGAAACCTTTTCAAAGTGGCACAGCGAGACGCCAAAAGACTTTGTAATCTCACTTAAGGGAAGCCGGTTTATAACCCATGTCAAAAAATTAAAATCACCTGCCGAACCTCTGGATGTATTCCTTTCAAGGATAACCGCATTAGGAGAAAAATTAGGGGTTGTCCTCTGGCAGTTCCCGTCTGAATTTAAGGCGGATGTCGGCAAACTTAAAGATTTTCTTGAGGCGCTGAGCCAATATAAGGTAAGAAATGCCTTTGAATTCAGGGATAAAAGCTGGATAAACAAAACTATCATGTCGCTGCTGGGGAAAAACAATACTGCGCTGTGCCTCGCGGACTGGCCTGACTTTTTGTGTGAAGCGCCGACTACCGCTGATTTCGTATATATCAGGAGACACGGCGTTGACGGGAAATGCGTCTCTTGCTATACAACCGAGCAGTTGAAAGCAGAGGGCAAGGCAATAAACAAATTTCTGAAAGAGGGCAAAGACGTCTTTCTGTATTTCAATAACACAGCGCATGGTTATGCTCCGCAGAATGCCAGGGAACTCAGAAAGATTCTTAAAAAGTGAAACAGGGCATATACAGTGAACTGTGTCAGCAGCGAACACTGAAAACTGACGCTGGCACATTTTTGGAACAATGCTTAAAGAACTCAGAATAAAAAACCTTGCAATAATTGACGACCTCAGAATAAGATTTGAATCAGGGCTGAATGTCTTGACGGGAGAGACCGGAGCGGGGAAGTCAATCATTGTTGACGCCCTCGGCCTGGCGCTTGGAGAAAGGGCGCAGGCCGGGATGATTAAAAGCGGGAAGGATGAGGCCTCTGTTGAGGCATTCTTTGAGATATCGGAGCATCCCCTGCTAAATGAAATGGGGATTGCCAGCTCTGAAGATGGGATAATAATAAGACGAAACATCTCATCCGCCGGGAAGAACAGGGCCTATATAAACGACTCTATTGTTAACATACAGAGCCTGTCCGCAATAGGCAAAACTCTCGTTGACATGCATGGACAGCATGAACACCAGAGCCTTCTTTCAACGGACAACCAGCGAACCCTTCTGGATTTTTACGGTAAACTCCATGACAAAAGGGCAGAGGTTGAGGCAATGTTTCATGAAGTTCACTCGCTAAAAAAAGAACTCAGCGAACTAAAGATAGACGTGAAGGAAAGGATGCGGAGGATTGACATTCTGAGCTTCCAGATAAATGAGATAGACGCCGCTTCGCTTAAAAAAGGAGAAAAAGAAGCGCTGGAAGAAGAGCGGGGCATCCTTTCAAACCTTAATAAACTGAACGAACTTGTAGAAACGGCATATACAATGCTCTACGCCTCGGAAGGGGCATGCGCAGAGAAACTCTCATCGGTCATCTCAAAACTCCGGGAGATGGCTGCAATAGACCAGAGCATCAGTGAGACCCTTAACCTTCTTGAGTCGGCAAGACCTCTGCTTGAAGACGGAGCCGTCTCATTGAGAGGATTCAAGGAAAAATATGACCTGGACCCGAGGCGGCTTGAGACCATAGAGGAAAGGCTTGAAACCATTAAAAAACTTGAGAAAAAATACGGAGACAGCATTGACTCAACAATCCGATACAGGGACGAGGCGGAAAAAGAACTTTCAACCCTCAAATATTCGGACGAGAAAATTGCTCTGTTTGAAGGGCAGCTCAAAGAAAAAGAAGGAAGACTCATGAATGAAGCCTCCGGCCTGTCAGAAAAAAGAAAACAGACGGCAAAAGAAATAAGCAAGGCGGTAGAGAAAATATTAAAGGAGCTCGCATTTGAAAAGGCGGGATTCAGGGTTGACGTCAGGCCGTCTCCGCTGTCTTCCACCGGCATTGACACAATTGAATTACTTTTTTCAGCAAACCCCGGAGAACCGCTTAAGCCGCTGTCAAAGGTTGCCTCAGGCGGAGAGCTATCAAGGATAATGCTTGCGCTAAAGAATATTCTTGCCGATGTTGACAAGATTCCTGTGCTGATATTTGACGAGATTGACGCCGGGGTAGGAGGAAGAACGGCTGAAAGTGTAGGCATAAAATTAAAAAGGCTTTCAAAGACCCATCAGGTTATATGTATAACTCACCTCCCTCAGATAGCATCAGCGGCGGACTTCCACATAATGACAGAAAAATATCAGAAAGAAGGCGGCACTTACGTAAAAATAAAGGAACTAACTTCTGATGAACGCAGGGCTGAAATAGCGCGTATGTTAAGCGGCAAGATAACAGACGTATCTTTAAAACACGCAGGAGAACTGCTTGAAAGGAGCGCATGAGAGGGAGAATAGCAATAGACAAAGAACTGTGCAAGGGCTGTAAATACTGTGTGATGTCATGTCCTAAAGGCGTAATAGTAATTGAAAAACAATTCAACAAAATGGGATACTTCCCTGCGCATCCTGAACACCCGGAAAAATGCACGGGGTGCGCCTTATGCGCCCGGATGTGCCCTGAACTCGCCATAGAGGTATGGGCGGAAAGCAGCAGGAATAAAAAGGCTTGATTTATTTTGCCGATTAAATAGCAGGAGGTTTTATGACAAGGTCAGCTCTCGTAGATAAGGTATCTGAAAAAGTTGAAGGGCTCACAAGGAGGCAGACAGAGATAGTAATGGAAACGGTTTTTGACAGCGTAAAGGAAGCGCTTCAGAGAGGAGAAAAGATAGAGATAAGAGGCTTCGGGAATTTCAGGCTAAAGACCAGGAACCCGAGAAAGGCAAGAAACCCCAAGACAGGCGCAAGCGTTGACGTCCCTGCGAAGAAGGCGCTTCATTTCAAGGTCGGGAAAGAACTGCGGGAACTCCTAAATTCAAACTCAGGTTGATTTTATTTCGCCTTCTGTGGTATAAATAACAACTCCTTGCTCTCCGAGTTGCCCGGAGGGCTACAATCCTCCCGAGATGCTCGGGACTCGGGGTGAAAATCCATAAGGAGGTGTTCTGATGAACATCTATGAAAACATAGTAATTCTAAATGCGTCTCTCGCGGACGAAGAGATTGAGACAGCCTCAGCTAAGATAAAAGACCTTATAACAAATTCCGGCGGAGAAATCTTGAACGCCGATGTGTGGGGCCGAAAGAAACTTGCCTATGAAATTAAAAAGCAGAAAAAAGGCTTTTACCTTTTCCTGGTCTTTAAGTCGCCCTCAGCAGCAGTAAAAAAACTTGAGAACTATTACAAAACCTTTGAACCTGTAATAAAATATATGGTCATTAAACTGGAAAAGAAGCAGGCAGAGGCGGCATTGAAGTCATCCCTGCCTGCGCCGGCACGGCAGACTGCTTCTGTGGAAGCAGCAGCGTCCCGGGACGCTCGGGATGAAAAAACAGAGCCTAAAATTGGGGCATAGCCTGTGTTCAATAAAATAATATTAATAGGAAATCTGACAAAAGACCCTGAACTCAGATATACGCCGCAGGGCACGGCGGTAGCTTCATTCAGGATTGCTGTTAACTCAAAAATCAAACAGCACGGCGAACTAAAAGACGATGTGCTCTTTATCGGGGTGGTTGTATTCGGCAAGCAGGCTGAAAGCGCCGGACAGTACCTGAGCAAAGGCAAGTCTGTGCTTGTTGAAGGGAGGCTGCAGGAAAGAAGCTGGGAGAAAGACGGCCAGAAGCACAGCAAGATGGAGGTAGTCGCAAGTTCGGTCAGATTCCTGTCAAGGAAAACTCCGAGCAGCTCGGAGGAGGCAGGAGGAGAGTCCGCGCCTCCCGAAGATATTGCTCCACCTGAAGAAACAACGGACTTAGAGCCGTTTTAACTTAGGGATTGGGGACTGGAGATTAGGGATTGGTTTTTACTAACCCCTAACCCCAAATCCCTAACCCCTTATAATAAAAAAGGAGAAAATTTTGCAGCAGAGAAGAATTCAAAGGAGAAAATTTTGCAGATTCTGCTCGGAAAAAGCAGAGTTCATAGACTACAAAGATATCAAGACCTTGAGGTATTACCTCACAGACAAGGGCAAAATTCTTCCACGGCGGATGACAGGGGCGTGCGCAAGACATCAGAGAAGCCTGACCGAGGCCATAAAGAGAGCCCGCAATATCGCGCTTCTTTCATTCGTGGAAAAATAAGGCATGAGAATTCCCA
The DNA here is from genome assembly GCA_001871685.1 of Nitrospirae bacterium CG1_02_44_142. GTDB lineage: Bacteria > Nitrospirota > Thermodesulfovibrionia > Thermodesulfovibrionales > UBA1546 > UBA1546. The sequence continues at coordinate 26,908 of MNVK01000008.1, forward strand.
GAACATGGGTCTCTCTGATAGCTAAAAAAATTGCAGACGGCATTGTCTCAAAGCAGCTTGTCACCCCGCGCATCCCTCCGGGACAGTTAACATCCAACATAGAAGAACTCATCCTGAATGAACTGATGGCAGAGGACCGATTAAACGAAGAGGTAAGAGAAATTCTCAAAAAACATAATTCGGAGATAGAGCGCGGCAGACTTGATTACAGAAAACTCTTTGACCTGACCAAACAAAAAATCGTGAAAGAGAGAAATCTCATACTATGATGCTCTCTGAGGAAAAAATAACACATCTGACGCACGTGCTTCTTAAAGGGCTTATTGACAAAGAGGCAATAGATGTGAAAGATGAAGAAGGGAAAATAAGGCGCGAGATTAAACGCATCATCTTAAATGAACTAAAGGTAGGAGAGGATATAGATTCAGCCGTGAGAAAAAAGCTCCAGTCCTTTTCAAGAAAACTATCTGAAGGAAGTCCTGAGTGGGAAGTGCTATACAAAAAATTCTTCAGAGAAGAGGAGACAAAGAGGGGCAGGGCTTCAGGATAAAAAGGATTATCCCCTTGCTTTGTCTGGTCCTGAGAGGGGACTGTATCGCAGCGCCGCTTTGCATCAATGCTTAAAACAGACGAGGAAATTAAAGAACTTCTGCTGGCAATAAAACAGGCGGTCTCTGCTGATTCCATTAACCTTTTCACGCCGTACCAGAATGGTTTTATACTGAAATGCTCAACCGAAGAAAAGGGAGATATCATTGTTACAGGCAAAGGCGTCATCGCCGAATGTCTTAAAACCAAGCAAACTTTTTACTCCGGCGAGATAGATGAAAACATTTCTGAGATTGGTTATATAAAAAATAATAAAGTTTCATCCATTTTTGCCGCGCCTGTAATGGACGGTTCTGCGCTAACCGGAGTTCTGACTGCCGACAGTTCCACTTGCAATGCGTTCAGCGAATCCGTCAGAAATACAGTGCAGATGTTCACCCGGCATATCGCCAGAATTATGGAGAGGGAAAGAATTTATCCCAAACTGAAGCGCGACTATGACGGCTTAAAGAAACTGAATGAGGAAAGCTCCAAACTTGTTTCATCGCTTAATATAAATGTGATTGCTGAAAAAATGTGCGAAGGGGCAGAAAAAATTGCGTCTTCACATGCGTTCTTTTTTGTCGCATCGGGCAAACAGTTTGACTTAATACACCATACAGCTAAGCTATCAGCTATCAGCCATCAGCTATCAGCCCTTGACCTTAAAGGCGCCTTCATTAATATAGCGGTTGAAAACAGACACCCCATTTACATGGCTGACATGAAAGACTACCGGGCTTCAGTGCTGCCTTTCGGCTCAGAAAACATACGCTCCATTTTTGTCATCCCCCTGATTTATGAAAACAAACTGCTCGGATTATTTGTAATGTCATCTGAGAAGGCGGACTTTCTTGACGCCTTCCAGATGGAACTGCTGAAGGTAATGTGCAATCAGGCGGCAGCATCCATCGCAAATGCAAAATTACATGCGGAGATAGAAAAGCTGGCGGCTGTGGACGGTCTCACAGGCCTTTTCAATCACAGGGTCTTTCAGGAAAAGCTCTCGGAGGAACTCAAGAAATTAAACAGATACTCAGAGCCCACCTCGCTGCTTCTGACAGACATTGACTTCTTTAAAAAAATAAACGACACATACGGGCATCCTGCGGGGGACCTCGTGCTCAAGGGAGTTTCAAAGATTATAAGAGAAACAATAAGGGACATAGACGTCCCTGCAAGGTATGGAGGCGAGGAATTTACTGCAATATTGCCGCGGACAGACGGCAAAGGGGCAAAAAACATCGCTGAGAGATTAAGAAAAGCCGCTATGGACAAAGCCTTTGACATAGGCCATATAAGTCCTATAGGGCCTGTCAGGGTTACGCTGAGCATCGGCATAGCTGTCTCCCCTTCAGACGCCAAAACCAAAGAAGAACTCATTGAGAAGGCTGACCAGGCGCTTTACTATGCAAAACACAATGGAAGGAACCGGAGCGTGCTCTGGAGTGAAATCAAAGGCTGAAATGGAATTTTTTATTTCTTGCGTGACAGAAGAGGAGATTAAGAGAGAACGGGCAAAAGCCCGTGAGTCCAGAAAATCCCAGTGGTGGAAAAGAAAATGTTCGGAAGGCAGATGTTATTACTGCGGCAAAAAATTCAGCCCTAAAGAACTCACGATGGACCACATCGTCCCCATCATACGCGGCGGAAAGTCCACAAAGGGAAATATCGTCCCTGCCTGCAAAGAATGCAACACAAAGAAAAAGCACATGCTGCCTATCGAATGGGAAGAATATATGGAGAAGATAAAAAAAGAAGTAGCATAGCCGTCATTTTCCGAACGGGCATATCGGATAACTGCATTTTTTGCAATTCATGCATAAGCCGCCGTGTCCAAGCTCTGCCAGCTCTTTCCTGCCGATTATCTCTCCGGCAAGCGCCCGCG
>MNVK01000063.1 GCA_001871685.1 Nitrospirae bacterium CG1_02_44_142
TAAAGGCTATTCATGAGGTAGATGGCAAACCCGCTCCTTCTTTTAAGGCGGCCGTTGTTCCTACTGAAAGTTATGATGGGCTTATAATTGACGCTACGGAGCAGAACTTCAGGCCCGCCCTGATAAACAGGGTGTTCACTCCAAAAGGAGAACTGCTTTACGACCCGTCAAAGATAAGCCAGAAGGTGCTGGTTGAGCAGGGATGCGGCGAATACACAAACAGCGTGGACAAGGCAAAGGCCGCCCTTGAAAAAAGAGGCGTAAAGAACCCATTGGTTGTAAAGGCAGTAGGCACAATTAGCCCGTCTGACGTTCAGGTTTCTGATGATGATGCAGTGAATATCTTTTCGGCAAATCAGAAGAGGAGCTTTTTTGCAAGCGCAAAAGTAGCCTTTGTGCTGAAATAAATTTAACGGATGAGCGGCGGTTGAATATAACCCGCCGCTCATCTTTATTGCATTCAGGAAATATCTATGCCATTTATAGTATTGTGCCTTTGTTTTATTATTATTTTTTCGCCGCTGCCCTCTTCAGCCAAGACCCTTATTCTTGACGGAGACCTGGAAAGCAGGATAAAAATGTCCCAGCAGATCAGCTTTGACGTCCAGCAGGGGGTGAAGACACTAACCTTTAAATTCGCTCTTCCGACTGAATTTTCCAATAAGGCCACATCGCAGGGCATTGACGGCCTGAATATAAAATTCACACCTGAACCGGCATCAGTTGTTGACGATATAGATAAATTCGGCAACAGGTTTAAAAAGGTGAAATGGGAGAATCTGAAACAAAGCGTCAATATCACAATATCATTTGAGGCGCGCATTAAGGCAGAACTGCGTTCAATGGACAGCAGCTCTCCATTCCCTCTCCTTGGTGTTTCAAGCGAGGATGCGGTATTTCTCAGGCCGACACAGATGGTGCAGAGCGGCAACGAAGAAATCATAGCCCTTTCAATGAGACTGACTCGCAATGCAAGGACAGTTCATGAGGCTGTAAACTCAATTCTTAACTGGGTTTCTGACAATGTAAAATATACCTACAACCCTCCGCAGTATGATGCAATACACACAATGAAAACAGGCAAGGGCAACTGCCAGAACTTTGCGCATCTTTCAATTGCGCTGCTAAGGGCGGCCGGCATTCCTGCAAGAATCGTAGGCGGCATCAGTCTTCAGCGCAAATGGAAGGTGCCTGTTGAAAACGGTTATCTCGTGCAGGATATGGGGCAAGGGGGCCATGCCTGGATGGAGATATTCTTCCCTGATTTAGGGTGGCTTTCCTATGACCCCCAACAGTCCAGACAGTTCACTTCAACAAGGCATATCAAGCAGACGCACGGACTGGATTCAAAAGACATTAATGATTCGTGGTCGGCATCCCCATATCTGCCGGCTTACAGTGAAGATATAGAGGCGGTATTTAACAGCGATAAGGTAAACATAAAACTGCGGGCGTCAAAGAGCGCGCCTATATCGTATATTATGAGTAATAATATCACAGCAAAAGCAATGCCTGAAAAACCGACGCCTCCGATTTCTAAACCCAAACCTCCGGCTAAACCTCCTGCTAAAAAGAAAGGGCTCGTTGAATTCGGCAATATGGAATTTCCGACACTTGTTGACGCCTATCAGACCGTGGGAAGTGTTGCTACAAGAATTCTTGATAAAGAGACCGCTGAACATGTGACGTCGCTGTATGTTTATGCTCAGGCCTTCACTGTGACAGATACAATGGGCGTCCAGGGCGTCTCGCTTGCTATGCACAAATTCGGCGGCGACGGAACGCTCTATATAGACCTCATATCTGATGATAACGGCAAACCAGGGCTTCCAGGAAAAAGTTTTGGAGTAAAATCATTGTTTGTCTCTCTTGAAAACATCCGAAAAATGCCCGGTTATTATTGGGTTAACTTTGTATTTGCCAAAGGCAATGAACCATTGCCTGTTCTTAAACCCGGAAAATATTGGATAATCCTCAGGCATTCAGGCGAGGCCATAGTAAACTGGTTTTATATTCCCGGAAATCCCTACGGCGACAGCGACGACACACGTTCTACTGTGAAGGGCTATCAATGGGAAGACCTGCTGAATTACGACTTTGTGTTTAAGGTTAGGGGAAGAGTGCAGTGAAACAATCATCTCTCAAGGAGAGATAACGAGCAATGACAGGTTAGAGGTATTTTCAGATGAAAATGCTCAGTATGATAGTTGCTTTTGTTTTTTTGTTCGTGCTTTCGGCAGAGGCCCTGCCGTCTGAAAAAGGGCAGAAACAAAACCCGCCCCTGTCTAAAGAAGAAGTTCAAAAGTTAAGAGATATAGCAGTTATTATCTCAGGAGAGATAGCAAGAAGAAACATAAAATCTGTTGCCGTATTGGATTTAAAAGATATTAAGGGCAATCCATCAAAAAGAGGAAAAACAGTCTCCGCTGAATTCAGAAAACAGATAGAGGCTGTCGGCAAGACAAGATTTGCCGTTGTGAATAGCGGAGGAGGAGCTGTTGTTACCGGTATGTTTCTTCCGTTTAAAGGCGGTGACAAATGGAGGCTGGATATAAAAGTTCTATCGCCTGACAACAGGCTTATTATGTCTTACAGCGGTTTTTTTAGAAAAACAAAAGGGGTGAAAAAATGAAAAAATTTTCTGCTGTTCTGGCAAGGGAACAATGTGGATAGACAAGGTGAGGTTTTATAGGGAGTGAGAACAGAAGATACGATAAAAATTCGGGGAGTTGTATTGAGATGGATTGACACCGGAATGATGTATGATGTAAGATGTAATCGGAGGTGAGGGTTATGGAAACAGCAAAGCACAGAACGCAGATATCCCTTGAAGACTGGCAATATCAGATATTGCTTGAAATGTCAAAAAAGGGAAAAAAGAGCCTTTCATCCATTATCAGAGAGTTCTTGTCTGAAAAATTTTCAAAGCAGGTTGTGAGGACAAAGGAAGACTCTGTGTGGAGTATTATCGGTATTGGTTCAGGTGATGGTTCTCCGGTGGCACGTGAACACGACAGATTTCTTTATGCAAAAAGAATGAAGAAATGAAAAGGCTATTTGTTGATACAGGGGCGTGGTATGCCCTTGTTGATAAGAATGACCCTGACCACAAAGAAGCAGCGTCTTTCATAAGAAACAACCAAATCCCGCTTTTGACGACAAATTTTGTATTTGATGAGACCATTACTCTACTCCGAAGCCGCCTTGTATGGAGCGTAGCCAGGGAGTTTGGACAGAGACTCAAGGACAGCCGCTTTGTGAGCCTTATAGCAGTAAAAGATGAAGATGAGGAAAAGGCATGGGAGATTTTCCTGAAATATAAAGACAAGGATTTTAGCTATACGGATTGCACAAGTTTTGCGGTAATGGAAAGATTGAAGATAGATATCGCTTTTACTTTTGACAGCCATTTTCAGGCGATGAAATTTCAAGTAGCGCCATTCCCAGCTTGAGCCAGCGGACTGGGCTGAGGCAACAGCGGGTTATAAAATAGAAAGATAAGGTGAATTTTACCTTTACATTCATGTTTAAAAATAGTAGGCTCTGATTATCAAAGGACTAATAAGGGAGGGTAAAATGTCAATTATAAGATGGCTGTTTTTATTATGCTCCTTAATGTTTATTGCCTCCTGCGCTCCGGCAGAGGGAGTAAAAAAAGACACGCCTGAAGCGCAGGCTGTATCAGAAGAAGAACTTCCGAGGATTGTTGCAGTCCTGCCATTTCAGAACGATACAGAGGAAAGAGGCATAGCAAATCAGGTCAGAAAGGCGTTTTACAACCATTTCAGTTCCAAACCCTACAAGGATATTGAACCTACAATCGTTGATGAAAAAATCGTTTACATGGAAAAATCTGCAGGCAAAACTGTTCTTGAGATGAAACCTGCTGAGGTATGCCAGTCGCTCGGATGTGACGGGTTGGTATATGGCAGGATTACAGAGTATAAAAAGGTCTATGCAGGACTTTATTCACAACTCGGCGTGGAAGCAGAGGTATGGATAGTGAATACAAAAACAGGGAAAGAGGTATTGCGATTAAAAGACGCTGTGAGATACCATGAAGGCAGTATTCCCCTGTCTCCGCTTGGGCTGATAATGACTGCTGTGTCCACGGCAATGAACATCAGGGAAATCCAGCAGATAAGGCTGGTAAGCGAGCTTGCTTACAAGTTAAACGAAAAGATACCTTCTCCATCGGGAATGGCAGCTGAGGACAGGCCTGTAATTAAGGAAGTGCTGACTAATATAAAAGATGGGCCGTTCGGCAAAGGCAAGATAATCAGGGCAGGGCTTGAAGGCGACAAGTCAATGGTGGCTATGTTTGACATAGGCAACTACAAAAAGAACATTCCGATGAAAGAGGTAAAACCCGGAATTTATACCGGAGAATACCTTGTGCTGCCAGGAGATAACATAAAAGACATGCCCATCGTTGCTACGCTGAAAAAACCCGGCGGATATGAAAGCCAGTGGATGGATGTAAGCGGCTTTGTGACTATTGATACCACCCCTCCGCCGCAGATAAAGGGTATTCGGGCGCGCGGATTTCAAGACAGGATAGAGATTTCTTGGGAGGCATTGAAAAACATTCCTGATTTAAAGGGATATAAAGTTTTAAGGAGCACGCAGCCTTTAAGCGGATATTCTGAAATTGCAAAGGTTGAACTGAATATATTTGAAGACAGAACAGTAAAACCAAATATAACCTACTACTATAGGGTTTCAGCCTTTGACCAGACAGGCAATGAGTCAGAGTTCCATGACCCGATAAAGGCCTCGCTTATCTCAAAAGAACCCGTTATGATTTCAGGCGAGATTAAGAAAGATACTGCCCTTTCAGGAATATTTATTGTGAAAGGAAATCTGGTTGTGCCAAAGGGATTATCACTCGCTCTGGAGCCGGAGACGAGAATGATGTTTGACGAGGATGCCTCGCTTGTTGTTTATGGAAGGCTGATTGCTAACGCAAAGGATTTGCCTGTGGAATTCATGCCTTCAGGAAACAAAAAATGGAAGGGCATAACCGCTGACGATGCAAGTGTTGAGATGAATGGATTTCGCATAAAAGGCGCAGCAACTTCAGTGTTTCTCAAAAATACTGACGGCTCTGTGGAAAATGGCGTAATAACAGGCAGCGATACCGGGATTTTGATTTCCGGCGCTCCATCTGTTACGGCAAAGAATTTAACTATCTCAGGCAATAAGACCGGAATGGAACTGCAAAAAACAAACGCAAAAATTCTTCAGAATAGCATTTTCCAAAATACAGACGGGATTGTTATCAAAAGTTTTTCAGGAGAGATAAAAGACAACAACATCGTTGACAATGAGAAGAACATCTCATCGGAGACAAACATAAAAATTGGAGCAAACTATATAGGCTCCATAAACGTAGATGAGATGAGAATCAAAGGGATTAGTTTAACAAAGACCTATGATAATAAAGTTCCAGACGGCAGGATTGTGGATGCTATTTTCAACCCTTATGCGCTTCTAAAATATGAGGAGCGGCAGAAAAAGGCGGCGGAATTTCTTATTGAAGCGGGCGAGTATTTCAGGCAGAGGAATTACGGAAAGGCAGCAGCGCTTTTTGAAGAGGCATTGAAGGCATATCCAACTGCGGACATTTATTATTACCTTGCTATCTGTTATCAGGAGATGAAGGAAAATGACAAGGCTCTGAAATATCTGAAAGAAGGCGCGGACAAATTCCCGAAGGATTCAACCCTGCAAAAATCCCTCGGCCTGATGTATTACCAGAAAGGCAATGAGGCTGAGGCAAGGAAGGCGTTTGAAGAAGTGCTTAGGCTCAGCCCCGGCGACAGACAGGTAAAATTCCTGCTGGAGAGGATGAAGTAAACAAAAGTTCAACAGAAATGCAATCAAGGCAAAATATCCGAATCCGTTTTACTGGGCGCCGTTTATTTTGCATGGAGAGAGTTAAACTACTGTATCAAGGGAGGAAGTCGCGATGAACAGAACTATTTTTT
>MNVK01000067.1 GCA_001871685.1 Nitrospirae bacterium CG1_02_44_142
GAGATTAAGAAGGCCGATATTCTTGTCGGAATACCGAGCTACAATAATGCCAGCACTATCGGGCATGTAGTAAAGGCAGTGCAGGCTGGTTTTGCGAAGTATTTTCCTGATAAAAAATGCGTGCTCGTAAATTCAGACGGAGGTTCCACAGACGGCACAGCAGAAACAGTTCAAAATGCGGGGATAGAAAGTTATCAGACTATCCTTATCAATCACAGGACAACCCCGTCTTTTAAAATAACAACGCCCTATCACGGCATTCCAGGAAAAGGGAGCGCATTCAGGACGATATTTGAGATAGCTTCAGCCCTTGATGCAAAGGTCTGCGCTGTGGTGGATTCAGATTTGAGAAGCATTACCCCTGAGTGGATAGAGCTTCTTATAAAACCTGTTGTGGAAGGCGGGTTTGATTATGTTGCGCCGCTTTATCACAGGCATAAATATGACGGCACAATAACCAACAGCATAATCTATCCCTTAACCCGCGCATTATACGGCAAGAGAATCAGACAGCCGATTGGAGGAGATTTCGGTTTTTCAGGTAGGCTCGCAAATTTTTACTTAACAAAAGATGTATGGGAAACAGATGTGGCGAGATATGGGATAGACATCTGGATGACAACTACTGCTATGGCAAATAAATTTAAAATTTGCCAGGCCTTCCTTGGCGCAAAGATACATGACGCCAAAGACCCGGGAGCAGACTTGAGCGCTATGCTTCATCAGGTGGTCGGAGCGACATTTGAACTTATGGATACATACTTTGATGCCTGGAAAAATATAGAAGGCTCTGAGCCGGAGCCAACATACGGCTTTCAATATGCCGTAGGACTTGAGCCTGTCAATGTCAATTTAGACAGGATGCTTGACAGATTCAGGCTTGGAGTTAAAGAACTGATGGGGATATGGAAGGAGTTTCTTTCAGAAGGGATTAGAGTTTTTTTGTGCGAGATAGATTCGTTACCGAGAGAAAATTTCCATATTCCTGATGAGGTATGGGTTGAGATTATTTACAGCTTTGCTGTTGCAGCGCACAAAAAGATAATAAATAAGGAACATCTTTTAAAATCTCTGACCCCTCTGTATATTGGGAAAACAGCATCATTTGTTATAGAGACTTTGGAAAGCAGCGCATCTGATGTTGAAGAAAAAATAGATAGATTATGTGTGTGTTTTGAAAAGGAGAAAAGATTTTTAGTAACAAATTGGAATTAGTCAAAGGAGGCAGATATGAATAACTTTCTACAGAGGGTGATAATTGAGCCGTTCGAGAGATTTTTTGAGAAGGTATTGCAATTCCTGCCGGATTTTCTCAGCGCAATCCTGATATTTACTCTCGGAATTGTCCTCGGCTTCATACTAAGAGCTGTTTCCTTGAGACTTTTCCGCACGATTAAGCTTGACAAGTTTTCGGAGAGATCAGGGGTGGTTGAGATAATACAAAAAGGAGGGATAAGGGAACCTGTTTCTCTGATTCTTTCAAGGATAATCGGCTGGCTGACAATAATCAGTTTTTCTATTCTGTCTCTTTATTCGCTTGAGGTGCCTGCGATAGGGCAGATACTTGAGAGATTTCTCCTGTATCTGCCGAATGTTTTTGTGGCCGCAGTTATTCTTTTCTTCGGCTATTTTCTTAGTAATTTCCTCGGCCGCGCCGCCCTTATCGCTTCTGTGAATGCAGGATTCAAGGCCTCCGGCCTAATGGGGAAATTTGTAAAGCTGACAATATTCCTCCTTGCAGCCACGATGGCGTTAGAACAACTCGGGATTGGTAAAGAGACAATAATAATCGCCTTTGCTATTATATTTGGCGGCATAGTCCTTGCCCTTGCCATTGCTTTTGGACTTGGCGGGAGAAACTTGGCAAAGAAATATCTTGAGAAGAAACTATTAAAAGGGGAAGATAAGGACGATATAAAACATTTATAAAAAAATCTTCTTCCATTGGTGTCGGCAGGGGGAAGATAATGGAAGATATTGTCAACGTAGATGTTCAACTGCGCGACAAGAGCATCATAGGCGGAATAGCCAAGGGGCTAAAGAAGTTTAAGAAAAAATGACTTGAGTTTTCAGGAAGGAGATATATGTTTCTCTGTCTCGGATTCCTAATCTGCACAGCGGTAATTGTTTGCTCAGGGACTAAGCTCTGAAAAACAGGCACAGCATAATGCAGCAATAAGAAGATAACATTTATTTAAGCACAAACTCATGCCCGCAATTTTTACAGGTTGTCGTATCGCCTTTCTTTTTGCCCTTGAAACGCTGGAGTTTTTTGCAATTCGGGCATCTCAGGTAAGAACCCATCGCGCCCAACAATACCGAAATGAAGTAAAGCATATTTTATGCTACGATAAAACCTATGGAACTTGCATTCTTAAAATCTCTGGTTATAGTTTTGGGTGTATCCGCATTGGTGGTATTTCTGCTGCACAGATTGAAGATACCATCCATTGTGGGATTTCTTATTGCAGGGACAATTATCGGCCCTTACGGCGTAGGATTGGTCAGAGATACACATTTCGTTGAAGTGCTTGCGGAAATAGGCGTTGTGCTGCTGCTCTTTACCATCGGTATTGAATTTTCCATAGCAAGGCTTTCCAAAATAAAGAAGGCTGTAATAGGCGGCGGGGGCATTCAGGTTTTGCTTACTATAACATTGGCCGCTGTTGCCTCTTATCTTGCAACAGGAAATATAAACCAATCTGTTTTCTTCGGGTTTCTCATCGCACTCAGCAGCACTGCAATTGTTTTGAAGATGCTCGCTGACAGGGGAGAGACAGACTCGCCGCATGGACGCATAATGGTGGGCATATTGATTTTTCAGGACCTCTGTGTTGTGCCTCTTATGCTTCTTATCCCTTCACTGTCAGGAGAGGGAATAAACATAGCAGACATATCAATAAAGATGGGGAAGGCAGGTCTGATTATTGCAGTTGTGCTGTTAAGCTCAAGATGGGTAGTGCCGGTTTTATTGCATCAGGTTGTGCGCACAAGAAGCCGTGAACTGTTCATAACAACAATAATACTTCTCTGTTTTGGCATTGCTTTTCTAACTTCAAAATTCGGACTTTCTCTTGCGCTCGGCGCATTTTTGGCAGGACTGATAATATCAGAATCAGAATATGCGCATCAGGCGACCTCGGATATATTGCCGTTCAAGGACAGCTTTATAGGCTTGTTCTTTGTTTCCATCGGGATGTTAATGAATATAGGCCATATGTCCGATAACTGCCTCAAGATAGCACTTACTGTTATGGCGATATTCGGGCTTAAGATAGCTACAGGCATAATCTCTGCCCTTGCAATAGGAAGTCCTTTGAGAAGCTCTCTTACCGCAGGGCTTGGGCTTGCCCATATAGGAGAATTTTCTTTTGTGCTTGCTGTTGCAGGAAAGGCCTCAGGACTTATAACAGAGGATTTTTATCAGGTGTTTCTCTCCTCGTCTGTTGTAACAATGATAATGGCGCCTTTTATCCTAAAGTCTGCGCCGTCAGTGTCAGCATGGATAACATCAAGGCATCTTTTAAAAAGGATGACCAGTCTCACGAGAGTTTCTGAAGGAGAAGGATTCCCGAAGCGGAGACACGATCATGTGATAATTATCGGTTTTGGCCTTAATGGAAGAAATCTCGCAAAAGTACTGAAAGAGGCAGACATACCTTATGTTGTGCTTGAGATGAACAGCGATACAGTGCGTGAGATGAAGAAGAGGGGAGAGCCGATATACTACGGGGACGGCACGAGCAAGGAGATACTCCATAAGATTGGCATGGATAAGGCAAGACTGCTTGTTGTTGCAATATCGGATCCTGTCTCCACAAGAAGAATAGTATCGATTGCAAGGCATGAAAATTCTGATATTTATATCATTGTAAGGACAAGATACCTTGTGGAAATGGATGAACTCAGGGAACTTGGAGCCGATGAGGTGATACCTGAAGAATTTGAGACATCCATAGAGATATTCTCGCGTGTATTGCACAGGTATAATTTCCCGAGGAATGTGATTATGGACATGATAGATAAAATCAGAAGCGGCAGTTATACCGCCTTAAGAGGCATGGAATTACCCAAAAGACATCTCTTTGAGAAATGTGAATGGCTTCCGGATATAGAAATAGAGGGGTTTAGAATCTCAGAAAATTTGCATCTTGTGGGCAAGAGCATAGCCGAGCTTCAGGTAAGGAAAAAAACAGGGGTCACAATTATAGCCATGAGGAGAGGCCCAGAGGTTTTTACAAATCCTGCGCCTGATTTTATGTTCAGGGGAGGAGATATAATATTATTTACCGGTGAAAGAAAAAATATGGTGAAGGCATTGGATTATTTCAAAGGGGAGATTTAATGTTCCTCTGGTTTGGTTTTATAGTCTGCACATTATAAACAACAGCTTCAGAATATCGCCCCTTAAAATCAGAAGCCTTGTCATTAATAAATAGCTTGTGATATATTAATTTTGTCATGGTAATTAAGCGATTTATCCTGCGGCTGCTTTTTTTAATATTATTTTCTTTTTATATGGTATCGCCTATTTCTTACATCTATGCATCAGAGAAAATAGAAAAAAACAGTAACAATTCTGATGAAGCATGTTCGCTCTCAAAAAAGATTTCTATCTGCCTGTTGGAACTGATATATACTCAACTGGCTTCTACAGATAACGACATAGATACGGACTCAACGGCAAGGCTTCTTCTTAAAAAGAAACGGGCTGTCATCCCTAAAAATGAAGCGCCGCAATCTCCTCATCTTAAGAATTTTTCTCTGCCCGAAAATTATCTCTTCTTCTCCTCCCGCTCACCGATAAGGTTTTTTGTCAGGCATAATCAATCAAAATCTTTTAACGGGGCGCAGCCTTTATATTCCGGTCTTTCTCCTCCACTGATATAACCCAAAACAAACATTCCTATTTCGTAAATCTCGAGTTATTTATAGATTCGCATGCTTTGCATTTTTTATCAGCAAAAAGGAGGATTTAATATGAAAGGCATCTCAATTATATTATTAATATTCGGATTAATCGGATTCGGCTGTAGTTCCAAAAAGGTCGCGCTCGCTCCGGAAGCGGCAGGTAAGCAAGATAGCGTATCGCAGGCGCAGCCAAAATCAGACGAGACAAAAAAAGCCGGAGAAGGCTCCACAAAAACAGAACAAAAAGACGCATTAAGCAAGCCGGAGATTGAATCAAGAGAACTCCCTTTAAGAAGCAAGAGGATGCCGGAAATACTCACGGATATCTATTTTGAATTTGATAGATATGACATCATGGAAGATGCGAAACCCATACTGAAATCGGTTGCCGGTCATCTCATAAAAAATGCTGAATATAAAATACTAATCGAAGGGCATTGCGATGAAAGAGGCACAAATGAGTACAATCTTGCCCTCGGCGAGAGAAGGTCGCAATCAGTAAAGAAATATATTCTCTCTCTCGGTGTTGTTTCTTCGCGGATGGAAGTCATAAGCTATGGCGAGGAAAAGCCCGTGTGTGCCGAAAAAACAGAGAATTGCTGGGCAAAAAACAGGAGAGTGCATTTTGTAGTCAGCGAGCGCAAGAATTAATTGCGAAGTGCCGGTACTATCCGGCACCGGCACTTCCAAGTGATTAATGATTTCTATTGCGGAGGCGTGCAATGAAAAAGGAGTTTTTACTAATTATTTTCTGCATCATTGTTATTCTATTTTTAGAGGTCGATAGTAACCTTTATCTTAAAGATACCCATGTTGATACAAATACCAGACAAAATTATAGAACTATAGACGATGCAGTACGAAAGGGAGAGACTCTTTTTGATATTTTCAAAAAACATAATCTTGATACAGGGATTCTTTTTGAGATGAAAGAGGCATGCGCGGATGTTTATAAATTGGGGGAGGTGCATCCCGGCCACAGATACAAAATAGCGCTTGGTGATATGAATAGGATAATTTCATTTGACTATTGGGTAGATGACGATTCAGTTTTAAATATTACAAGGAATGAATCAGGATTCAGCGCTGAAAGGATAGCTGTTGAATATGAAAAAAGAATCCAGCACATAGGGGGACTTATAAAGGACAACCTGATATCTTCAATTGGAGAAGGCAGGGAAAACCTGATGCTGGCTCTTAATCTGTCCGATATTTTTGCATGGGACATAGATTTTACAACAGACCTTAGAAATGACGACATGTTTAAGATTGTTGTGGAGGGCCTGTATTTAAATGGGGAATTCAGGAAATACGGAGATATACTTTCTGCCGAATTTATAAATAACGGGGTGACATACAGTGCATACAAATTTGAATATAATGGAAAAGCTCATTATTACGGCGAAGACGGGAAATCGCTTAGAAAGGCTTTTCTGAAGGCGCCGCTTAGTTTCAGGCGTATAAGCTCACGTTTTTCCAAAGGAAGATTTCATCCTGTATTAAAGATATACAGGCCTCATCATGGGCTCGACTATGCAGCACCGGCCGGAACGCCTGTTTCAACTGTCGGCGATGGAACCGTCAAATTTACCGGTTATAAAGGGCAGTACGGCAAGCTTGTAGTTATAAGGCATGCTAACGGCTGGAAGACATATTATGGACATCTATCCCGGATTAACAGAGGAATTAAAAAAGGGCTAAAGGTTGAACAGGGGCAGGTGATCGGATACGTCGGCGCAACAGGGCTTGCAACAGGCCCCCATCTTCATTATGAGATACGGATTAGTAATAAACCTGTTAATCCGCTTGTTGTAAAATTACCGAGAGGTGAATCTATTCCTAAAACATTAATGGCTGAATTCAGACAATTCAAGAATCAAATGGACTCACGTCTTGCGTCAATAACGCCTTCAACCTTTGCCTTTGGCAGAGGGACAAAATATGGTAACCTATAGTGAATTCTAAATCTTTCCGTGAGGGGGACAGATGGATATCAATATAAAAAGCGCTCTTATTCCTTCGGCAGTGGCATTAATGTCTGTTTTTGCGCTATTCATCATCAGAAGCATATCGTTTAAGCTTCTTCACAGGTGGGCTGAAAAGACAGAGACAAAACTGGATGATATAATAATAAAGGTATTTAAAACGCCCTCTATTTATTGGTGCGTTGCTATCGGGCTTTATATCGGCATTGCTGTCTCAGATATCTCCGAGAAATATGTCTTTTATTTGACCAAAATTATCCATATCATTGTGATATTCTCTATTACCATAGCATCGGCAAACCTCGCAGGGAAGGTCTTTAGAAATTACATACAGAAATCCTCGCTTCCTATTCCGACAACCGGGCTGGCATACGGAATATTAAAGGGCACGATACTAATCATAGGTCTATTAATAATCCTTTCTGTCCTCGGAATTTCAATAACGCCTCTCATAACAGCCCTCGGTGTCGGCGGCCTTGCAGTTGCCCTTGCGCTTCAGGACACTCTTTCAAATCTTTTTGCGGGGATTCATATCTTAATGGAAAAATCTGTCAGAGTCGGAGATTTTATAAAACTTGAAACAGGGCAGGAAGGCTATGTTGAAGACATCACATGGAGAACCACGAGGGTAAGAATGCTTCCTAACAACACAGTCATAATCCCGAACAGCAAGCTTTCGCAGAGCATTGTAATAAATTATTATCTGCCTGAGAAACGAATGTCACTGTTAATTCCGATTGGTGTAAGCTATTCTTCTGATCCGGAAAAGGTTGAAAAAATACTCGTTGAGGAGGCGAAGAAGGCTGTAGGTGAAATCCCCGGACTATTGGGAGACCCCGAGCCTTTTGTAAGATTCATCCCCGGATTTGGAGAAAGCTCTCTTGATTTTACGCTTATATGTCAGGTTCAGGAATTTGTGGACCAGTATCTTGCGCAGCATGAATTGAGAAAGAGGATTTTTAAGAGATTTCGTGAAGAAGGCATAGAGATACCATTCCCGCACAGAACTGTCTATCTCAGAGAGGAAAAGGATTGGAATCGTTAGCAACACCTTGATTTTCAAGGTTTGGAGATTCCCGATAAATCGGGACTCAAAATTGAAAGGAGGCAGCAAAATGGATGAAAGAGATATTTACAGGGCTAAGGAGGCAATGCAGTCTGCAATGAAGAAAGGCCCTATGAGGCTGGCGCTGATTGTTGGAGCAATTCTGGTGTTTTTCCTATTTTTAAGTCCATGGGTTCAGATCGGGGCAGGCGAAAGAGGGATTGTCCTTAATTTTGGCGCTGTTCAGGAGAGTGTGCTTGGAGAAGGGCTGCATTTCAGGGTGCCTATGATGCAGAAGGTTGCCATAATGGATGTCAAGGTTCAGAAATCTTTGACAAATGCCGCTGCTTCATCGTCTGACCTTCAGGAAGTGAGTTCAGAGGTTGCGCTTAACTATCATATAGTTCAGGATAAGGCAAATATTGTCTATCAGTCTATCGGCATACAATTTAAAGAGCGAATCATAGACCCCGCAGTGCAGGAGGTGGTAAAGGCTGTGACAGCCAAGTATACAGCGGAAGAGCTTATCACAAAGAGGCCGGCGGTAAGCGAGGCAATGAGGGCCAACCTTGCTGAAAGGCTCCTGGTGCACAACATAGCAGTTGATGCATTTTCTATCGTGGGTTTCAGCTTCTCCAAGATATTTATGGAAGCCATTGAGTCAAAGCAGACAGCAGAACAGCTCGCACTAAAGGCAAAAAGAGACCTCGATAGGATAAAGATAGAGGCAGAGCAGACGATTACAGCAGCCAGGGCAGAGGCAGAGTCCCTGAGGCTGCAGAGGGCAAATATTTCACCGGACCTTATAGAGCTTAGAAAGATAGAGGCCAATCTCAGGGCTATAGATAAATGGAATGGAATTCTCCCGCAAGTTACCGGTGCCGGGGCTGTGCCATTTATTGGCGTAGGTGAGATACAGAAGAGATAACCGAGTAATCATAGAGGTATCCATTGGTTAGGTATGTCTTACTGCTCATCATTGCAGGCATTGTAGGCGGCATTATAGCCATAAGAAAAGGGCGCAGCCCCATATGGTGGTTTATACTATGCGCCCTTTTCCCTTTGCTTATTATTGTTATTGCGGTGCTTCCACCTATCGTATCCAAAGGGTATACCAAAAAGTGCCCTTATTGTGCAGAGATTATTAAAGAAGACGCTATAGTCTGCAAACATTGCGGCAAAGAGCAACCCATAGAGATGATTAGGGTGTCTAATATAAGGATTAAACCATGACATGCTTTACGATACTGGCCAAGAAGGATAAACAGTCCGGGCTGTTTATCTCAGGGAGGAAAAGGATTGGAAGAAGCAACCTGCTCTCAGGTGATATCTGATATCAGGTTTAAAACAACTCTGTTCCACCCCCCTGGCCCGATGCCTTCTGCCTTTATGAGTTTTGGAATGTTTATTTGTGAATCATAGCTTCCATCGTATTTCTGAACGATAACAGGATAGTCAACCCGTTCCAACATGGGTATATCGTTCGGGCTGTCACCAATGGCAATAGTTCTAATTTTTTTAAATTGATTTTTGTATAAATCAGTGAGTATGGATACAACAACTCCTTTATTGCTGCTGCCGAGGATGTGGTAGAATCTGCCCTGGGTAAATCTGAATCCCTTTGCATTAATCGATTTCAAAAGACTTGGCAGTTTATAACCAGCCCCTTTATATATAAAAGGCTCATCAAAATCTCTCTCCTTTGCCATCTTTGCCTCGTCATGACTCATGTTGGCTATTCTCATAAGCTCTTTTGTTGTCATGTCTCCAAACCCTCTGATATCAAAGCCCTCTTGTTGCAATTCTTTTACAGCTTTTCTTAAGTCAGAATATTTTGCTCCGAGCCTGATGACATGGTAGTCATTTTCTTCTGAAAATTCCACCATCCCCCCTTTGCTAAAGGGGGGTGAGGGGGGATTATATGAATCTTGAACTTCGAAATTGAAGTAACCTTTTGGAATAAATATCCCTCCGCCATTCTCAGAGATAAATGGATGGGAGTTATCGAGTTTTTTCCTGTAATACTCTACTTCATTTCTTGTCTTGCTGGAGCAGACAATCAAGGGGATGCCTTTTTGTCTTAATATTCTAAGTGCCGGCAGTGCCTTCTCAAATGAATAATTGGAATAGTCCAGAAGCGTTCCATCGAGGTCTGTGAAGATTATAAGCTTTTCTCTCATTACATATAAAATAACATAAATTTAGCCTAATCATTATTGGCTTTTATGTTTTGTGATTAAAATAAATATATTATGAAAATTTATTATTTTATTAAAACTACTTGAATATCCATTACATTTGTTCCTGTTGGTCCGGTAACCAATAAGCCATTAATCTGCTTAAAAAGATTATAAGAATCATTATCCTTCAAATAGGCTTCAGGGTCAAGACCAATCGTTTTTGCTTTTTTAACTGTTCCCCCATCCACGATTGCTCCTGCTGCATCTGTCGGGCCGTCTGTGCCGTCAGTACCGGCTGAAAGAAGCGTTATGCCATCGCTGCCCTCAATCTCCATAGCAAATGATAACGCAAGTTCCATATTCCTGCCACCGATTCCATTCCCCCACACAGTTACAGTTGTCTCACCGCCGCTTATCAGACAAATCTTCTCATCACGCCTTACGCTTAACGCATCACGGGTTTTTATTGCAAGCCACTTTCCAGCTTCTCTCGCCTCACCTGCCAACTCTGACGATAATATCTCTGCATGAAAACCCATATCTTCTGCCTTTTCTTTCGCAGCATTGAGGGCTATTCTATTACTGCCGATAATAATATTCTCCACGCTTTCAAATATTTTATTCCCTTCTTTTGGTGTTTCCGGGGTTAAGCCATTCTCACCTTTTTGCAAAATTACCAAAATTTTTTCTGGACATTTATCCATAAGCTTATATTTTTCTAAAACTCTTAAGGCATCATTATAAGTTGTTTCATCCGGGGATGTCGGTCCCGATGCGATGACATCGAGTTTGTCTCCGATAACATCTGAAAGTATTAACGAGATTATTCTTGCAGGATATGCAATTTCAACAAGCCTTCCTCCTTTAACTTTCGAGATGTGCTTCCTTACTGTATTGAGCTCATTTATATCCGCTCCTGCCTTAAGTAGTAATTGGGTGATTTTTTGTTTCTCATCAAGAGAGACACCCTCGTATGGAGAGACGAGCAGAGCAGAGCCTCCTCCTGAGATAAGGCATACCACGAGGGTATTTTCATCTGCATCTCTCAGGAGTTTTATTATCTCCTCTGCCGCCTTTAACCCGCTTTCATCCGGGATAGGATGCCCGGCTTCGTAGACTTCGAAAAATCCCCCTATCCCCCCTTTATCAAAAGGGGGCAAGGGGGGACTTGAGTAGTTATGTGCACAGCGCCTGTATTTTGTAATAACAATTCCTGCATCAATTATATCCGCCAAATCGTCTTCCAGCGCCTTTACCATTGGAACCGCTGCCTTGCCGAAACCAACAACGATTAGCTTTTTAAAGTTGTTATCTTGATGAAATTGTCTGATTCTATCTGTATGAAGTTTTACTGACTCATAAGGGTCAACAGCTCGCAATGAGGCGTAAAATATTTCAGCGGCTTTTAGCGTATGCTCGCTGTGT
>MNVK01000106.1 GCA_001871685.1 Nitrospirae bacterium CG1_02_44_142
GCACCGAACACGAAAAACACGGGTCATACGCCCGCACGAGCATCTCACATAAAAGAATCAGTTCATCTTCCGGCTTATCTATATTTTCAGTCACAAGCTTTTTGAGAGACTCTTCAAGGTTAAGAAAGTTGTGGGCTGTCGGCGTTACGATATTTGCCTTTGTTATTATTCCTTTTCTGTCTATCTCATAATAGTGATAAAGCATCCCCCGAGGCGCCTCTGTTAAAGCAGAGCCGGCGCCTTCCCTAACCTTAAAGTCAGCGAAGCAATCTTTTAACGAAAGCCCTCTGAGAAGTTCAGCGCACTCCTGAAAGGCATGGACGAGCTCAACAGCCTGCGCAAGATTATTCAGGAAAGGGTTGCCGCCTCCTTTAAAACCAATGTCCTCCGAAGCCTTTTTTGCATCAGGCAAAAGATTATCAAATCCGAGATTAATTCTTGAAAGCGCTCCTGCCATAAAAGAGCCTCTGCCTTTTATAATTGTCCTCTTTGCATTTGAATAAGGGACTTCGCCCTCAATAAAATAAGATGTGTATTCATGCTCTTTAATGTCCAGCCCCTTTGTGGATGAAATCATGCCTCCGTTTATTGCATATTCACCTTTACCTGTCAGCGCCACGAACTCCGCATTATTTTCCAGAGCAGGGCATTTAAGTTCTGACGCCATCTTTAATGTTTCAAGAGCATCCCCATGCAGAGATTCAAGTTCCTTTGCAGCTTTCTCTGTGTCAGCCTTTGACGGAACCTTTGTAAAGCCGCCAACAACCATTGAGACCGGATGCAAGGCCCTGCCGCCGAAAAGAGCGGTAATGCTGTTTGCCGCTTCCTTTAATCTCAGGAATCTCTTAATCTCCTTGTCAAAGCGCGGCAGCATCTCTACAACAGAATTAAGCCTGAAAAAATCCGGAAGCGCCAGGACATAAAGATGCGCAAGATGGCTTGAGAGAATCTGGCTTAAGGCGAGTATCTTTCGTATTTTTTTAACTTCAGTAGAAGGCGTAAAGCCGAACGCATTTTCCATGGCCCTTATCGCTGTCGTCATGTGGGATACGGGACATATCCCGCATATCCTGGCGACTATGTCCGGAACCTCGTCAAATTTCCTTCCCACAAGAAAACCTTCAAAGAAACGCGGAGGCTCCCAGATATTAAGCCTGAGTTCTTTGAGTTTCCCTTCCTCTATCTCAAGTTTTACAGAGCTTTCGCCCTCAACGCGGGCTATGTAATTTATATCAATCTTCATACGTTTCCACTGCTTTTCTGAACTCAATTGTATCCGCGCCGAACTCTGTAAACTTTCTTATGACGTCATCCCGCGATATGCCCATCGCCTTAAATTTTTTCGCAAGCGCAGGGGCATTCGTCTGCTTCATAGGCCCGAAGCATGAATAACACGCCCTGTTCATTGAAGGACAGAGCGCGCCGCAGCCTGCATTTGTCACAGGCCCCATGCACGGCATATTCTCTGCAATTAAAATACATGTATTGCCTTTCAGCTTGCATTCAATGCAAACGCTGTACTCGGGAAAATCAGGCTTCCTTCCTGTCAGAACAGCTGTCAGAGCCTCGTATAAATCCCTCTCAGCAGGCGGGCAGCCCCTTATATAACCGTCCACTTTCACATACGTATCAACTGCATGGGGTTTAATTGAATGTATTGAAGAGAGATTTTTGTAAACTCTTTTCTCAACCTCAAGTTCCGGCATTGTTGCCTTTATAGCAGGGATGCCGCCGATTACTGCGCATGAACCTATCGCAAAAAGCTTTTTGCTCTGTTCTCTTATCATCTTCAGCTCATCAACCTGCCATGCCTCTGTTATAGCGCCCTCAACCAGGGCTATGTCAAACGGCCCTTCAGGTGTGCCTTTCCTTGAAAGCAGTTTTATAAATACAAAATCAAAACTCGCAAGCACTTCAGGGACCTGTTTATGAACATACGCAAAGAAATAAGAACAGCCCATGCAGCATGAATACTTAAAGAATCCAAGCCTGAGTTTATTCATAAGTTACAGCACCCCGTCCGGCAGCCCGCACACTTCTTTGTATGAAAATACCGGGCCGTCCTGGCACACAAATAAACCTGAATGCTGGCAGTGCCCGCACTGGGCAATACCGCACTTCATCCTTCTTTCAAGCGATACATAAAGCGATGACTGCGACATGCCATGCATGATAAGCCCCCTGCATATAAAACGCATCATTATCTCAGGCCCGCAGACAAAAGCAATGGCTCTTTCCGGCTTTATCTTCATCCCGTCAATCAAATCAGTAACAAGGCCAATATTAATCCCCCCTCGCCCCCCTTTAGTAAAGGGGGGATGGGGGGATTTAGAGACATCAGAGACCTCGTCCACGGTTATATAGAGTGAAATATCTTTCTCCCAGATTTTGAACTCATCCATAAAGAGCATATTCTTTTCATTTCTTGCGCCATATATAAGACTCACCTCTCCGAATGCTTCTCTCCGTTTTAAGACTATCTGAATAACAGGCCTGAGCGGCGCAAGCCCCACACCCCCCGCAATGATGAGAACATCCTTCTTCTCTGCCTTCTTAACAGGCCAGCTCCTGCCATAGGGCCCCCTGAAAAAAAGTTCATCCCCCTTCTTAAAATCCTTCAAAAAATCCGTTACCCTTCCCACGGACTTTATCGTATGCTTAAAAGAGCCGTCATTCACAATTGCGCTCAGGGATATAGGCGCCTCGCCGACGCCCGGGTAACCTATCATATTAAACTGCCCGGGTTCTGCAAGAAATGGAAACTCTGTTGAGAGGGTGTATGTCTTAACTCCCTCTGCCTCGATTTTTACATCATCTACCTTTGCCCTTAAGGGTTTAAGCGGGTTCATAGTTGATAGCTCATGGCTCATAGTTCTTAGTTCCTATAAGATTACTTCGCTTCGCTCGCAATGACTGTCATTGCGAGGAGCCCCGATACTTCGGGACGACGAAGCAATCCCATCTTGTAGTTCTTAGTTTTTAGTTCTTAGTTCCTCGGCTATCTCCGTAAGGTCAATCCCTGTGGGACACCAGGTTATGCACCTGCCGCAGCCGACAGTCCCGAAAACTCCGTACTGATTTGTCTGGTCTAATTTGTGCGCAACAAACTGCCTGAGCCTTGCAGCCCTACTCTGCCTGAAATTGCCTCCGTGAACTTCTGCAAACCTTATGTCCAGACATGCATCAAAACACCTGTATCTTGTTACTGTTTTAAGGTTCATGCTCATCTCATCTCTCAGGTCATAGCAAAAACACGTCGGGCATACCATGACACAGTTTGAGCATGAAAGACATTTTTCTTCCGCTGTCTGCTGCCAGACAGGGTGTTCCATGTTCTCCGCAAAAATATTGTCAAGCCCCGAAACATTTAGAGTTTTTCTAAATTTACCCTGCATTGCTTTTTCCTTCTCCGCTTTAAACCTCATCTCGTCCCTGCCGGCGCCTCTGCCTTCAAGCCCGAATAATTCCTCGGCCTCTCTGCTTTTTATCTCTACGAGATATTCGCTTTCAAAATCAGTGAGGAGCACGTCATAACCTCCAACTGAGTGAAGAAAAGGCCCGGCGCCAACCGATGAGCAGAAACAGTTGCCTCCAACATGTGTACAGTTCAACGAGATGATTAGAGTATTTTTCCGCCTTGCTTCATAGTGCGGGTCTTTAAAGGCCCCGAGAAAGGTCCTGTCAAGGTAGAGTATCGCATTTACATCACAGGGATGCACTCCGACAATCACCTGCTTTGCCATGTCGGGTTTGATTTCGTCAACTGTTATTTTTTTGCTTGAAAATCCCCCCATCCCCCTTTTGCTAAAGGGGGGCGAGGGGGGATTACTTGTTTCATTAAATGTGAATCTGAATAGCTCTTCTTGCGGTTTATAGAGAAAAAGTTTTCCCGGAGAGAGCATAGCGCTTTCATATTCCATGAAAAGTTCTTTTGAAGAATCCACTTCCTTAAAAACAGCCTGATTGCCCCGATAATATCGGGGGCCTATGAGCTTGTAATCTTTCTTCAAAGAATCAAGCCACAGGAGAAAAGCCTTTTTGGAAATCAGACGTTTAAATTTTTGGAAAGTGCGTTCCCCAGTCATACCATTTCCAGACATCCCTTGTCAGGTCTTTATATTCGGTTTTTATATGCTCAAACAGGCGTGCATTTTCTATTGCGATAGCGCCCTGACATGCAAGGGCAGAAAGAAAATCTATCTCTGACTCGCTGAAGGTATAAGGGACAGACGTATAAACCCTGAGAACTCCTATTGCTTTCCCTCTGACAATAAGGGGCAGAGAAAGAAGCGCCAGTATTCCTTCCTTTATTATCTCATCGGGATACTGGAGTCTTTTGTCTTTTCTGATGTCGCGGATAGACACAACTTTGCACTTAAGGCATTCCATATCTAAAGGACTTTCCGCTAATTCAACCGGCCCTTTTTCCAGATACCCCCGGCTCAGGCCGTAAGCCGCCTTGACCTCAAGCGTCCCTTTTCCCTCGTCAAGAAGCCTGATTGACGAAGCCCTCAGCCTTAACGTCTTAGCGGCATTTTCCACTATCATCTGGAGAACTTTCTCAAGTGAAAGGGTTGAACTTATTGTCTGTGATATTTTTATCAAGGCGCGCATTTCATCCCATATCCTGGCCCTGTCTGCAAGTATGCCTCCCAGAAAGGCAAGCGCCCTGAGCC
The DNA here is from genome assembly GCA_001871685.1 of Nitrospirae bacterium CG1_02_44_142. GTDB lineage: Bacteria > Nitrospirota > Thermodesulfovibrionia > Thermodesulfovibrionales > UBA1546 > UBA1546. Next base: position 4,677 of record MNVK01000106.1, read on the forward strand.
TCTCTATCTCTCCGGCGATAAAATCATGGGGCGCTGCCGTATAGACCCTAACAACGCCTATAGCCCTCTTATCCGCCATAAGAGGAACGCTGAGCACTGACTTTATGCCCTCTTTTTTAGCCTCCTCAAGATACAGGACATGGGGCTCTTTCAATATGTTCCTGGTCTTTACAGCCTTTCCTTTAAGAACCTTCCGGTCCACAGGATGTTTATTCAAAACAACAGGGCCTTTCTTTAAATACTTCTTGCTCATGCCGTATGCAGCCACAATCTCAAGGGTCTGCTCCTTTTCATCAAGAAGCCTGATTGTTGAGCCTTTAACATCCATAATCTCTGTGATATTTTTTGCAAGGATGTTCAGTGTGGCATTGAGGCTGCGCGCCTTAGCCAGTTCACCGCAGAGAGCGCACATACTGTCTTGTCGTCTCTTCATAGGACAACCCTATCAAACAGCAGAGGGGTTGTCAAGGATTGGAGGAAAGAATCTCTTTTACTCTCTCGCTTACCAGTTTTCCGTCGGCCTTGCCCTTAAGCTGGGGCATTAGTTCCTTCATAAGCCTGCCCATATCTTTCATGCCGGAGATGCCTGCTGCTTGAATCGTTGATTTAATGATTTCATCAACCTCTTCGGCAGATAATTGTTCGGGAAGATATTTCTGAATGATGTTTATCTCTTTATTTTCTTTTTCAGCCAGGTCCTTCCTATTTGCCTTCAAATACTGCTCAACAGATTCCTTGCGCTGTTTTGCCATTGTAGCAAGCACACCCGTAATATCTTCTTCCGTAAGCTCACCCTTTCCGCGTTTTGCAATCTCTGCGTTCTTTATTGAGGACTTCATCATCCTGAGAGTGGACGTCCTGAGGCCGCTTCCCTCATCCTTACTCTTCATGCTTGCCACAAGGTCTTCATTTATCTTCTTTAAAATGTCCATAGAATTATTCTCCTTAACGTTTTTGTCTTTTAGTATACACCTCTCCAATTAATACAGGGAATGATGGATAGAAAATTTCCAAAAAATCAGGCGCTGGAACTATTTATCCATTTATCCATTCCGAATGGCGCTGAATGAGGAATTATACTTCGTTCTATTTTCACTAATTCAAGCCTGACCCTAAAAATCAGGACGAATAGTATTGTCAGAAACTTTTTCATTATTATATTTTTACCTGCAACTTGCATCTAAAATCGTCATCCCGACAATCCGGCTGCCGTCTTTTCTTATCAGGATGCCGTTATCGGTTTCTATAGTCTTTGTTGCCCGCTGGGGCTTGCGAAAACTCAAATAAAGCACATCCGCCTCTTTGTCATAATCAACCCACATATGTTCAAATGAAAGTTTGACCATATCCGAAGCCATTTTTATACATTTTGCAATATAATCCTTCTTTTTCAATGTCGTTTCCATATTATCTCTCCTTTGGGTCTGCAATCCAGAAAATACGCAGTTATTACAAAGCCATCGCTTCTATCTTTCTCTCTATAAATAACGACCAGCCATTTCCCTTTTCCAAAGTTTCTTGCAGCCTTTAATGTTCCCCTGTTTCCCCTCATAATAAATTCGGGATTCTCAACAGTCTCCAAAACTTCATAGTAATAACTTGCCATATCGTCATGGTTTTCTACAACATGATACCATCTTTCGTATGTTAAACGAATAGGAATATTGTTTATTGAATAAACTATATCCATTATTTATTTCTCCGCACATAACGTCATTTTAACAGTTTTCCTGCCTTTTGCCTTATCACCTTTTCAAAGTCAGGCAGTTCTCCTGGAATGATGTCTTTAATCTTTCCGTCTGCTCCAATAAAGAATGTCATCGGAAGCCCTTTGACCATGTATTTCCTGCCTACCCACCCGTGAGGGTCTGCCAGAATCAAAGGCTTGTTGACCTTCAAGGTCTCAAGGAATTCTACTGCTTTTTCTATATCTTCCTGATAACTTACAACCACAACCTTTATCTTCTTTTTTGCAAATTCATCCGCAAGGGAATTGAGTATAGGCAGTTCTCTTTTGCATGGGATGCAGGTAGAGGAAAAGAAGTTTAGGATTATGCCCTTTAATACACCCCCCTTACTTCCCCCCTTGCCAAGGGGGGACTGAGAGGGGTGGTTTCCTTTAGCAGAAGGGGTTATATTGTCGCTTAAGTGGAAGAATTCGTTGTTTCTGTCTCTCAGGGAAAATAAGGGAGCATCCTGATTGACCTCAAGGGCAGAGGCTGTTGATACGAAGGCAAGAATAAACAGGGCTATTAAAATCTTTTTCATCTTAACCCTCCCATACTCCTGTCATTGCGAGGAGTCCCGAGCTGCTCGGGACGACGTGGCAATCTGCAGATGAGATTACTTCGCTTCGCTCGTAATGACAAAATGAGCGCTGTTTTTTATGCTGAAAAAACAATACCTAAAGGCAGCAGGGACTGTCAAGGTAATTTTCACCTTGCCTCAAGCCAAAATAGAGCATTTCTACATTGGCGTAATGCAGATGTAAACCAACAGCAGTCTTTCAGTTGACAATTCATGCGCCTTTCCGAAAAAATAACCCATGATTGAGGACATTAGAGACAGGGTTATAAGCGGGCGCACTATAACAAAAACTGAAGCCGCTCAAATAAGCGCACTCCCAAAAACAGAGATGTTTGACCTTTTTGCAGCAGCAAACAAAATACGGCAGACATTCAGAGGAGACTCTGTGGACCTCTGTGCAATAGTCAACGCAAAATCAGGCGCATGTCCTGAAGACTGTTCTTACTGCGCCCAGTCTTCAAGGAGCAAGACTGAAACAGCCGTTTATCCTCTCATCAATAAGAGCGCTGTGATTGAAAAGGCAAAAGAAGCGAGGGATGCGGGCGTAAAAAGATTCTGCATTGTCACAAGCGGAAGAAAGACAGGGAAAAACGAACTGAAAGAAATATGTTCAATGATTAAAGATATAAGGAGAATCGGGCTGCTGCCGTGTTCAACGCTCGGCCTGCTTAACAAGGATGAGCTTACACTGCTAAAAGACAGCGGCCTTGAGAGATACCACCACAACCTTGAAACATCCGAGAGATTCTTTCCTGAAATATGCAGAACCCATACATACAGCGATAAATTGAAAACCATAGACGCTGCAATAGCTGCCGGACTTTCCGTCTGCTCCGGCGGGATATTCGGGATGGGCGAGACCTGGGAAGACAGGATTGACCTGGCTTTTAAATTAAAAGAACTCGGCATAGATTCTGTTCCAATAAACTATCTTATTCCTGTTAAGGGGACGCCGCTGGGAGAACAGGACCTGCTCAATCCATTTGAAGCCCTAAAAATCGTGAGCCTTTACAGGTTCATTCTTCCGCAAAAGGAGATACGCATATGCGGGGGAAGAATGCAGGTTTTAGGCGAATTTGATTCAATGGTCTTTATGGCTGGAGCAGACTCTCTCCTTACAGGAAATTATCTTACAACAGCAGGCAGGACCTTCAGTGACGACCGGATGCTAATAAAGAATTACGGGCTGAGGACAGGCTGAGATGTGGAGCATTCGCATGAGGGCGTCAAAAAAGTCAGGGGTCAGGGATCAGGGGTCAGGGGTTAGGCAAAGACAGAGAGAAATACATATTTCTGGCGCTGAAGGGATATACGATGAATCAGAAATACGAAAAGCCTGTGAGAGCTATATCAAAAGGGCTTTGACCCATTCCAGAGGCAAGCCAGACGAGATTATAATCACAATTGAAAAAATAAGACAGAAGCCGAAAACAATTTCATTACTGCCTGTTGCAACTCTTAAATGCAGCTCTCCTGAGAAAGCAAGGGAAATCATAACACAGAAATTGAAATCTCTTGACATTTCAAAAAAAGCCATTGACAAGGGGTTCGCTGTTCTGAATTCAAAAAAGACAATGCGGGGCGCATCGCTAATACTCCTGAAATCAGGAAGACGCATTGAACCCGACAAGGAAAGAGGAGTGAGAGTCTCAAGAATGGGAATTGAGAAGTCAGCCGAGAAAAAACTGTCAGAAAAACTGTCAGGAGCAAAGATAAATACAACCCGCCTGAGGCGGGTGAAAGAGGCCTTAGTTCTTGCATCAAAGGCGGCGTCATGCCGTGATATTATCGCAGAGGTCTGCATCTCCGACGACCCTGATTATACTACCGGCTACATCGCATCAAAGGAATCCGGATATCTGAGGATACCGAATATCAAGAGAGAAAAAGAAATGCACGGAGGCAGGGTATTCTTTATCAGGGAAACTGCTGATATTGCCGGATTAATCTCTTACCTGGAAAGAAAACCTGTTATCGTTATATAATCAGTAAAAAAATAGCGGATGGAAACAAAAAAACCTCGCAGATACAGATGAAGCAAACTATATTCCTTATAGGCAATCCCGCAGCAGGCAGGAATGCTCTGAGGAAAATCAATGAAGCTGCGGCAATCATTAAAAACAGAGGACACGATGTCCGTCTGCTGCTGACCGAAAAAAGAGGAGATGCTGAGTCATTTGCAAGGCAGATTAGTTGGCAGTCAACAGTCGAGAGCCACCCCCCCACTGTCCCCCCCTTACTAAGGGGGGGATTGAAAGGGGGGTATTCAAACTCCGAACTTCTAATCATCGCGGCTGGCGGTGATGGAACATACAATGAGGTAATTAACGGCATTGCACGCACTGATATACCAATGGCAATACTCCCGCTCGGAACAACAAATGTCCTTGCTAAGGAACTCAACATATCCGAAGATGTAGAGAAGGCTGTTGATATTGCCCTGAATGGCAAAATACATACTGTCTGCCTTGGGAAAATAATTCTATCAGAATACAGGATACAAGATACAGGATACAAGATACACCCCCCTCTGTCCCCCCTTAATAAGGGGGGAATTAAAGGGGGGTCATCATGCATCTCGGAATCGAGTCGTACCGACATGCATCTTACATCTGAAGATTCCTCGCTTATCACTCGCTACTTTCTTCTGATGGCTGGAATCGGCTATGACGGCGAAACAGTTTATGGAATAAAGAACCGCCTTAAAAAATATTCAGGAAAAGGAGCCTATATCTTGAGCGGGCTAAAGACACTGCTTGGATGGGCGCCTGATAAATTAACCTTCACCATGAACGGCAAATCCTGCAAAGGATATTCTGCAATAATCTGCAAGACGTCAAAATATGGAGGAAATTTCAGAATTGCGCCTGACGCAAATATAAAGAACGCCAATTTTTATGCCTTCATTATGCACGGTAAAAACCGGCTGGACATTTTCAGATACGCCTTAGGGATATTCACAAAAAGACACCTGAAATTTAGGGATATAACATATCAGCAGATAAAAAATATAGATATTGAGGGCAATGCGCGCATACAGATAGACGGTGATTATTTCGGCCAGGCTCCTGCAAGGATTGAGATTGCGCCTGATGCGCTGAGACTGGTATATTAAACGTCGGCTTATACTTTGCCGCTTCCTTTCCTCATTAATAAGGATTCCACCTTATCATGAAACGAAAGAAGGGCTTCTCTCAGTTTTTCCTTTGAAACATTCTCTTTCTCAACAAGAGCCATAACACGGAGCAGCCCGGAATCAACAGTTTTACGAAAACCTTCCTTATCAAAACATTTATTCTCAAGCTCGTCCAGCATCCTGTTCACTTCTAAAACAAACGACCTGACATAGAAGTCATCGCTGTTGCGTACAGAAAGCCGTCTGTTATAATTGCCTGCCAATACGAGTTTCATCTCCATCTTTAATCTCTCAAACGGGCCGATAAACCTGTGCGTGAAAAACAATGCCAATACAATAACAATAATCACATAGCCCAAAAACACGGCTATGAAAGAAAAAACTCCGTGCTCCATCCTCGCGCTAAGCTCTTTGGCCGCATATGTAAAGATGATTCCGGCAAGAAGCGACCAGATAACTATGAGCGAAATTGAAAGGCGCAGTTCTTTCGCCATAAAAAATCTCTGTTTAATATTTTTAGCCCTCTTCTTAACCATTAGATGTATTTTATCACTAAACAGGCTGACATTATCAAGAATTATTCTTTTACCGAAAAATAGAGATAGAAAGTTGTCATTGCGAGTGAAACGAAGCCGGGGTCCCCAAAAAGTCAAAGACTTTTTGGGGTGAAGGTCAATCCCGCCTTTTGCAATGAGATTGCCACGCCCCGAGCTGCTCGGGACTCGCAATGACAGGTAATTCAAAGCGTTTATAGTTCTATCTCTATTTTTCGGCTTTTAATCCCATCTATGCCTTATAATTAATACATGCACAGAAGATGTCTGAAGACAAGCGCGCTATGCACAATATTAATTGCAATACTGCTTCACAGTCTTTGCATTACCGGCAGTTCCTCTGCATCCGGCGAGCAACGGCATGTCAGGGTTAGCAGAGTGCGCGACGGCGATACTGTAAGCATAATTCTAAACGGCAGGAAGGAAAAGGTAAGATTGATAGGCATGGATGCTCCGGAAATCAAACAAAGGCCGTGGGGGACAAGGGCAAAAAAACATCTTGAAAAAATGCTGATGGCGTCTAACCGAAAAGTCATCCTTGAATTTGATGTGGAAAGAAGGGACAAATACGGCCGCCTCTTATGTTACATATTCACTCCTGACGGAAAGATGCTGAACATTCAAATGGTCCAGGACGGCTATGCGGCGCTGCTGACTATCCCGCCAAATATCAAATATGTTGATGAATTGAGAATGGCGGAAAATGAGGCAAGACAACATAGACGGGGAATATGGAATAGCAAAGGGCTTAAAGAAAGTCCTCGTGATTACAGGAAAAAACACCCATACCGGGGAACCCCGTCAGAAACTCACACGGGGCATTCTGCCTTCTAACAGGGTAAATGCCGCCGATGCCGCCGCTTGCTTCCATAACCGCCGCGCAGGCCCCGTAAAAAATTCTTGACAGCCGCCGCCGTTATATGATATATATAAAATATAGTTTATATGAATTAACAAGATAATATAATTTCTTAGCATAATAATGAATATATTGTTACTTTCCATAAAAAAATATTTATGGAAATCATAAAAGGGGTCAAGTCAAATGCAGAAACTTCTGGATACCTTTAAGGCGCTTTCCGATGAGACCAGACTGCGGATATTAAAGCTGCTTGAACATGGAGAGTTGTGCGTTTGCGATGTTGTCGCAGCTCTGGACATGATTCAGCCAAAGGTCTCTTTTCACCTTGCGGTGTTAAAAGAAGCAGGCTTTATAAAAGACAGAAAACACGGCAGATGGATACATTACAGGATTGATGACTCTGACATGTATAAAAGATTTTTACTCCTTTCTGTGCTCGAAAAAATTTTTGAAGGACCGGTAATGGAAGACAAAAAGAGGCTG
>MNVK01000082.1 GCA_001871685.1 Nitrospirae bacterium CG1_02_44_142
GATACATATTATTTTCCCTCCTTCAATTTGGCCTGCTTCAGGATGCTATTTAAAGTCCCCGGCGCCAAATCATCGCTGGGATGACCAGCAATTGTTACCCTGCCCGGCTTTGTAGGGTGTTTATATTGGCGATGGCTTCCTCTTGTATCAATCTGATACCAGCCATCCGCCTCGATTAATTTTATAATATCACGAATCTTCATTTAAATTTTTTATTTAGTATGTGCCAGCGCTATCTAAACAATAAAAAAGGACATAAACGTTTTTTCGTCTATGCCCTTTTGATTTCATTTAATCCTCATCCTCCTTTTTAAGGACAGGAAATGTCAGTTAAAATGTTTGCTGTTATTATAGCAGTCCGATAACAGAATGTGTATTTGAATTGCAAGTTAATATGATTTGACCGCAAATAATCACTTGGGGTAATATTAATCTCACTCAGGATGAGAAGAAAAAATGTTTCCATATAAAGATGATGCTCCAACACAAACATTTCCCTTCGTTACAATCGGGATAATCGCAATTAACGTTCTTGCCTATTTATGGGAAATAATATCACCTGTCGGCGAAAGGTATATCATTGATAACTACGGCGCAATTCCTTCAGGACTGCTGTCTTTGGAAAAGACGCAGGCGCTGCATCCGATAGCCACTGTTTTTTCATCCATGTTTCTGCACGGCGGCCTGCTGCACGTTGGCGGCAATATGCTTTACCTCTGGATATTCGGCGATAATATAGAAGACAGGCTGGGGCACTTCAGGTTTCTTCTCTTTTATCTTGTAAGCGGGGTTATAGCCTCATATGCTCATGCTGTCTCATCGCCTTCTTCAACTATGCCAATGATAGGCGCAAGCGGCGCTGTCTCAGGCGTCCTCGGCGCTTATATACTTTTATTTCCTCATGCGCGTGTGCATACCCTGTTATTTTTTGGATTTTTTATTCAGGTTGTAAAAATTCCTGCCTTGATAGTTATTGGATTTTGGGCTATTATACAACTTGTCAACGGAATCCTCAGCCAGGGGCTTTTGCCTCAGGGCGGGGTCGCCTGGTTTGCCCATATCGGCGGATTCCTTACAGGCATTTTGACGATTAAGATATGGCTGCCTAAAAGGAGGTTCAGAGAGTGGTCGTAAGTTGTCCCAAGTGCAGGATAAAGCTTAAAATCGCGGATGAAAAACTAACACCTGAGGGCGTGAGGTTTAAATGTCCGAAATGCGGCGCGGTTCTCCTCGTAAAAAAACCTGCGGTCCGGATAAAACCCCTTGAAGGAAAGGTAATTGTTGCGCATGAAGACCCGGCAATTGTTGAGAAGATAAGCAGTGTCCTCACAAAAAATGGGTTTACGGTTATTACATCAAACGACGGGATAGACGCGATGAAAAAAGCTATTAAGGAACTTCCGTTTCTTGCTCTTCTGGATGTTGCGCTTCCCAAGATATATGGCTTTGAGTTGTGCAAAAGGCTGAAGGAACGGCCTGAGACAAAAGATATAAAAATCATTCTGATTTGTTCAATCTACGACAAGACCAGATATAGGAGAGAACCCAATTCTCTCTATGGAGCTGATGGCTATATAGAAGAGCATCATATAGAAGATATCCTTATGGAAAAGATTCAGGCTCTGCAAGGGATACAAGAAAAAAGAGAAGAAGTAACGGAAGGGCCCAAAGAACCTGTTCCGGAAAAATCACAACCCTTTCCGGAAAAACCGCAGCCCTTTGCAGAGATGCCTCCCAAAATAGAGACGCGTGCGCCTCTGGCGGAGCCTCATGCAGCAATACCTTCAAGGCCGGAAATAAAGCCGGCAGTAAAGCCGACAGTAAAACCGGAAACAAAAAAAGCGATAAAAACAGAAGCGGATGACGCAGTGGAAAAGGCAAAACGGTTGGCGAGAACAATCATTGCGGATATTTACCTTTACAGCTCAACAAAGATGGAAGAGGCAATAAAGAAAAACTCCTTCTATGCAGAATTCGCCTCTGATATAAAGGAAGGGACAAAACTCTACAATGGCCGTGTGTCTCAGGAAGTTAAAAATAAAGGAGATTTTTTTCATGAGGCCATAGAAAATTTTATAGAAAACAAGAAAAAAACCCTAAAAATCTGAAAAACACAGAAAATAGAAGAAAATATCTGATTTAGCGAGATTTCAAGCCTTAAAGTCCACTTAAAAGCCCTTGCCTTAAATGTTGGTTAGTTATTATATTAGCACTCTCGGTTAGTGAGTGCTAATAAGTCCAATCCCGATATTATCGGGACAGTTAACAGTTAAACCTTAAGAAAGGAGATATGTTTTATGAAGTTCAAACCACTTAGAGACAGGGTATTTGTTAAGTATTCCTCAGAAGAGGAAAAAACAGCGGGCGGCCTTTATATTCCTGATGCAGCCAAGGAAAAACCACAGAAAGGCACAGTAATGTCAGTAGGCACTGGCAAGATAACCGAGGACGGCAAACGCCAGCCGATGGAAGTTAAGGTGGGAGACATAATACTTTTTGATAAGTATTCCGGCTCAAAGATTAAGATGGATAACGAAGAATATCTCATCATAAAAGAAGAAGATATTTTAGGCATAGTCGGAAGTTAAAAATTAAAAGTTAAAAAATCACTAAGGAGGAGTAACAAATGGCTAAACAGCTTCTTTTTGACGAAGCAGCAAGGGCTTTAATACTGAAAGGCGTAAGCCAGCTTACAGATGCGGTAAAGGCAACGCTGGGGCCTAAGGGAAGGAACGCAATCATTGATAAAAAATACGGCGCGCCGACTATAACAAAAGACGGCGTTACTGTTGCGAAAGAGGTAGAACTGAAAGACCCATGGCAGAATATGGGGGCGCAGCTTGTAAAAGAGGTTGCATCAAAGACGTCTGACGTTGCAGGCGACGGCACCACAACGGCAACTGTTCTGGCCCATGCTATTTACAGAGAGGGCATGAAGTATGTAGTTGCGGGCGCTAACCCCATGGACATAAAAAAGGGAATTGAAAAATCAGTAGAGGTCATCATAAGCGAACTAAAAAAACTCAGCAAGCCTGTTCAGGACAAAAAAGAGATAGCGCAAGTCGGCACCATCTCTGCAAACAATGACCCTTCAATCGGAGAACTGATTGCAGAGGCAATGGATAAAGTCGGCAAGGACGGAGTAATCACGGTTGAAGAGGCAAAGAGCATGGCGACTACGCTTGATGTTGTTGAAGGCATGCAGTTTGACAGGGGGTACACATCGCCCTATTTCATAACAGACCCTGAGAGGATGGAATGCAACCTTGAAGATGTGTTTATCCTCATCCATGAGAAGAAGATTTCAACCATGAAGGACCTTCTTCCTATACTTGAGCAGACCGCAAAGATGGGCAAGCCTCTGTTAATTATCTCAGAAGAGGTTGAAGGTGAAGCCCTCGCAACACTCGTAGTCAATAAGCTCCGCGGCACAATTCAGGTTTGCGCTGTAAAGGCTCCGGGATTCGGCGACAGAAGAAAGGCCATGCTTGAGGACATTGCAACCCTTACAGGCGGCACCATGATATCCGAAGACCTCGGGATAAAACTGGAGAGCATAAAAATATCAGACCTCGGAAGGGCCAAGAAGGTAACAATTGACAAGGAGAACACTACAATAGTTGAAGGAGCCGGAGACCATAAAAAGATTGAAGGCAGGGTAAAGCAGATTAAGGCGCAAATTGAGGAGACGACATCCGACTACGATAAGGAAAAACTTCAGGAGCGTCTTGCAAAAATCGTTGGCGGAGTGGCAGTCATTAATGTCGGAGCGGCAACAGAGACAGAGATGAAAGAGAAAAAGGCAAGGGTTGAAGATGCGCTCCACGCAACAAGGGCGGCTGTTGAAGAGGGGATTGTCCCGGGAGGAGGCGTTGCGTTTCTCAGGACGCTTCACGCTCTGAAGAATCTAAAGCTTGCAGAGGACCAGCAGATAGGCGTTGATATAGTCAGAAGGTCGCTTGAAGAGCCAATAAGGCAGATTGTCAATAATGCAGGACTTGAAGGCTCTGTGGTTGTTGAGAAGGTAAAGAACTCAAAGGATACAAATTACGGATTTGACGCTGACAAGGAAGAATATGTTGATATGATAAAGGCAGGGATTATAGACCCTACAAAGGTGACGAGAACTGCGCTTCAGAATGCAGCATCGGTTGCGGCTTTGATGCTGACAACGGCCGTAATGATTACAGATGTTCCTGAGGAAAAGCCTGAGATGCCTGCAATGCCTCCTGGCGGCGGAATGGGCGGAATGTATTAAGAAAGACAGGGATTAGCTGTTAGGGATTAGGGATTAAAAAACAACTAACAGCTGTCAGCGATAAGAACATTGAAAAGAGGGGGCGTGCGATGCACGCCCCCTCTTGTTTTCTCTGCATTGACTCTTAATACTGATTCTGGCATGCTAAAATAATGAAAAGAAATTTCATAATTATAACTTTCTGCCTTGTTTTCCTCTATGCCGCATATGCGGCGGTGGAATTTCTGATTCCGCTTCCTGAAGGCACAAAAACAAAAGAAGTGCTGATACCTAAAGGCGCTACCTTCAGACAGGCAGTTGAAATCCTTGCAAAAGAAAATTTAATAAGGGACAAAAACCTTTTTATCTTTATCAGCAGGCTTACCGGCCTGCACAGGAAGATAAGGGCAGGCTACTATTCAATCACAGGCGCGATGAATCCGCTGTCTGTCTTAATGCTTTTGAAGAACGGACAGATAATAGAGTATGATATAACGATAGCTGAAGGAGATTCGCTTCTGGAAATAGGCGAAAAACTCGCCGAGACAAATATCGTTGACAGGGAAGGCTTTGAAGAACTTTCAAGAAACAGGAGTTTCTTGCGGGCATATAGTATTGATGCGCCATCTATTGAAGGCTATATCTTTCCAGACACATATAAACTGCCGAAGGGCATAGAGCCCGAAAACGCTCTCGGCATGATGATAAACAGCATGAGGGAAAAATATTCCGATAAGTTTAAGGGCAGGGCGGCAGAACTCGGATTCTCCGAGAGGGAGGTCCTTACGCTTGCATCTATAATAGAAAAGGAAGCGATAATAAACAGTGAGAGGCCGTTGATTTCCGCTGTTTATCATAACAGGCTCAAAAAGCGCATGCAGCTTCAGGCCGACCCTACTGCAATTTATGGCGTAAAGAAGTCAGGAGAAAGAATAACCATGAAGGACCTGAAGAGAAAAACACCTTATAATACATATATCATTAAAGGGCTTCCTCCGGGGCCTATCGCATCTCCCGGCATACAATCAATCACCGCAGCGCTTTATCCCGCTGATGTGCCTTACATTTATTTCGTGTCAAACAATGACGGGACTCACCAGTTTTCCGTTACGGAAGAAGAGCATTTCAAGGCAGTGGCAGCATATAGGGAGAAAAGGCATAAGGAGAAACAGATGGAGCAAGAAATGGAGAAGCAAAAAGAGATAGAGGATAAGAATAATAAGAAAAACGGAGCAAAGGACAATGGCCACTCGTAAAAAGACCAGGACAATCTATGTAGGCAAGGCTGCCGTAGGCGGAGGGCATCCCATCAGTGTTCAGTCCATGACAAAGACAGACACGAGGAATGTAAAGGCAACTGTAAAACAGATTAAGGCGCTTGAAAAGGCTGGATGCGAAATCATAAGGCTTGCAGTGCCTGACATGGATGCGGCAAAGGCGCTCGGCAGGATAAAAAAATCTGTCGGCATCCCAATGATAGCAGATATTCATTTTGACTGGAGGCTTGCGCTTGAGGCAATAAAACAGGGGATTGACGGGCTGAGGATAAACCCGGGCAATATAGGCGCAAAGTGGAAGGTTAAAGAAGTTGTCCTGGCAGCGAAGGATAAAAAACTTCCGATAAGAATAGGAGTTAATGCAGGCTCGCTTGAGAAGGAATTATTGCAGAAATATAGGCATCCGAAACCGGAGGCGCTGGTTGAAAGCGCAGAGGGGCATATAAGGATTCTGGAAGACATGAACTTTAGAGATATTAAGGTCTCTCTTAAGGCGTCAAATGTTCCAACAACAATAGAGGCATACAGGCTGTTCTCAAAAAAATATAACTACCCGCTTCATGTCGGAATATCAGAGGCAGGGCCTCCTGCTACGGGGATAATAAAAAGTTCTGTCGGCATAGGCATACTGCTTTCAGAGGGAATAGGAGACACTATCAGGGTTTCTCTTACAACAGACCCTGCTGAAGAAATACGAGTGGCATACGGGATACTGAAGACTCTCGGCATAAGAAAGAAGGGCGCTGAGATAATCTCATGCCCGACATGCGGCAGGTGCAACATTGACCTCAGAGGGCTTGCAAAAAAGGTTGAGGCAAGGCTCAGGAATGTTAAGACTCCTGTTACTGTGGCTGTCATGGGCTGTGTTGTCAACGGCCCGGGCGAGGCCAGGGAGGCTGATTTCGGAATAGCAGGCGGAAAAGGCAGAGGGATACTTTTTAAAAAGGGAAAATTAATAAAACAGATGAAGGAAGAAGAACTTCTTGACGCCCTGCTTGAGGCGATAGAGGGATAAAATGGAAATAATACGAATCCCGCACATAGTACATGATACATCAAACGGGCATTTGCTTCATGGCAGGAGCATAGGCTTTGTTCCGACAATGGGGGCGCTCCACGAGGGGCATCTCAGCCTTATAAAAAGGTCAAAGGATGAAAACGACATTACTATTGTAAGCATATTCGTTAATCCCCTTCAGTTCGGTCAATCAGAAGACTTTAATAAGTATCCAGGAGATATTGAGGGCGATGCCGAGAAACTCCGTAAAGAAGAAGTGGATATACTCTTTGCGCCGGATAAGTCTTTGCTGTATCCCGAAGGTTTTTTAACCCGGGTTGAGGTAGGAAAGCTATCAGAGAAACTCTGCGGCGCATTCAGGACGGGGCATTTCAAGGGAGTTACAACTATTGTAGCTAAACTGTTCAATATTGTGAAACCAACAAGGGCCTATTTCGGCCAGAAAGATTTTCAGCAGGCAGTTATTATTAAAAAGATGGTTAAAGACCTTGATATGCCAATAGATATCGTTGTCTGTCCTACAATAAGAGAGCACGACGGGCTTGCGATGAGTTCAAGAAATCTTTATCTGAATGAAGAAGAGCGAAAGGCAGCGGCTGTTATATACAGATGTCTTGTCCAGACCAGTGAAATGATAAAATCTGGTATAATTAGCAAAGAAAAGACAAGGAGGTTCATGAAGGAAAAGCTTTTAGCAGAGCCTCTGGTGAGAGAGATTCAGTATGCATCAATATATGACCCTGAAACGCTGGAGGAAGTTGAAGCGGCTGATAAAGAGGCCTTGCTTGCAGTTGCAGTCAAGGTTGGCGGCACAAGGTTGATAGACAACATGCTGGTTAAGGCGTAAATAAAATGCTGGAGGTAAATCGTATGCTGCAGAGAGTTCACATACAGATACTTGACAACCCGATGGAAGACATTATCTCCCACAATGAAAGATTTGATAACTATTCAACCAATAAAGTCCTTGCAGAAGAACTGCAGAAGGAGATGAGCTTTTCTTATCCTTATGTGGTATCTGTGGAATATGTAGACCTGTTTATGGATGATGAAAGCGATTTTCCGGAGATAAGAGAACTCTTACGACACGGAGCGATAAACACCCCGGTTGTGCTCATAAACGGCGTGCCCAAGATTCACGGCGGCATTCCTTATGCCGTTATAAAGACAGAGATTGAAAAAGTGCTGTCCTCAGGGCCTCTGCACTGAATTCTTGTGAAGTCTTATATTTAAAAGACCTAACTGGTCGCCTTAAAACCTATTAAAGAACCCTGAGGCAAGACTGCAGGGCATCAAATATAAAACAGCCTTTATGCTGTGTCATTGTGAGGAATCCCGAGTTTACGGAAAAATCTAATAGATGGTTTTATAGATACCCATGCCTTTACAGGTGTGGGTATCTATGGAAGGCTGTTATTTGTTTTTGAGTTCTCAGAATCCGCATCACATGAAATTATAACATAATCATTTGCGGTTCTATGTCGATTGTAGTCTGTGTCAGCGGTATATCGTTAGTGTATCCGACCGGATACCGGAATTTTGGGGTCTCAACACGTAAGGTAGTTTATATCGTAACCATGCTGCTGGAACGAAAGCCTAAGTTCCCTTCTCTGTTCCGGTTTTAGAAATGCGTATATTTCCTTTACCTTTTCTCCGGAGCGCTGCGTGCAGTTGTATTTATAAAGGCCGTCCTTTATTTCCTGCGACAAGCGCGTGTCGTTAAGTATTTTGCCTAAATCTCCGGAATCGCAGAGCATTTTGTAAAGCTCGTCCCTTTTCCCGCCGAAGAAATAGCTCTTACCATCCTTTGTTACCAAAAATGTATCAGAACATCCCCACAGCACTGCTATAATCAGCAGCAGCCCTATTGCCGTTTTTATTTTTTGCGTGATTTCCATTTCTCTCCCCCAGAAGTCCGATTATTTTCCCCTTCATTTGGGGAGTATCCCACTCCCTTTCTCCGGGGATTTTCTCTACAATCATGCCGTTTCTGTCAATTAAAAAAGTCGTAGGCAGCCCAAAAATACCATATTCATCGAACGAGACCGCTTTGTCCTTGTCCATAAGCACCGGAAACGACAGCTTCTGCTCTTTTATAAAAGGCCTGACGGTTTTTTCGGACGTATCTACCGATATGGCAATAACGGCAAGGCCTTTATCCTTGAGAGCAATATACAACTTATTCAGAGAAGGCATTTCAGCCCGGCATGGGCCGCACCATGTTGCCCAGAAGTTCAGAATTACAACCTTGCCTTTGAATTCTGAAAGACTAACTTTTTTGCCGTTAATGTCGGGCAGCGTAAACCCATGGGCTG
This sequence comes from Nitrospirae bacterium CG1_02_44_142, assembly GCA_001871685.1. Classification (GTDB taxonomy): domain Bacteria; phylum Nitrospirota; class Thermodesulfovibrionia; order Thermodesulfovibrionales; family UBA1546; genus UBA1546. Next base: position 8,848 of record MNVK01000082.1, read on the forward strand.
CATCCTGCGCTCCAGAGATAGGATTCGAAGCGGCAATGCACAGAGCCAAAAGCATAAGCATTGTAGTGGAAAAACATAATTTCACCGTGCGGGGCCTCCTAAAAAGTGCATCGTTTAGGGAGGGGCACTTACGCCCCTCCCTCGGAAATTGAGGGTTAAAATAAAACATTAAAGGTCAGGTAGATGTTGCTTGCCTTGTCAAGCACTTCGAAAAATTGAGGAAGACCAGGACCTGCCTGTGTCAGATCGGAAATCTTTTGTGGTGCTCCCATCCAGTTGTTGCTTCCAGTGTATTCGAAGTCGTAGTACTGGTAGCCGAGCCTGAAGAATGCCTTTCCCCTGTTTGCTATCGGCTTCTTGTTGAGTTCCTGGATGAGATATACTTCGTAAACATCTCCTCTTGTGCCGAGTTTTCCTGTCCATATGTCATCATTAGCAGGAACAAATGTTATCCAGTCCTTTGAGCCGTGGTTATATTCTGCACCGATCTTTGTACCAATTGACTTAATGTCATAACGGCCGCCGAGATAGATGGCTTTACCGCTGTGCGACTTTTTACCCTCGGTAGTATCCCAGAGTAAGCCATAGGCGCCACCGTAGGTGTTGTCATTGGGATGGGATTTGCTAATGGCGCCTGATACGAAGAGATTGAGGTCGCCGACTCTGCCCGTGACTGTAGTGCCATACCAGTCTATTTCGCCCACGTTGGTATTGCCGGTTATCAAGTCTGGCCTGGCGAATATATCACTGCCCCTATTCCAGTTGAGTTCGACATGCAGGTTTTCGGTATGATAGGGGACTACGTCGAAGCCGAACAGATATGTATCTTTGAGGTTATTGTTCTGAGGCCTGAATCCGCTGTCAAGTCCCTTTCCGTAACATACCTTTGCATAGGCGCCTGGGAGAGCATTTATATCGGGCGCATACCCTAATGTTAAACCGTCAAAGGCATAATCAACCAATAGGGAAGGTACGCCTCCTGTACCTATTCTTTCTAAATTCTGCCTTATGTTCCCAGGGACACCGCCCGTTGACGGCCTTCTGCCGATTGAGAACCATACAGGAACGTCGGCGATATTGCTCCATGTAACAAATGCCTGGTCAACCCTGAGGAGATTGTCCTGGGGAATATGACCAGTAGTCCCATCAAAGACCGTCTTGTCGGCAAAGAAAGCATTGGTCGTTACAGGGTTGGTATTACCCATTCCCCATACCTTGTACATGAGGAGCCTTCCTATAACCGTAACGTCCTCTGTTGCCTTGGCTATTATGTTAAGGCCGAACCGGTTAGTAAATAGAGAATCATTCTTTACATCTTTTCCCGCGGTTGCATTAGCGCCTCCTGATCCATCACTAACCAATGCGTCGTGAGTTTTACCGCTCAGGCTGTCGACCCTTGCCCTAAAGTCTCCGCCGATTTTGAGCCAAGAAGGCCCTGCTGCTTCTTCAGCCTTTTTCTCAACAGCCGTGATTCTTTTTTCCTTTGTGGTCTCTTTCTTCTGTGTCTCCTGCATCTGCTGTTTCAGTTGATTGAGTTCCCTTGAAAGCGCCTCTATCTTCTGGAGAATATCTGCCTGATCAGCGGCAAATGACGGGAGAGGGAGAAGGAAAGAGAGAGAAACGAGAACTACCAATAACTTTTTCATATAACAACCTCCTGTTTAAAATTTGTTGCTGATACAACATTAATTAGATATTGGAAACTGTCTAAAAACTATCTCCTTTCTTTCAAGATTTTCTTGCCCTAATGCAGCCGCGAGTTTTGCGATTTCTCTATAGCCCTTATCCTCTATCCTCGCGCCTACAGTGTAAAGAATATCCCTACTTCTACATCCATCGCAGCCGCTGTTGAGGCAAGTATCACAGGCGGGTATGCCATGTCCAGTGTCCCTTTTGATGCAATAATCGCCATTCTCTTTTTCTTATCTTCCATATCTCTTCCATATCTCCTCCAAAAAGATTTTGAATCTTTAATAGCAAATTCCATGCCTCACGTTTTAGGCCTGAGGCAAGAGGATGAGCAGCCTAAAAATACTTTAAATTCAACAACTTCCCTGCGTCACAAAATTATCTACTTGACAGCCACGTTAATTTTATTGTTAAATTTTGTTAAGCGAATGTTAAAGGAGTTTTAATGCTTAACAGGATGGAAGACTTTTTCAAAGATACGAATTTCTTAATGAGTGTACTTGAAACCATGACAGATGGATTTATGGTAGTGGACAAAGAAATGAATATTCTATTCTTCAACCGCGCTGCCGAAGAGATGACAGGCTATCAAAGAGATGAAGTTATGGGCAAGCCGTGCGCAATACTGGATACAGACGCCTGTGTGTTTTTACCCAATTCAGAAAATGGCAAAAAATGCAAGCTTTTTGAAAAAGGCCGCGCTGTCAATAAGCGGTGCAATATAAAGGCAAAGAATGGAAAAACAGTTTATCTACTCAAGAATGCTGTTGTTTTAAAGGATGACAGCGGAGAAGCTATATGTGCCATAGAGGTGATGACAGATATATCTTCTTTGTACTTCAAAGAACTGGAGATAGAGGCACTTAGAAACGAACTTCAGAATGAATATGGTTTTATGGGTTTGATAGGTACAAGTCAGGCAATGCAAAAACTTCATGAACAGATACAAAATGCATCTATGAGCGAAGCCTCTGTTGTAATATGCGGTGAGAGCGGAACTGGCAAAGAACTTGTTGCCAATGCAATACACAAATTAAGCAGGAGACAAAAAAGGCCTTTCATAAAAGTCAACTGCGCTGCCTTAAATGAATCTTTGCTTGAAAGTGAGCTTTTCGGTCATGTAAAGGGAGCCTTCACCGGAGCTATAAAGGATAGGGAGGGCAGATTTGAGGCCGCTAAAAATGGCAGTATTTTCCTGGATGAGATTGGTGATATGTCTCCGTCTATGCAGGCTAAACTTTTGAGGACGCTTCAAGAAGGCGAGATAGATCGTGTAGGAGACCAAAGACCTATTAATGTAAATGTGAGACTAATCAGCGCTACAAACAAAGACCTGTGCAGCCTTGTAGACTCAGGACAGCTTAGAGAGGACTTTTTCTATAGAGTAAATGTTATACCAATCTATATCCCTCCTTTAAGGGAAAGGGAAGAAGACCTTCCCATTTTAATATCTCATTTCCTAAAGCAAATAAATCTCGTTAATCAGAGAGACATACAGGGGATTACACCGGAGGCATTAGGCGCAATGAAGGCATATCAGTGGCCAGGCAATGTTAGGCAGCTAATAAGCGCCCTTGAATATGCGGCAATAACCTGTAAAAATGGAATAATAGGCATTCCCAATCTTCCAGCGTATATCTTACAGATGGAAGAGGGATCACATCCACAGGGGAAAAATTATAAAAATCGTGATCACATTATTTCTGCCTTATCAAAACATAACTGGAATAAAACCATTACTGCAAAGCATCTCGGTATAAGCAGGGTTACGCTCTGGAAGATGATTAAAGAATTAAATATCGAAGTTGTGAAATGAATAATGCCTTAAATTGAATTTAAGGCAACCAGCCATTTAGCTGCTTTTCTTGGTCATTATTACAGGTTAAAAGCCTGAATTATAACTGCCTCTCCTATTAATTTTTCTTTTGCTTTTTTGAATCCTGTTTTTGAGAGCCAGTTTTTCATCTCGTCAGCAGAATAGCTTCTTCCGCCTTCTGTATTGACAAGCATATTTACGGAGAACAAAGCGCTGTGAGCAGGATGCGCCCTATCTTTCATGAGCCTGAATTCCTGAATGACTATTCTTCCGCGTTTATTCAAGGCCCTTTTGCATTTCTTAAGCAAGTAGAGATTATCTTTTTCTGAGAGTGAATGTAGTATCTGGCTTGCAAAGATGAGGTCGTAACCCCTGCCTATGTTGTCACAAATAAAGTCGCCCTCTATGAAGTTGATGTTATTAACCCCACCTATCCTCCCCTTATTTAAGGGGAGGAACAAGGAGGGGTTACTTATAACCCTCTTTGCAATCTTTACGGTCTCAGGCCTGTCAAAGAGCGTGACGTCAACTCCCCTTTTAGCCATCTCAATGGAATAAGTTCCCGGCCCTCCTCCGAGGTCAAGCGCTGTCTTTACCCCTTTCATCCCGATTTTTCTAATCACATCCACTGCCTTAAGTGATGCGATATTATGCATTCCCATAATAAACGCCTCATGGTCGTGAGCTTTTCTGGCCGGTTTTCCCGTCTTTATAACCTCATCCAGTTCAGACCAGTTCTGCCAGAGCGTATCAGCATGTCTGAGAATATCACCCTGATAATAAGCGCTGCCCCTGACAAGAAACTTTGCCGCAATTGGAGCGTTTGAATACTTGTCCCTGTTCTTTTTTAGAAGCCCTATTCCTGTCAGGGCGTCAAGCAGTATCTCGGCAGCCCTTAAATCCGTCTTTAGTTTTTTTGAGATTGTCTTTGCCGGTTGAGGCTTAATAAGATAATCAAAAACCCTGTAATTGTTTGCGGTCAGCAGAACCCTTGAAGCCCAGAACCCTCCCCAGAGTTTTCTTAATTCTCCCGCCTCTTCAAAAACTGACATGACTCCTCCGTTGATTTAGGCTTATTTAAGAAACAATAAAAATCCTTGTTATCCAAGCAATGCAGGTTTGTCAGAATCTATATCTGCATCAAAATCAATAGCCTTTTGTCTTTTTAAATCATCAATCTTCCTCAGCGGCCTTTCAAGCATATTGCTTCTTGTTGTCGCAATAATATCATACTCTTTTTTAGCATCGTCAAGCCGCTTGCCCATCGCTTCAAATTTCTCTTTATATAATCCCCACTGTTTTGAAAACTCTCCGAGCAGTTTAAGTATCTCGGATGCGGTCCGTTCCACGTTAAAGTTTGCAACTGCCTGTCTTATAACTGCAAGCACAGCATAGAGCGTAAAAGGCGAGCACAAAATAACCTTCAGTTTCAGCGCCTCATCCATTATTGATGCGTCAGCTTCATTAATAAAACTGTAAACCTGTTCATTCGGGATAAAAACAATAACATAATCAACAGTGTTGTCAGCGGTGTCTATGTAAGCGCGGTTCGTTACCTGCTTAATCATTGTTTTTGCATTTCTGATAAGTTCCTCTTTAAATCTTTTTTTGTCGTGGTCGGTCTGCGCATCAAGATAGTTTTGATAATTATCAAGTGGAAACTTTACGTCCATATTTACTTTCAGGCTGTTAGGGAGAAAAAATGTGTAATCAGGCCTTCCGGAAGAACCTTCCAGCGTCTTCTGCTTGATGTAGTTTATGCCTTCTACCAGCCCTGCCAAACGGAGAATATCTTCTGCCATGCGCTCCCCCCACTCGCCCCTCTTTTTGGAACTTGCAAGCGCATGTTTTAAATGTTCGGTTGTATCATTGAGTTTTGACGTTATATCTGCATGATGTTCAACCAGGGTAGATATCTTAACGCTGCTCTTTTCAACTTCGGTTAATTTCTGCTGCATCTCAGAGAGTGTCTTTGCTATAGTCTCAACGCTCTTATCTATAAGATATTTTTTGCCCTCAAGCTCCTTTTCCCCCTCAACGGTCTGTGATTTAAGTTTTTCTTCAGCGAGTTTCAGAAACTCGGCAGAGTTTTTGGAAAGGGCGTCCAGAGAAATAGAACCCAGCTTGTCAGTAATCCAAGTCTCTATTGTCCGTAAGTTTTTTTCTGCCTCCTGATATTTTGCATCCATGGAAGCCCGTGCCTGTTTCTCTTCTGTAAGGTCTGTTCTAATTTTAGACAATTCAGTGTCCTTCTGAAGAATTTGCTGCCTGAGTTCACTATTCACGGCCTCTGCGCTTTCTGCCCTTCCTTGAAGTCTTTGAAGGCTGGAAGATGCAAGAAGCCATGCGATGATTCCGCCTAATATTAATCCCGCAATTCCCGCGATAAAAAGAACGGTTGTCATTTGCTGATTTAAACTCCTTGATTCAGATTCTTCTTTGCTTTCATGAAAGTTATTTTAAAATATTTCTAATTACTTTGCCCGGACATTATTTACAGTCATTCCCTTCAGGCTCTATATGAACGACAATATCCAGGACTGACGGGAATACCGTTTTTATCTTCTCCTCTACGGAGTCGGCAATCTCATGAGCTTTCTCTACAGATATTTTCGGGTTAACAAGTATATGCACATCAAGATTTATTGAGCGCTCAGTGCCCCTGGTCCTTATGTCATGGCATCCTTTTACGCCCTCAACGCTTTTTATCACACCCTCAAGAGCCGTGGTATCAATACAGATTGTGTCAACCAGGACGTCAGACGCCCTTTTAATGATTTCATAGCCAATCCTTGCTATAAGAAATGCTATGACAATGCCGACAAGCGCATCCGCAAAACGATAGCCTGCTCTTGTAAATATAAGGCTTGCAATTACAGCGACAGATACCAATATGTCGCTCTTTGTGTGCAGGGCGTCGGCTATCAGGAACTCGCTTTTAAGTTCTTTCCCTTTCCTTGACTCATACACCGCCACAAATGCGTTTATACCCATCGTTATCAACATCACGGCAAAACTTGCTGTTGTCACTTCTGTCCTGTGAAATTCAACAATTGAGTGATAGACCTGTTTGAGTATCTGAAAACAGGCAATAAATATCATCACGCCGATGATAATAGTGAACAGGGTTTCATACTTTTTATGGCCGTAGGGATGGTTTTCGTCAGGCGGATGATAAGCTATCCAGATGCCGATTAAGCCGACTATATTTGAAACGCCGTCAAAGAGCGAATGAAAGCCGTCAGACGTCATCGCTATTGAATTGCTCATATAGCCGTAGATAATCTTTGCAAGAGAAACACCTGCATTTAAAACAAGGGTGTAAAGAAGAACCCTTCTTATCTGAGACACATTATCTATTGAAGCGCTGTTTCCCATCTGTTTTTGAACTCCTTGAACTGTCCTTTGCTAATAGCTTCACGCATTTTTCTGAAAAAGTCTATGTAAAAATAAAGATTGTGTATTGTGTTCAGCCTCATGGAAAGTATTTCTTTTGCAAGAAAAAGATGCCTCAGATATGCCTTTGAGAAATTCCTGCACGCATAACACCCGCAGTTTTCATCCAATGGAGAATTATCAGATTTGTATTCTGTTCTCTTGATGCTGATTCTTCCACTGCTTGTAAAAAGCGTCCCGTTCCTTGCGTTCCTTGTAGGCATTACGCAGTCAAACATGTCAAAGCCGGCTTCAACTGCGGCAAGCATATCTTTCAGGCCGCCAATCCCCATGAGATAGCGCGGTTTATCTTCAGGCATAAGCGGAGCAGTGAAATTTATTATTTCATACATATCTTCTTTTGGTTCACCGACGCTGAGTCCGCCCGCAGCATATCCATCAAAACCTATCTCAATAAGTTCTTCAATGCTCCTCTTACGCAAGTCTTTATAGATTCCCCCCTGAATGATTCCGAAAAGGGCTTGCCCGGGAAATGCGGATTGCCGATTGCCGATTGCGGAGTTCTGCATTTCGTATTCCTTACACCTTCGCGCCCATTTTGTTGTCAGTTCAAGCGACTTAACCGCATAGTCATAAGATGCAGGATAAGGCGTGCATTCATCAAATGCCATGCAGATATCAGAGCCGAGAGCAGACTGAATCTCCATGGCCTCATCAGGCCCGATAAAGTGCATGGAGCCGTCCAGGTGAGACCTGAACTGCACTCCATTCTCCGATATGCTCCTTAAAGCCGAGAGGCTGAAGACCTGAAAACCTCCGCTGTCGGTTAAGACGGGCTTGTCCCAGTTCATGAATTTATGCAGGCCTCCGAGAGATGATATTGTTTTATGCCCGGGCCTGAGATAAAGATGATATGTATTGCAGAGGACAATCTCGGCGCCGATTTCTTTTAACTCATCAGGAGACATGGCCTTTACAGTTGCCTGCGTTCCCACAGGCATAAATGCCGGAGTATTGATAACGCCGCGTTTTGTGGTTATCACGCCCAAGCGCGCATTTGCATCTTTGCCCAATAATTCAAATTTCATGGCTACACTATTTTACCGATAGTTTAAATAAAAATCTGCCCGGACATTGACAACCTTTTGCATTTGTAGTATTTTCAATCACAATGAAAAAACGCCTCACAGAGCTTATTTTTGAAAAGGCTTTCAAATACAGCGAAGAGCCGGTATTTAAGCTTGTGTCAGGCAGGATGTCCAATTATTATTTCAACTGCAAGGCAGTAACTCTGCATCCCGAAGGCATGTATCTCATCGGCAATCTCATCTATGAAATGATAAAGGATTCAGGCGCTAAAGCCATCGGAGGACTCACGCTCGGAGCAGACCCTGTTGCGTATGCTGTCTCATTCACATCTCATTTAAAAGGGAAACCTGTTGAGACATTTGTGGTGAGGAAATCGGCAAAAGCGCACGGCATCCGCCCAGGCGGACAGTGGATAGAAGGCAATGTCAAAGAAGGCGACAGGGTTGTGATTGTTGACGATGTTATTACAACAGGCAAATCAACCATTGAGGCAATTACAAGGGCTAAAGAGGCAGGGCTTGAAATAGTAAGGGTGATATGCCTCATTGACAGGCAGGAAGGCGGCAGGGAAAACATTGAGGCTGCAGGCTATAAAGTTGATGCGCTTGTTTTAAGAGATGAAGTTATGGAGCTTTACAGGAAGGAAAAGTAAGGCTGTCAGGATTCTTCAGTATCAATCAACTATTAGAATAATTTCAGCATTCATCTAATGTAATGAATCTCTGGTATAATAAGACAACGAATAATAACAACGTTGCAAGCGGCAAGGAGGTTATGAATGCAGGCAGTTAAGGAAAAACTCACAGAAGAAATAATAGAAGAACTCGAAGGACTTCCGAAAGAAAAACTCAAAGAAGTGCTCGGATTTGTTTCCTACATAAAGGCAAAAGAAGCAATCGACCCTGCACAGGCGTATTTCTGGACAAGAGGATGGCAGAAGATGGAGGCAGACGCAGAAAAGGACAAGAGAACCCTGAAAATAATTGGTAACGGCACTGCAAAAGGACTTATTAGGGAACTTAAGTCTTGAAGATAAAGGCTTACAAATCCTTCAAAAAAGCCTGCAAAGTTTTGCCCCAAAATATTCAGGACAAAGTTGACAAACAGATCGAAATTCTTGAAGTAAATTATCTCTACCCATCATTGCATACTAAAAAGATAAAAGGAACAGAAGGCATCTGGGAGGCAAGAATTGATATCCACTACAGGATGACCTTTGAAATTATAGGCGCTACCATCTACCTCAGAACAGTCGGCAACCATGATGAAGTCCTGAAGAACCCATAGAGAAATTCTTTGATTTTGGAAAAATGAGGAGAGGGAGAGAATGGGGAGGGGAAAATAGTATCGGTATGTTATTCAGTTGCCTGAGCGTCGCGATTCTTAGAGCATAAATCCGGGAAGTGTCCCTATATTTCACCTAAGATAAAAACCAAACAGTGGTTATTCCGCGTCTGGTTGACGCAGTTGTTATAAGCTTTTATTTTATTTTTTGTTGCTGCCATTGCTGAAAAGCTTGACCGCCGTCATAAAACATTTCTTTGATTAGTACTTTTTCGTTTTCCACGTCAAAGATAAAATATGAGCCGACGATTCTCCCCCACCAAAATTGAACGTAAAGTAATTTCTCGTTAGTCCAATTGATTGTCGTCGTATACTGTGCCGCATAGTCAATGAGCTTTATTGAGACAAGATAATCACGTTCGTTAAATATCTTTATTTCTGTTGACCAAGGGCCGTCTTTCATGGTGTCAGGAGCGTCAACAACAAACCAGTATGCTTTGTTGGGAGAATATTGTAATTTCTTTTTGTTTATTTCGTCGGCTGTCTTATTCAAGGCAACATGTGAGATTTTTATTCGATTCTCAAAAGTGGGTTCAAAAGGTTCATGAAAGATTCTTGGTTTATTCCATTTGTCCGGAGTTGTGTGCCATTCAAACGATGACACGGAATTAACGTTGACTAAGAAAAAGAGTGCTGAAAGTATGATAATTTTATTCTTCATTTATCTTATAACATATAATCTACCTCGAAGGCATTTTCTGCTTTTACAGTGGAAATATAGCACATTTCGGTAAAAAGAAAAAGTAAAAAAATAATTAAAATCAGTGGGAATAAAATGATTCTGCTTGGCATTTTGTGATAATAAGGACTAAAAACCATGCTGGTCTTTTATGGCAAAAGTGTCCAACACCGTTTCTATCCATTTGAAGTCTTCAATATTTTTGCTTATCTAAAAGATGCGGACTACAGGAAGAAGCAAGCATTCTATATGAACTGCATTTCTTAAACCACCAAAGTGTCATAGATATCCCTTACTTTTGCTCTTGTTTCATCAAGTTTTCCAATCAGTTCATCTTTGCCTTTGAATCCCAAAAATTCTGCTGCGGTTAAGATATCCTCATCATCTT
>MNVK01000138.1 GCA_001871685.1 Nitrospirae bacterium CG1_02_44_142
CAGGGAATACGTTTGCCTTGAAACTCCCCTCTCCTGCAAAGGAAAAAGATGCTGAGAGTATGATAGTAATTAAGACTAAAAATCTCTTTAACATAAAACACCTCCTGCTTTTACGCGTTTACTCATCCCCTTTGTTTACCACCTCATAAGTCAGTATAACATCTTCGGCATAGTCCGCAATCTCTGAATATTTTTTGAAGAAAGCGGCAAAGCTCATTGGCTCTGAAGGCATGAAAATATCCTGAAAATTCTTTGGATAGCTTTTATCCATACCTGAAATGAAAAAAGCCTCCGCATCTCTTTTATGCCCTGGCAGTGTTTCCATTATAAGCTCTGTCTTTGTACTCTTATCAGGGAAACTGAGTTTTTTGTCTTTGGAGATGAGGTTGTCATTATCATGCTCATTCGGAAAAACCATCACAACCTTATCATCAGCAGTGATGTTAAATATCGCTATCTTTGCCTCTCTGCCTGCGCGAACCTCTATAACGGCCTTGTCTCCACTTTTAAAGACAATGCTGTTTGTTTTTGCCTTGAGCTCTATGGGTTTTATCTTTTGCTCCGGCACGCGGACATCGGCAATAATCTTTACCCTGTATTCAGGGATTGGAGGCGTTGAGGCATTTTTCTGATACTGACTGAGGGGAAGCCATTGAACCTTCTCATTTACGATAAACCCTTTGGAGTATGACTTTATAAAATCCGCTGTGAGCGCCATGTTGGTAACGAGCGTGCTGGATGCAACTGATACGCCTGACGCCTGTTCAATTGCCGCAGCCCTTGCTCTTTGCAAGGCTATCAACTGGCATTGCTCTGCGCTCATGCCCACAATGGCGCATGAACCTTCGGCAGAGATGTTTTTTACGGTCTCCGCGCTTGAGACACCCGCTGTCAGTAAAATTATAAGAAGGAAAATATGCCTTGCCATATTAATGACATCTCCTCCGCTGTTTTATTGGTAAATAATAATGAAGGGGGATGTCTTTTGTAAAGGTAATTTTCACATTGCCTCCTTTTCTTCTTTCCTCTTCAACCCGCTTGCCCTGCACGAAGCGAAGAATCTTGCCACGCTGCGCTCACAATGACATAGGAGACCCTGTAGCAAGACTACGGGAATTACAAGTTAAAAAAATAAACGTCCGTGGTTTATGTTTTATTTCGTTTATACTCTTCTGCCTTCTTTATCATCCCGCTTGTCCATTCAGGCGTGCCGAGTGCGTGGATATGTGTATAAGTCGCAAGGACATTCTTATAGCATAAACCGTCCAGTTTATCTGTAATCCCCTCTCCCCTCTTCATTCCAAAGGCAAAATAGATATTCCTTTCATTGAATTCTGAGGCTGCTTCGGGATTAATGACGCGGGAATAATGGAACTCATGCCCTTTAAGCACAGCGCCTTTTTTATAGTAAGGATTGCCGCCTGAAACTTTAACAATGGAATAGCCGTGAGCCTGCGGTTTTTTCTCAAGAGAAAACCTGAACGGGAAAATTCCTGTCATTGGATAGGTCCTGTCGTCTATGACAAGGGACTCGCCGAGATACATCAGCCCTCCGCATTCAGCATAAACAGGAAGCCCTTTTTCAACGGCTTTCCTCAGAGAATCTCTGAAATCACTGTTTTCAGCAAGGGCTATCGCATGTGTCTCTGGAAACCCTCCGCCGATATAAAGCGCATCAATATCAGGAAGCGATTTTTCCTTAAGTGCGCTTATCTCTATTATTTCCGCTCCTTTTGCCTCAATCTCCTCAAAATTTTCAGGGTAGTAAAACTGAAAAGCAGAATCCCTGATAACGCCAATCCGTAATCCCCCCATCCCCCCTTTAGCAAAGGGGGGCAAGGGGGGATTTTTTAATTGCTGATTGCTGATTGCTGACCGCTGACCGCTGACTTCAAGCTGACCTGCCTCTTTTGCAATCTTTAAAACCGCATCAACATCAATGTACTTCTCAGTTATCTCAAGCGCCTTATCAATCGCCTTCTGCGCCCCTATATGTTCCTGAAAAGGCACAAGCCCCATATGTCTCTCAGGAAAATTTTCTTCCTTCATTCTGGGAAATGCTCCAAGGACAGGAATCTTGCAGTATTTCTCTACAGAGTTCCTGATTACGGATTCATGCCTGCTTCCCGCGATGTAGTTCAGGACCACGCCCTTTATTTCAACACCTGCATCAAACTTCTGAATGCCTGATATTATCGCCGCAATCGTCCTTGTTGCCTTTGTGCAGTCAACGATGAGCAGGACAGGCGCTTTAAGCATCTTTGCAAGTTCTGCGGTGCTGTGAGCGCCTTGTTCATCCATTCCGTCATAGAAACCCCTGTTGCCCTCTATCACAGCGATGTCAGCAGTTTCAGCATGCTTCATAAACGAAGGGATAATCCGCGATTCGCTGATTAAAAATGTATCCAGGTTATAGCACGGATTTCCTGCTGCGGTAGAAAGCCATCCGCCGTCAATATAATCAGGGCCTTTTTTGAAGGGAATAACTTTCATGCCCTTCTTCCTGAACACTGCTATCAGCCCCAGCGAAAGCGTAGTCTTGCCCGAGCCGCCCTTCAAACCTGCAACAATGATTCTCGGATATTTTGATTTCATGCGCCCATCCCTTTGAATATGATATATTGCCTTAAATTTTGGCGAGAATCAACCAATGGTAATTTCCTATAATTTGCAAATACTCTTACTTATGTATCTTTTAGTATATGCAGGGAATTTTACTAAAAATTCCACAATCTTCGGCTTTGAAAGTTTTTTTACATCAATCTCATCTAAATCCATAAAAGATTTTCCTCGCGACGCAAAATAAGCAAGGTCAAGAAATGCCTTTTCAGGCTTGGCAATATAAATACCGCCTGCCATTTCATATCCCCAGAACAGGTCTTTTTTAATCTGCCTGAACACTACATCTCTGCCTCCGACAGTGATTTTTTTTGTCTTTCTTGTGGTAGCAAAAGTCAAAGTATAAGGCACAAGCGTTAAAATTCCATACTGTGAGAGCGCTGATTCAAAAGATAGATAATTCGGCAAATAAAGGGATGCGGCTGTTTTTTCTATCCTTGCAGGTGATGTGAAAACCCTGTAAATACCCGGGGCCATCTTTTCCAGAATGCCCTTTCCTGTCAACCTGTTAAGTGTTATATAGAGGATAGTTCTTGTCAGCCCTGTTATCTTTTCTAAATCAGATAAAGTATAAAATGGTCTGTTTAAACGTTCCAGAGCTTTTATTAAATCAATTGTCTTCATTGTCTTAGGCTGTCTATTATAGGCCAGAAATTCTGAGGGAGATATTTTCTCAACTCTCTGATAAACGCCTGTTTTGGAATAGATATATCTTGAGGCGCATAGGGCTTTTTAAGTTTCTGGCATATATACCACAGGTCAAAGACATCTTTTGGTTTTGCCCTGCCTTTCAGACATAAAAGCTTATCTTTATAAAGCTGTTCAAGCGTAGATACCCTGCCGAGGCACTCTATCGTTGATGCAGGAGATGAGATTAACGAAAGTTCAGATTCATAGCCCTTCTCCTGTCTCCTGGATATTTCTATCTTAATCCTGAATGGAAAAGTCAGATAACCTTCTCTGACCTTAATCTCGCCAAGATAGATATAATATTTTTCTTCCATATCAGTAATTGAGAGTTCTGCGTATGAAGACACGATATTCTTGATAAGCGGTTTGAATTTGCCCTTCAGCGCATCTTTTGTTAATGAAAAATCAAGGTCTTCTGAAAATCGCGGTGAACCATAGACGAGCCTTAATGCAGTTCCGCCTTTAAAAATCAAGAACCTGCCTTCTCCGGAATCAAATAATTCCTTGAGTATTACAGTTTCCCAGAACTCCCTGACAACCTGAGCAATGTCTATCCTGAATTCCTTAGAAAATCTCTCTGCTATTTCTTGTTCCATAATTATTAACAAATTAGTTAAGTTTTATGGAATTATATCCTTAAGGGATGATTCCTGTCAATAGCCATTCCCCTCCGGCAAATTATATCAGATTGCCTCTGCCCTCTCACAAATTTCCCTTTACAAAACCCACAAATAAGTTTATATCTCAGTCGTAATTTATGGGCGGGATAACCAAAATACTTCAGATATAATAAATAGCGCTGATATCTCAACTCACCTGTAATTCACAAACTCCATATGTATCCCAAAATCTTTTCCTTTGAGCATTGTCATGACAAATTGCAGGTCGTCAATTTTTTTGGCGCGGACGCGCAGCTGGTCTTTCTGAATCTCCGTCTGAACCTTCATCTTTGAATCTTTAATAATCTTAGCAATCTCCTTTGCCTTCTCCTGCGCTATTCCCTGCTGAAGCTTTATTACCTGCCTCACCGTGCTGCTTGCCGCCGATTCAATCTTGCCATACTCAAGGAATTTAAGCGATACGCCGCGCTTTACGAGCTTTGACTGAAGTATATCTACTACGCTCTTCATCTTGTTCTCATCGTCAGAGATTAAGGTAAGCTCTGCGTTTTCTTTGCTGAAATCTATGCTGCTCTTGCTGCCCTTGAAATCAAATCTCTGGCTCATCTCCTTGGCTGCCTGCTGAACAGAGTTTAATACCTCCTGCATATCAACCCTGCTCACTATGTCAAAAGAATGTTCATCCGCCATCTGCAAACCTCCCCCTTATTAGTTTACCCAGTTAGAAATAATACCCCGCTGAAATTTCTAACTGGGTTTACCGCCAATTTTCAATTTTTAAAAGTTAATTCTGATATGCGGCGAATTGTCTCTCTGAATCTTCTCATATGAGAGCCTTCCTAATATATTTGGAGTGTTTCGTTCGGAGTTCGGAGTCAGAAACAAACTCCGAACTCCGAACTCATAACTTTTTTATTCTTCCGGAGCAGCAGGCTCTGCAGGCGTCAATAATTGCTGCAGCTCCCTCTTCACAAAGGTATTCCGGTATTTTGCTATGCCTGTGCCTGTAGGGATAAGTCTCCCCATTATCACATTTTCCTTCAGCCCCCTGAGTTCATCAACAGAGCCGTTGATAGCAGCCTCTGTAAGAACCCTTGTAGTTTCCTGGAAGGATGCTGCAGATATAAAACTCTCTGTTGCAAGAGACGCCTTGGTTATGCCTAAAAGCAGTGGTTTGCCCTGCGCAGGCTTTTTGCCTTTTGCCTTTACCTTTGCATTCTCTTCCTGAAATACCAATCTGTCCACCTGCTCTCCTATCAATAAGCTTGTGTCTCCTGAGTCTTCAATCCTTACTTTCTTCATCATCTGCCTGACAATAACCTCAATGTGCTTATCATTTATTGCCACGCCCTGCAGACGATAAACCTTCTGAACCTCATCAACAAGGTATCTCTGAAGTTCATTGGGGCCTAGAATGTCAAGTATGCTATGCGGATTTATCGCTCCATCCATTAACGGCTCGCCTGCCTTGACCCAGTCTCCTTCATGGACACTGACATGTTTGCCCTTTGGTATGAGGTATTCCCTTGATTCGCTGCTTCCCTTCACTACAACAACCCTCATGCCTTTATGCGCGCCCTTGAATTCCACCATGCCGTCAATCTCCGTAACAATTGCCTGCTCTTTGGGCAGCCTGGCCTCAAACAGTTCCGCAACCCTCGGCAGCCCGCCTGTTATATCCTTTGTCTTTGTAGTTTCACGGGGCATCTTAGCCAGGATATCGCCCGGAGCAACAATCTGGTTTCTATCAACAAGTATATGCGCTCCTGACGGAAGCAGATACCGCGCCAGGTTGCCCGTAGAAGGAATCTTGAGCGTTACCTTGCCGTGCTCATCCTTTATTGATATCCTGGGTCTCATGTCGGTGGGATAATCAATAATAACCTTGTGTGAAAGCCCTGTCATCTCATCCACTTCTTCCTTAACAGATACATTCTCAGCAATATCGCCAAGGGCTATTCTGCCGCCTACTTCTGTCAATATTGGCGTTGAATAAGGATCCCATTCAACCAGCCTCTGGCCGATTTCTACCCTCTGACTATTGCCGACAAGAAGCTTTGCGCCGTAAACAACAGGGTATTTCTCCTTTTCCCTGCCTTTTGAATCTACAACAGCAATGCTTCCGTTTCTGTTCGTTACAACCATCAGTCCTTCTCTATTTTTAACTGTGCTTATACCTATGAACTTTATAGTTCCCGAGTTCTTTGTCTCAAGCACTGTCTGCTCAACAACCTTTGAAGCCGTTCCACCTATATGAAATGTTCTCAATGTGAGCTGGGTGCCCGGTTCACCTATGGACTGAGCTGCCATAACCCCCACCGCTTCCCCAAGTTCAATATGCCCGCCCCTTGCAAGGTCCCTTCCATAACATGCTGCGCACACGCCGAACTTAGACTGACATGTAAGAACAGACCTTATCTTTGCTCTGTCTATTCCGGCGTCTATTATTTTCCGGGTCAGTTCTTCATCTATCACGCTGTTCTTGCCGGCAATTATTTCTTTTGATATCGGGTCTTTTATGTCTTCGGCAATGGTCCTTCCCAGAATCCTTTCTTCCAGAGGCTGAATGATTTCGCCGCCCTCAATAAGAGAAGTAACAACTATCCCGTCGTTTGTACCGCAATCTTCCTCCATTATAATCACATCCTGAGCAACATCCACAAGCCTCCTCGTAAGATAACCCGCATTAGCTGTTTTTAAAGCAGTGTCAGCCAGGCCTTTCCTTGCGCCGTGTGTAGATATAAAATACTGCAGCGGGGTCAGCCCTTCTCTAAAGTTTGCAGTAATCGGCGTTTCAATAATCTCTCCTGAAGGTTTCGCCATAAGGCCTCTCATGCCTGCAAGCTGCCTTATCTGCGCTGTGCTTCCCCTTGCTCCTGAGTCAGCCATCATAAAGATGCTGTTAAATAATCTTCTTTCCTTGAGGTCTTCCTCTGAGAATTTCTTCCCGTCTTCCGCCCCAAGTTCATTCATCATCTCATCAGCTACCTTTTCTGTAACATTAGCCCATATATCTATTACCTTGTTGTACCGCTCGCCCTGAGTGATAAACCCATCCCCGTATTGCTTCTGCACATCAATAACTTCCTGTTCCGCTTCTCTTATGAGTTCAGCCTTCTTTGAAGGAATATGCATATCTGCCATACAGATAGATACTCCTGACTTTGTGGCATATTCAAACCCGAGTTTCACAATATTATCAAGAAACACCACCGTGGCCCGCTTGCCGGCATGTGCATAGGAGTATTCTATTATCTTTGTAAGTTCCTTCTTGGTCAACGCCTTGTTCACAAATGAAAACGAAATTGCCTCCGGAAGTATCTCGCTGAAGAGCGCCCTTCCACATGTGGTATCAACAAACTTTCCATCCATCTTCACCTTTATCTTTGCATGTTCGTCCAGGACTCCTGCATCATA
This sequence comes from Nitrospirae bacterium CG1_02_44_142, assembly GCA_001871685.1. Classification (GTDB taxonomy): domain Bacteria; phylum Nitrospirota; class Thermodesulfovibrionia; order Thermodesulfovibrionales; family UBA1546; genus UBA1546. Next base: position 7,347 of record MNVK01000138.1, read on the forward strand.
CGCAATCCTCACATCCTCAGCGCCTGAAAATACCTTCCCCTCGCCCTTCGCGCCTGTCTTCTCTTTTGTAAGCCAATATATTCCAAGAACCATGTCCTGTGTCGGCACAAGTATCGGTTTGCCGCTTGCAGGCGAAAGTATATTATTAACAGACATCATAAGAACCCTTACCTCTATCTGAGCCTCTATTGACAGCGGCACATGCACTGCCATCTGGTCGCCGTCAAAATCAGCATTAAATGCGGTACAGACCAGTGGATGCAGCTTTATTGCCTTCCCTTCAACCAGTATAGGGTCAAATGCCTGTATGCCAAGCCTGTGAAGTGTAGGAGCGCGGTTTAAAAGCACAGGATGCTCTCTGATAACCTCTTCCAGCGCATCCCAGACCTCGGGCTGTTCTTCTTCAACAAGCTTTTTTGACGCCTTTATTGTGGTGGCAAAGCCCTTTTCCTCAAGCCTGCTGAACACCAGGGGCTTGAATAGTTCCAGCGCCATCCTCTTTGGAAGGCCGCACTGGTGGAGCTTAAGCTCCGGGCCTACGACAATAACAGACCTGCCTGAATAGTCAACGCGTTTTCCTAAGAGATTCTGGCGGAAACGCCCCTGCTTTCCTTTTATCATGTCGCTAAGAGACTTCAACGGCCTTTTTGTTGCCGTCTTCAATACGCGTCCCCTCCTGCCGTTATCAAACAAGGCGTCAACCGCCTCCTGAAGCATCCTCTTCTCATTTTTTATTATTACGCTTGGAGCCTTTAATTCCATCAGCCGTTTTAATCTGTTGTTTCTGTTTATAACCCTTCTGTAAAGGTCATTAAGGTCTGATGTTGCAAATCTGCCCCCTTCAAGCGGCACCAGCGGCCTGAGGTCCGGCGGCAGAACCGGCACTACATCCATTATCATCCACTCAGGCATGTTCCCTGAACTCTTGAATGCCTCAACAACCTTTAGTCTCTTGGTAAGTTTCTTTTTAACACCCAGAGAGACGGCGTCTCTTATCTTTTGCGTCAGTTCCTTACTGAGGCTGTCAAGGTCCACTCTCCTGAGGAGTTCTCTTATTGCTTCAGCGCCCATTCCTGATTTAAACCTTGACCCGAATTCTACAGTCTTCTTTTTGTGCTCGTCTTCTGTAAGAAGTTCTTTTTCCTTAAGATTGGTGTCTCCGCTGTCAATAACAATATAGCTTTCAAAATACAGCACCTTCTCAAGATGCCGCATTGTAATGTCAAGCAATGTGCCTATTCTGCTCGGCACTCCTTTTAGAAACCAGATATGCGCAACAGGAGTTGCAAGCTCAATATGCCCCATCCTGTATCTTCTGACCTTGGACTGTATTACCTCAACACCGCACTTATCGCATACAACGCCTCTGTGCTTCATTCTCTTGTACTTTCCGCATATACACTCCCAGTCCTTCATCGGGCCGAAGATTTTTGCGCAGAAAAGGCCATCTCTCTCAGGCCTGAACGTGCGGTAGTTTATCGTCTCGGGTTTTTTAACCTCTCCATAAGACCACTCCCTTATTTTTTCAGGCGATGCAAGCTTAATTCTCAGCGCCTCAAAGTCAGTCGGATTTTTCGGTCTCTGAAAAAAAGTATAGGTTTCTTCAGCCAATCTATTCCCCTTTTCCGCCTGAGGCGGATTTTTTCTCCAAAAGTTCTACGTCAAGCGCAAGACTCTGGAGTTCTTTTATTAATACATGGAAAGACTCCGGAACCCCCGGCTCCAGAGTCGCATCTCCCTTAACTATCGCCTCATACATACGCGTCCTGCCTGTAACATCATCACTTTTTACAGTAAGGAATTCCTGTAGAGTATAGGCTGCGCCGTATGCCTCCAGCGCCCATACTTCCATTTCGCCAAGTCTCTGACCTCCAAACTGCGCCTTTCCTCCGAGCGGCTGCTGTGTTACAAGCGAATAAGGCCCTATTGAACGCGCATGCATCTTGTCGTCAACCAGGTGATGGAGTTTTAACATATACATGGAACCCACAGTTACAGGCCTCTTGAACGGTTCGCCTGTCCTGCCGTCATGAAGTGTTATCTGACCTGTGATGGGAAGTCCTGCCTTCTTGAGCAGTTCCTTTATTTCACTCTCTGTGGCCCCTTCAAACACAGGTGTGGCAACATAAATGCCCAGCATCTTTGCCGCCCATCCCAGGTGTGTCTCAAGTATCTGCCCCACATTCATTCTGGAAGGAACTCCCAGCGGGTTTAGAACTACATCCACAGGAGTTCCGTCTGGAAGATAAGGCATATCCTCTTCGGGCAATACCATTGCCACTACGCCTTTGTTGCCGTGCCTTCCCGCCATCTTATCGCCAACCTGCAGCTTGCGCTTCATTGCTATATATACCTTAACGAGCTTGTTTACGCCGGGCGGAAGTTCATCGCCTTTTTTAACTCTATCAATACTTTCATCATACCTTGACTCCAGGTAGCGCACATATTGGTTTGCCTCGTTATTTACGACGTCTATCTTCTCTTTCACATCAACATCTGATATCTTTATCCCCATTAGATGCTCATTCTTTATTCTCTCTATCTGTTTTTCCGTGAGCCTCTTGCCTTTCTGGCAGACAACTTCCTTTGTTTTAAACTCTTTTACATCCTCTAAAACCTTCTGGTTAATAAGCAGGCGCCTTATCTTGCGGAACTTGTCTTCTTTTACTATCCGAACTTCTTCCTCAAGGTCGCGCTGAAGCCTCAGAATATCTTCTTCCTCTATACTCTTTGCCCTTCCGTCTTTCTCTGTGCCCTTTCTTGAAAACACCCTGGCATCTACAACTGTGCCCTCTATTCCGGGCGGCACATAAAGACAGCTCTCCTTGACGTCCTCAGCCTTTTCCCCGAATATGGCTCTTAAGAGCTTTTCCTCCGGAGTATGCTGCGTCTCTCCTTTCGGCGTTACCTTCCCTACAAGTATATCGCCGGGCTTTACCTCAGCCCCGATGCTTATTATCCCGCTTTCATCCAGATACTTAAGCGCTTCTTCTCCCACATTAGTAATATCTCTCGTAATCTCTTCAGGCCCAAGTTTTGTGTCCCTGGCCTCCACTTCAAACTCTTCTATATGAACCGATGTAAAGACGTCTTCCTTTACGAGTCTTTCGCTGATAAGGATAGCGTCTTCAAAGTTATATCCTCCCCACGGCATAAATGCAGCCATCACGTTTTTGCCCAGAGCAAGTTCACCCATATCAGTGCAGGGTCCGTCAGCAAGGACGCCGCCTTTCTCAACTGCGTCTCCGACGCTCACTACAGGTTTCTGGTTTATGCATGTAGCCTGATTTGACCGCTGAAATTTCACCAGGCTGTATATATCAACTCCGCCTCCGTCTTCTGCGCTCTTCACAACAATCCTTGAGGCGTCAACACTTTCAACTACGCCCGCTCTCTTTGCAACAACAATCGCTCCCGAGTCCCTTGCAGCCACATATTCCATTCCTGTTCCTACAATTGGAGCGTTTGAAGAAAGCAAAGGCACTGCCTGCCTCTGCATATTGGAACCCATCAGCGCCCTGTTTGCATCATCGTTTTCAAGAAAAGGAATTAGGGCAGCCGATACGCCGACAATCTGTTTTGGCGATACGTCCATATATTGCACTTCCTTAGGCATTACCATTCTGAAGTCTCCGCCTACCCTTGCAGAGATAGTCTCACCAATAAGATTGCCTTTCTTATCTACAGGCGAAGTCGCCTCGGCAATTTCGAACTTCTCACCGTCAATAGCAGACAGGTATTCCACTTTCCCTGTCACTCTTCCATCCAAAACCTTTCTGTATGGCACCTCTATAAACCCGAATTCGTTAACTCTGGCATAAGTTGCAAGTGATGTTATCAATCCAATGTTCGGACCTTCAGGCGTCTCTACAGGACATATCCTCCCGTAATGTGTCGGATGAACATCCCTGACTTCAAAACCTGCCCGCTCCCTCGTTAGACCGCCTGGACCGAGAGCTGAAAGTCTCCTTTTGTGCGTAATTTCAGATAAGGGATTTGTCTGATCCATAAACTGGCTGAGCTGGCTTGTGCCGAAGAACTCCTTTACAGCGGCCATTACAGGTTTTGCATTTATCAGGTCATGCGGCATTGAGGTGTCAAGTTCCGTAAGAGACAATTTCTCTTTTGTTGTGCGCTCCAACCTGACAAGCCCTATCCTGAACTGATTTTCTAACAGTTCTCCAACGCCCCTTATGCGTCTGTTCCCCAGGTGGTCTATATCATCAACCTCGCCTTTGCCCGTTCTCAATGAAAGGAGATAACGCACAATCTCAACTATATCTTTAGCCGTAAGAACTCTGGTCTCAAGCGGTATATCAAGGCCAAGTCTCTTATTTATCTTCAGCCTGCCGACCGGCGAAAGGTCATATCTCTTTGCGTCAAAGAAAAGGCCTTTAAACAATTCTTTTGCCGCATTGATAGTGGGCGGTTCTCCGGGCCTGAGTTTTCTGTATATCTCAACCAGCGCCTCATCTTGTGTATTGACTTTATCTGTTAACAGTGTGTCTCTCAGGGAAGAAAGATAATGAACATTATCTATAAACAACAGAGAGAGAGAATCCATCCCGGAGCTGAGTATCTTGTTAAAAACCTCCTCTGTTATAAGCTCATTGCCTTCAAGTATCACTTCGCCGGTAGTTGGGTCCACTATATCCTTAAGTGTAATCCTCCCTATTATATCTTCCTTTAAAACCGGTATTTCCTTTATATTAGAGGCTTCCATTTTCTTTATCGCCCCTTTTGTAATTTTACTTCCCTCCTTCACAATTAACTCCTTTGTGTGAGGGGCCATTATGTTCTGGACAGCCTTTACTCCGGCAAGAATATCACTGACAACCCGCCTAAAAGTATTGCCTTTTATCCTGATAGTCTCTACAGGATAGAATGTCTTTAAAAGTTCATCATTGCTGTAACCGAGCGCCTTGAGCACTATAGTCGCAGGGAGTCTTTTCTTCCTGTCAATTCTTACATAGAGGATATCCTTCGTATCAAATTCAAAGTCAAGCCATGAGCCTCTTGACGGTATCACGCGGGCTGAATATAGAAGCCTGCCGCTTGCATGAGTCTTCCCCTTGTCATGGCTGAAAAATACGCCCGGGGAACGATGGAGCTGGCTGACTATAACACGCTCTGTGCCGTTAATAACAAAGGTTCCTGTTTCCGTCATCAGAGGTATCTCTCCTATATATACCTCCTGTTCCCTGGACTCTTTCAGCCGCTTATTTTTGCCTTCAACTTCATAGAGGTTAAGCCTTACTTTTGTCTTTAACGGCGCTGAATATGTAATGCCCTTCTGAAGACACTCTCTGACATTATATTTAGGCTCTTTGATAACATAACCCAGAAAATCAAATGCCGCTGTTTCGTTATAGTCCGTTATAGGGAAAATACTCAAAAGAGCCGCCTGAAGTCCGACATCCTGTCTCTTATCCTGCGGAACATCTTTCTGCAGAAACTGCTCATAAGAAGCTTTCTGAATGTCTATGAGGTTTGGCACTTCCAAGAAAGAAGCGACTTTCCCAAAATTCAACCTTTCTCTGAGAATTGTTGCCATACGTCTCCCTTTATTTAGTGTTAAGTGTCAGTGTTCAGTGTCAGTTATTGATGCTGAGATATTTCTCATTAACTGACACTGCCACACTATTCACTGACACTCGTTTATTTTATTTCTACCTTTGCTCCCTGCCCTTCAACCTTTGCCTTAATAGAGTCGGCTTCTTCCTTTGCGACTCCTGTCTTGATAGGTTTCGGAGCGCCATCAACCAGGTCTTTTGCCTCTTTGAGCCCGAGTCCTGTAAGCTCACGCACAACCTTTATTACCTGGATTTTCTTATCACCCACAGAGGTAAGAATGACGTCAAAGCTTGTCTTCTCCTCTGCGGCAGCAGCGGAAGCGCCTGCTGCCCCGGGAGCTGCAGCCACTGCAACCGGAGCTGCTGCCGTAACTCCATATCTCTCCTCAAACTCTTTAACAAACTTTGACATATCAAGCACTGTCATGCTGTCAAAGAAACCAAAAACATCTTCTTTTGTAACTGCCATTATTTATCCTCCTGTTTATTTTAGTGCTCAGTGTCAGTGATTAGTGTCAGATTTTTACTGACACGGACACTATGTGCTGACACTTTTCTTAGTTTCCAATGCCTTTACTGCGTATGCAAAACTGCTAACTGTTGCCGACAATGCCCCTGCCATTTTGCTCAGCGGCGCATTAAATACGCCTGCCAGCATACCGAGCAGAATCTCTCTCGGCGGCAGTGCGGCTATTGACCTGATGTCTTCAGCATTGCACAGTCTGCCTTCAACCACTCCGCCGTTTACCTTTAGCTTGTTATTCTTCTTGGAATACTCAAGAACTTTTTTAGCAGCCTGTACGGGATCGGCATAACCAATAGCAATTCCAACAGGTCCCTTAAATAAATCACTTGCTGCAGATACGCTTGTTTTTGCAGACGCTGCCCTTGCAAGTGTATTCTTGACAACCTTGTAGTCTATCCCTGCGCTGCGCAACAGCCGCCTTAATTCAAAAAGCTCAGCAACGGTTAATCCCTTATAATCCGTCAGAACCACTGCATTTGCCTTGTTGAATTTATCCTTAAGTTCTGCTATAAGGTTAAATTTTTTTTCCCTTTTCAGTTTATCCCTCCTTTCCCAGAGACGGGGAAAGCGTCTCGGTAGGCCGTCCCGACATATCGGAACGATTAAACTCAGTTTAGCTATCAGCTATGAGCCATCAGCTTACTGGGTGCGCCTACTGTCTCTGACTTTATTTTTTGTGTCAGTGTCAGTGATTAGTGTCAGCAGAATATCCCTTAACTGACACCGACACTAAACACTGTTACTATTTTCATTTTACTGACGTCAGCCTGCCAACATCAATCTTTACACAGGGCCCCATCGTAGATGATACAGCCGCCTTTTTTATATATTTGCCTTTGCTTGTAGGCGGCTTAACCTTTATTATTGCCTCAATTACCGCCACTGCATTCTCTATAAGCTTCTGCTCAGCGAAGGAGACTTTTCCTATTGGCACATGTATCAACCCTGCCTTTTCGGTCCTATACTCTACCTTTCCAGCCTTTATCTCCTTTACAGCCTTTGAAACATCAAAGGTAACCGTTCCAAGCTTGGGATTCGGCATAAGCCCCCTCGGGCCTAATAATTTACCAAGCTTTCCCACAAGCCCCATTATATCAGGCGTTGCAACTACCTTATCAAAATCAAACCAGCCTTGCTGTATCTTTCCAATAAGGTCTTCGGCGCCGGCATAATCTGCGCCTGCGTCCCTGGCCTCCTTCTCCTTCTCTCCTTTTGCAAATACAACCACTCTTACCTTTTTGCCTGTGCCGTGTGGCAGGACAACAGCTCCTCTGACCATTTGGTCTGTTTTTTGAGCGTCAATTCCGAGATTTACAGCCAGGTCAACAGTCTCATCAAATTTTACAAAAGAAGCTTTCTTTACGAGACCTATTGCATCCTCAAGAGAATACTCTTTTCCTCTCTCTACCTTTCCCTGAGCCTCTTTAATCTTCCTACCCATTTTCACCTCTCCCATACATAAAGTTTAAAGTTGAAAGTTATGAGTTAAGAGTTTTAAAACTTTTAACCTTTAACTTCTAACTTTTAATTTTCCTAATCTATTACATCAACTCCCATGCTTCTTGCAGTTCCGCTCACAATCTTTACTGCAGCATCTATAGAGCTCGCATTAAGGTCAGGAAGCTTTGTCTGAGCTATTTCTTTAACCTGCGCAGAAGTTATCTTGCCAACTTTGTCTTTATTAGGAACACCTGACCCTTTAATAATTCCTGCCGCTTTTTTTATTAATTCGGATGCCGGAGGAGTCTTAGTTATAAATGTAAACGACCTGTCCGAATATACAGTTAAGACAATAGGGATTATCGTGTCGCCCAACGCCTGTGTTTGTGCATTAAATGCCTTACAAAACTCCATTATATTGATGCCGTGCGGACCAAGCGCCGGGCCTACAGGAGGCGCCGGATTTGCCTTTCCTGCAGGTATCTGAAGTTTTACCTGAGCTGTTACTTCCTTTTTCTTAGCCATTTATCTCCTCCTAATATAAGTCATATAGGTCTTATACGACTTATTCTTAATTATGCCCTTTCTACCTGGAAAAAATTAAGTTCAACCGGCGTCTGCCTGCCAAATATGCTGACCATTACCTTGAGCCTTCCATGTTCCATATCAACATCCTCAATATATCCAACAAAATTAGTGAAGGGTCCGTCGGTTATCCTTACAGTTTCGTTTTTCTGATACTGTGTTTTCACCTGAGGCGCATGACCCTTTTCCATTTGCTGAAGTATGACATCAACCTCTTCTTGCGATAACGCCACAGGATTTGACCCTCCTACAAAACCGGTCACTCTAGGCGTCTTCCTGACAAGATGCCACGACTCATCATCAAGTTCCATCTCAATAAGAATGTATCCGGGATAAAATTTCTTATCGCTCTCTTTTTTCCCGCCGCCCTTAAGCTCAATTATACGTTCAGTAGGAACCAGAACCCTGGATATCTTATCCCGCAGATTTTTTTTATCTGCCTTGCCCTCAATAGCCTGCCTTACCTTTTCTTCCGAACCCGAATAAGTGTGCACAACATACCAGTTTTTTACCATTTTTACCTCAATAATCTGCTCACTACTTTTGATAATCCAAGGTCAACAACCCCTAAAAACAACGACACTAAAACAACTGTGATAATAACCACCCAGGTAGAGCCTACCAGCTCATCCTTACTGGGATAAACAACCTTTTTAATCTCAATCTTCACTTCTTTAAAAAACTCTTTAATCCTGTTAAACATCCTTCTCCCTTGCGTTATAGCGTTATCGCGTTTATTGCGTTATCGCGTTAATTTTTCCTTATCGCCATAACGCTCATTGGCAGGCCAGGAGGGATTTGAACCCCCAACCCTCGGATTTGGAGTCCGGTGCTCTAGCCGTTAGAGCTACTGGCCTATTTACGCTTTTGTCTCCTTATGCAAAGTATGCTTTCTGCAATGCCTGCAGTATTTCTTGCGCTGCAGCTTCTCAGTCGTATTCTTTTTGTTTTTCATACTTGAATAATTTCTTTCTTTACACTCTGTACACTGAAAAAGAATTATATCTCGCATAGCCGTTTCACTCCATTTATTTTAGTGCAGCAGTGCAGTAGTTTTTATCCCGAGATGCTCGGGACTCTGTTGCTCTTCTGCTCTGGTTCATGCAATTACCTCAGTCACAACTCCCGCGCCCACTGTTCTGCCGCCTTCTCTTATTGCAAATCTTAATTCCTTCTCCATTGCTATCGGCGCTATCAGT
>MNVK01000054.1 GCA_001871685.1 Nitrospirae bacterium CG1_02_44_142
GGTTTTAAGGGAGGCAGCCGTGAAAGAGCCAAGGGTTAAGAGTCAAGAACCGGAAGTCATAGTGAATAATAAAAAACGAACTTTCATCTTTAAATTCGTTGCCCGTTACTCGCTGCTCATTATTTTCTTCTTTCTATTCACTGTCCACTGTTCACTATTGATTGGCAATGCTGAAGCTGCCCAGGCGGCCGGGAAACTCACAAAGGTTGCCGGAAGGGTGGATGTGCTGAGGGTTGGAACCGCTGCGGCTGTAACGGTAAAACCTGGAGATACTGTAAATGTGGGAGATATTATCAGGACCAAGAGCGATGGTAAGGCAGAGATTACCTTTATTGACAACAGCGTAATGACAGTCGGACCAAAATCCAGGCTCGGCATAGACGAATACCTCTTTAAACCGGCTGAGAAAAAGAGGGCGGCGTCTTTAAAACTTTACAGAGGCAAGACAGGATTTATTATTCCAAAACCGGTTTATCATGCCTCAGGCAGCAAGTTTGAAATGAAGACCAGGACGGCAGTTGCGGGGGTGAGAGGGACCGAGGGAATACTTTATACAGACGGCGTAGAGAGGGTTTATGTAAAAAAGGGCGTTGTGAATTTTTCAAATCCTCTCGGCTCGGTGGTGGTTACTGCAGGCAAGGTTGGCGAGGCAGTAACAGGCGCTCCACCTTCAGAAAGGCCGTACAGTGAAAGGGAATACAAAAAACAACAGGAAGGAACGACACCTCCTGCAAAGGCGCCTGATAAAAAGACAGAGGCTGAACCCGGGAAAGACGAAAATGCCGGAGGTAAAAAAGGAGAGAAAGCGCCGCCTCCTGCTGCGCCTCCGGTAGATGCGGACTTTGCTCTTTTGCCGCCTCCACCCGGAACCAGCGGGCTTTTGCCGCCTCCGCCTGAAGGGTTTACAATACTGCCGCCTCCGCTGATACCTATTACAACTATTGCGTTAAATAAATCATTCAATGTATCAGCCGGCATTCTGGATGGAGAAATAGAGTGGTTTGAAGGCTCGCCTTACAATTCCCATGACACCGCCGCAGTTATTCAGAGCGGCGGCTCCATATCCGGTTCGTTTAACCAGACAATACTTGAGGGAGGATATTACCATTTAGATATAAACGGCTCTTATGCCTGGGACGCGGGCAAATCCGCTTCTCCCGTGTATCCTGCCAGTGATGATTCCTTCCATCTCTTTTTTTCAGGCAATACATCTGAAGGCAAGCCGTTTTACGGAGGCAGCGCCGGAGGCATTTCTGTTTCTGATAAAAAATGGGACGGCGGAGTTATGGGCTGGATAGAGGACGGCTCAAAGAAATACTGGTATATGGGCGGGCTTACCGGCAGTTATTCAAATGTATTTTACAATAACAATACGGGTTCAAGGACAGGGCAGAGCGGCACCTTTTCCTATGCCAATGACGGCATATTCTGGGACGGCTCCAGGCCGTTCTGGGAAGTATTCAGCAGTGTAATCCCAACGCTCCCGGGCGCCAGGCCCGAGTTTTTTGTCCCTATAACAGAGACCGCTCTCAGGACCTTTGATATATCAATAAATACAGGCCAGAGTTTAGATTTGAAGAATGCTTCGCAGACTGTAGTAGGCAGTATATCGGTTACCTCGGGCTTAGCCGGCAAGGGGATAGAACTGACGCCTGGAAGCGGACTTTTTGATGTAAATGTCAAAGGAAGTTGGAGCGCCTCAACAGCAATAGGAAACCTGCGCGATATAAACGGGACGATAAACGGGACCACTTCTATCAGCACCAGTTTTGCAGCAAAGATTGAAGGCGGCGTAAAGGCAATTAGCAGCAGCACAGCTATAGCAGGCGCAGAGATTAAAAATGGCGCCTCTGGCGCTAATAACGATACTGTGGGCATTATGATAGGAAAGATGACAGGCAGCTCCTCCGGGACTTTTGACGGCAAGGCAATAGGAGAAATGAAGTCCGGATTTATACTGCCGTAGCATAGGCGTGAAATATTTTAGCATTAGCGGACCGCAGGACTAAAGGGCAGGCAGTTATTTTTCTTTTAAGCAAACAACATTTTGCTTCTCAACTTCTGTGATGCAGGACGCCCCTTCTGCTATGGATTTAAGTTCAAAAATCTCTACGGGTTTTTCCTTGCCTTTAACTATCACCTTTTCCAGTCCTGTGATGGATACGCGGTAGATTTTATCCATTTCTACACGGCTCTTAATTTTATTAAGAGTGAACTCGGTTATAAGGATATGTGTGTTGTACTTCCTGGTGAGCGATTCCACTCTGGAACCCAGATTTACATGGTCGCCAATTACTGTATAGTCCATTTTTTTGCCTTCCGCCCCGATATTTCCCACAATCACTTCGCCTGTATTTATCCCTATGCCTGCGTCAAGAACAGGCTTGCCTTCGGATTTCCATTTCTGTTGAAGTTCCTCTATTTTTTTGACCATGCCAAGAGCGCATTTTATGGCCAATTCCGCATGGTTTTCCTGCGGCATGGGAGCTCCCCAGAAAGCGACAATCGCATCGCCTACGAACTTATCAAGCGTCCCCTCCCAGAAAAAAACAATCTCGGTCATGGCCCCCAAATATTCATTGAGTATGGCAACAACCTCTTCAGGAGAATGCTTTTCCGAGAAGGACGTAAATCCCCTTATATCGGAAAACAGGATTGTAATCTCTCTTCTTTCACCGCCCAGTTTTGCCATGTCGGGATTTCTGATTAATTCATCCACGATTTTTTCTGTAACATAGCTTGAAAACATAGCCCTCATCTTTTTTGCGTATTTTTCCTCTCTGGCGTAATTGTAGGCTGTAATGCTGATAAAAATCAGCAGGATATTGATTGACGGGTATGCAGCGTTTATCCAGAGGCCTTTTGCTGCAAATGCGTAGTAGGCCGCCGAGAATATAAGCATGAGAGACAGCCCGGCAGCTGCGGATGCCCCAAGCGCTTTAAATCTTGAGACGGCAAGTGAAAATAAAAAACCCGTCAAGATGATTATGATGATATTGACAACAGGAGATGCGGCTTTGAGAAATTTATTTTCAAGAACGGCTGCGATGACATTTGCATGTTTTTCCACCCCCGGCATTGCAGGAGAAAAAGGCGTTACTCTCAGGTCATAGATTCCGACCGCAGTTGCTCCAATAAGGACGACTTTGCCCTTCAGGAGTTCGGGTTTTGCGCGGCCGTCTAAAATATCCGAGATGGAGATATGTTTAAATGTCCGCTCTTCGCCGTAGTAGTTGATAAGGGTTCTGCCCCATTTGTCTGTTGGTATGAATCTCTTGCCAAGCTGAATGCCTTCCGCCGCCTTAAGAATAATCTTTTCCTGAGGGATTCCAAGATAAAACGCCGAGGCCTGAAGTGTAATTGACGGATAAAGATAGCCTTCATAGTAGATTACAAGAGATTCCCACCGCAGAGTTCCGTCATTATCAGGAAACATATTTATATGCCCCAGCCCGCTTGCTTCTCTGGAGAGCTGATAGACGGGAGTAAGGGTTCTCATTGCTGTTATCGGATTGTATCTGTTGAACATTTCAGGGTTCATCACAGAGCGGTATGCTGAGTTTATGAGGGATTTATTCTCAGGCGCAGTTAATTTTTTTTCAAAGTCAAAGACCACGGGCAGCAGGACATTTCCTGCTCTGCTTATGGTTTTGCCAAGTATGGCGTCATTTTTTTCATGCTCGCTAAAAATAATGTCAAAGACTATTATCTCTGCTCCGGCGTCAGATAAATTCTTGACCAGTTTTGCTATCTTGTCCCGGCTCCACGGCCATCTCCCGAGTTTTTCAATGCTTTTTTCATCTATGGCGGCGATAACAATATTATCCGGAGGTTTTACCTGCCCCCGTATCTTGAATCTGTAATCATAAAGTTTTTCTTCAAGCGCCTCAAATAAAGGTAATTTAATGAATGCCGCCGCTGCTAACAGCAGTGTTATGAGAGAACCGATAAGAATGCCTGTTTTGATTCTTTTCGGAATCTTTATCATTGATATACTAATCCGGCGCGTATCTCGGAAGCCAGATTTCTCATGGCAGTTTCCGCTGCCTGCTCCTTTGCCGCAACTATGCTTTCTATATTGCCTGAACCGGGAAAAGATACAGTAAAAACCCCGCTATTTCTTAACTCTTTGACCTTTCCGTCAGGGGAAGTAAGAAAGAACCTGGCTTTTATGAGCACCTCGTATTCGGATGCTACTCCTTCTTTTTCTGAGAGAGGTTTAAGGGTTAAATCATTTATTGTGCCGCTTATTACATGCCCTGCGCTCTTTGAAATCATTATTCCGTTTTTTATGAGTTCATCAGCAAGCGCTTTCTGAAATTTATCTTCTAATTTTGGTTCAAATGTCCTGTTTTCAATCCTGCCTATTTTGACAGAGGTAAAGGGGAGTGTGTCTCTCCCCTGTAATGTATAACCGCAGCCAAAAACAGTAAACAGTAAACAGTAGACAGTAGACAGTAACATAAAATTTTGAACTTTTAGTCTCATATTACTATGTTAACAAGTTTGCCTTTAACAATAAAGACTTTTTTAAGTGTTTTCCCCTTTATAATTTCCTGTATCCTGGGTTCGTCAAGAGCTTTCCCTCTGACTTCTTCGTCTGCCAGCCCCGCAGCTATCATAATCTTTGCCTTTACTTTGCCGTTAATCTGAATAACGAGTTCTATCTCTTCTTCTTTTGCTATGTTCTCATCCCATAAAGGCCATCTCTGTTCAAGTATGTTTTTTTTGTTGCCCAGGGACTCCCACAGTTCTTCCGATATGTGTGGAGAAAATGGAGAAAGCAAAAGCAGAAGCGTCTCAATGCCGAATTTTAATATTTTCCGGTCCTCTTCCGATTTCGGCTCAAACGAACTTAGAGCATTAACAAGCTCCATAAGCGCGGCTATTGCCGTGTTGAAATGGTATTCCCGCTCCATGTCGTTTGTAACCCGCTTTATCGTCTGATGGGTCTTCCGTAGAAGCAGTGACGAGTGACGAGTGACGAGTGACGAGTTAGGTTTTAACTTCTGACACCTGACACCTGGCGCCTGACGCCTGTATTTATAAACTATTCCCCATATCCTGTTCAGAAACCTGTATGCGCCGTCAACCCCCTGGTCAGACCATTCAAGGTCTCTTTCAGGCGGCGCCGCAAAGAGCGAAAAGAGCCTTGATGTATCTGCGCCGTATTTGTTTATGAGATAGTCGGGGTCAATGACATTCTTTTTTGACTTTGACATCTTTTCAACCCTTCCCCTCTCAACAGCTTTTCCGCATTTCACGCACTTCTCATTCTTAACATCTTCAGGGAAGAGCCAGCCGTGCTCGGGGCATTTCAACGTTTCCTTGCAGACCATTCCCTGCGTGAGGAGGTTTGCGAAAGGCTCCGGAGAGTTAATGAACCCCAGGTCTTTTATGACACGGGTAAAAAATCTTGAATAGAGGAGATGAAGCACTGCATGTTCCACGCCGCCGATATACTGGTCCACAGGCATCCAGTAACTGAGAGCGGGACTACCCCCCCGCTGCCCCCCCTTACCAATGGGGGGATTAAAGGGGGGTGAAGTTTCTGTGCCGGAAGTAAAGTCAATCTTTCCTTTTCCAAAACAATATGCTATGAAGTACCATGACGAGTCAACAAATGTGTCCATAGTGTCAGTCTCGCGCCTGGCCTTGCCGTTGCATTTAGGGCAGCTTGTATTTATAAATTTTTCTGAGTCTGCAAGCGGCGAACCGCCTGTGCCTGTGAATTTCACATCCTCGGGAAGGATTACAGGAAGTTCATTTTCAGGGACAGGAACAAGACCGCATTTCTCACAATAAATTATCGGTATCGGCGTTCCCCAGTATCTCTGTCTTGATATTCCCCAGTCGCGGAGCTTGTAATTTATTACCCTTTTGCCTAATCCTCTGCCTTCAACAAATTCTGCTATCTCAATTCTTGCAGCATCGCTTTTTAGTCTGCTGTATGAGCCAGAGTCAACAAGCACTCCATCCTCTTCAAAGGCAGCTTCAAGTCCGAAGTTGGTAATCCCCCCACGCCCCCCTTTAGCAAAAGGGGGTAAGGGGGGATTTGGCTGTTGTTCTGGAATTACCACGACTCTTATCGGAAGATTATACTTCTTTGCAAACTCAAAATCCCTCTGGTCATGCGCAGGTACTGACATTATCGCTCCTGTGCCGTATTCCATCAGGACAAAGTTTGCTATATAAATGGGGATTTTCTCATCATTCACAGGATTGGCTGCATAGCGCTCTGTGAAGAGTCCGAGTTTTTCATCCTCTTTGCCGTAGTGTTCTCTAATATTGTTAAGAGATTTTTTATCAGATACGAGTTTTTCCGCAAGAGGGTGTGTCGGCGCAAGGCAAATAAATGTGGCGCCAAACAGCGTATCTGCCCTTGTAGTGAATATACGGATTCTTTCGTCCATCCCGATGACTTTGAAATCAGCCTCAAGCCCCTCGCTTTTTCCAATCCAGTTCTTTTGCATTAAGACGACTTTTTCAGGCCAGCCTTTTAATTCATCACATGCCTTCAGCAGGTCTTCCGCATAATGCGTAATACGAAAAAACCACTGCTCCAACTCTTTCTTGATTACGGCTGTAT
The DNA here is from genome assembly GCA_001871685.1 of Nitrospirae bacterium CG1_02_44_142. Taxonomy (GTDB): domain Bacteria; phylum Nitrospirota; class Thermodesulfovibrionia; order Thermodesulfovibrionales; family UBA1546; genus UBA1546. The sequence continues at coordinate 6,590 of MNVK01000054.1, forward strand.
CGCATCTCCAGCATCCATTGTCAATAACCTGCTCATTTGCAAGAACAGTCATACATGAGGGGCACCAGTTCACAAATGATGATTTTCTGTATGCCAGCCCCTTTTCATACATCTTAAGGAAGAACCACTGATTCCACTTGTAGTAATCAGGACTGCATGTCGTAACCTCTCTGTCCCAGTCATAGCTCAAGCCCATTCTGTTAAGTTGTTTCTTCATATATGCGATGTTTTCGTAGGTCCATTTTGCCGGATGGATTCCCTCTTTTATCGCGGCGTTCTCAGCAGGCATCCCGAAGGCATCCCATCCCATTGGATGGATGACATTGAACCCTCTCATCCTCTTGTATCTTGCTATAACATCGCCGATGGCATAATTTCTGACATGGCCCATATGTATTTTTCCTGAAGGGTAGGGGAACATCTCAAGACAGTAGAATTTCTTTTTTGAAGCATCAGGTTCTGTTTTGAAAATATTTCTCTCAGCCCAGTACTTCTGCCATTTCAGCTCAACTTTTTGGGGGTCGTATCTTTCTTCCAAAATAGTTTTTCTCCTTTTAATTTCAGGCATTTATTATAAATGTGCAAGAGGAAGAATGACAAGGGCAGAGGAAAGAGGCTTTTAGCTGTTTGGTGGTAATTGTGTGCATGATTACGGCTGATGCGAGGAAGTTAGTTATTAGAGGATTGCTTAATCTATTTCTACTGCCGGATAAACAATCTGATTATTGCAACGGCGATTAGACCGTAAATCAAATATTGGAGAAGTTGTATCAACTTGCCAAAAGATATTTTATCGCTTTTCCCGGCTGGCTCAGGTAAAACTTTTTTCTCTTCTTTGGACAGTCTTGCGAAAGATAATGCGGCATAAATAAGAACTGCCGCAAATATCAAGCCGCCTATGGCCTTTAAATAAAATTTTGTGATTATGATTGCCGCAATAAAAAATGTGATGACAACTAAGACTATGGTAAATTTTTTTTTGGCTGTATTCCTTGATTTGGGCTGTTCCATGATGTGTGCGGCTACTCTATGGGCGCATCTGTCTTTATATAAAGCTCTCTCAGTTGCTTTGGTTCTACTGTTGAAGGCGCGCCCGACATCATACAGACGGCTTTCTGTGTTTTGGGGAATGCGATAACGTCTCTTATTGATGCTGCGCCGACCATGAGCATCACGAGCCTGTCAAGTCCGAGGGCGATTCCGCCGTGAGGAGGCGCGCCGTATTTAAGCGCATCAAGCAGGAAGCCGAACTTCATATTAGCCTCTTCCTCTGAGATATTCAGGACCTCAAACATCTTTTTTTGAACGTCCTGCTTGTGAATACGGATGCTGCCGCCGCCAATCTCATAACCATTTAAAACAATGTCATAAGCCTTTGCCCTAAGAGAAGTTAAAAGTTGAAAGTTAGAAGTTGAAAGTTGAGAATCAGAAAAATTAACAGTCAACAGTTTCTCTATATCCCCATTCATGGGCGCTGTGAACGGATGGTGCATTGCCTGAAATCTTGATTCCTCTTCATCCCATTCAAGCAGCGGAAAATCAATTATCCATGCAAATTTGTATCCCGGCTTAATTAAGTTCAGCCTCTTCCCGAGTTCAAGTCTCAGCCTGCTTAGCACATCGTATGTAACCTTTGGCTTGTCAGCGATAAAGAGCATCAAATCGCCTTCTTCAGCGCCAAGCCTTTCAGCCATCTTTTTTAAGACATCTTCAGGGAAGAACTTTGCTATAGGAGATTCAAAACCTCCGCCTGATCCGCCTTTGGCGGAGGACTTGACTTTTATCCATGCCAGGCCTTTTGCTCCGAATGACTGCGCCTCTGATGTAAGCATGTCAACTTCTTTCCTTGAAAGTCCTGCCATTCCTTTGCCGTTAATCGCCTTAACCATTCCGCCTGAATTCAGGGCGTCAAGAAACACCTTAAATGCGCCCTTCAGCGCAAGGTCTGCCATGTCTTTGAGTTCAAGCCCGAATCTCATATCAGGCTTGTCGTTTCCGAACCTCTCCATTGACTCATGAAAACTCAGCCTCCGGAATGGCGTCTCTAAATCAGCGCCGAGAATATCCTTGAAGAGCTTTTTCATCATCCCTTCCATGAGTAATAGAATATCTTCCCTATCCGCAAATGACATCTCTAAATCAATCTGTGTGAATTCAGGCTGTCTGTCTGCCCTGAGGTCTTCATCGCGGAAGCATTTCACTATCTGGAAATATTTTTCCATTCCGGCAACCATCAATATCTGTTTGAATAACTGCGGCGACTGCGGCAGCGCATAGAAGTGTCCGGGGTTCATCCTGCTCGGGACGAGATAATCCCTTGCGCCTTCCGGTGTGGATTTTGTGAGCATCGGTGTTTCTATCTCAAGGAATCCTCTCTCATCAAGATAATCTCTTGTCGTCTTTGTAATCTTATGCCGCACCATCAGGTTCTGCTGCATCTCAGGCCTTCTTAAATCAAGATACCTGTGCTTAAGCCGTAAGGCCTCTCCTGCATCTGCAGCCTCCTCCATGTTATAAGGCAATGGAGCCGCCTCATTCAGGACTTCAAGTTTATTGACGTACAACTCAACTATGCCTGTGGGAATATTTGGATTTTCAGTGCCTTCGGGCCTTTTTCGTATCTCGCCTGATACGGCTATTACATACTCTCCCCTCAGGTCATGTGCGTTAGTATGCGAATTGCCTGCGATATCAGGGCTGAATACGACCTGGCAGAGTCCGCTCCTGTCTCTCAAATCTATGAATATGAGGCCTCCGTGGTCTCTCCTTCTGAACACCCAGCCGACCAGGCTCAGGTTTGAGCCTATATCAGATTCCCTGAGTTCACCGCAGCCTTTGTCCCGAATCATTCATTACCTCTTTCTTGAGCTTTTTAACCTCATCCGGAGTTAGATATCTTAACTCTCCGGAGCGAAGATTTCCAATGTCTATGCCGTTGATTCTTATGCGCTTGAGTTTAAGCACAGGATGTCCGACCTGCTCGCACATCCTCCTTACCTGTCTTTTTTTACCCTCATAAATCGTAATCTCAATCCAGCAGTTTTCCTCTGCCTTTCTGAGTTTCTTTACTTTAGCAGGCGCGGTAAGTCCGTCTTTAAGCCTTATCCCTTTTTTCAGTTTATCTAATTTTTCATCCTCAATGACGCCTTTTATTTTAACATGATATGTCTTCGGAATTTTTTTTGAAGGGTGCAGAATTGAATATGCTAAATCGCCGTCATTTGTAAGAAGCAGCAGTCCTTCTGAATCAAAGTCAAGCCTTCCAACGGGAAATACCCGGTATCTGATATTCCTTAAATAATCCTTTATGGTTGGCCTTTCCTCCTCTTCTGCAAGGGTCGTCAAAACGTTTTTAGGTTTATTTATCATCAGATAGACCTTGGGCTCAGGTTTTGTAAGAAGTTTCCCGTCTAATTTTATATGGTCTTTTGAAAGGTCTGCCTTCATTCCGAGGACTGCAGCCTTTCCGTTTACTGTAACCCTTTCTTCAAGGATGATTTCCTCAGCGCCTCTTCTTGACGCAATCCCCATCTTTGCAAGTATCTTCTGAAGCCTCTCTTCCATAGGTAATGATGATAACACAAAAGTTGTTTCTATTTAAAATGTCTGAGAATTAGTATATATTTATAGCAGATATGGACAAGGAAACATTCACAATTATTCGGAAGGTGCATGAGCTCTTCAAAAAGAAAGGATTAAAACTTTCAGTTGCCGAGTCCTGCACAGGCGGTCTCATCAGCCATTATATTACACTGCTTCCGGGCGCAGGCGCATTCTTTGAAGCAGGGGTTGTGACTTATTCTGCCGAGTCAAAGAAAAAGATACTGGGCTTGCAAGCCAAGACTATTGCAGCTCATGGGGTTATAAGCAAAGAAACAGCCAAAGAAATGGCAGAGAGAATGTGTTTGTTGACAAAGACAGGATGCGCTGTCTCAACAACAGGCAATCTTGGGCCTGATGTGCTTGAGGGGAAGGATATAGGGCTTATTTATATTGCGGTAAGCCTGGGCGGGGAAACATTTGTAAGGGAATTAAGATTAAATGGGAAGAGAGAAGAAATCAAGGAGAGGGCGGCTGTTTCAGCCCTAAAATTTCTTGTTGGGGTGATGGAAAGTTAATGCCGGATAAAATTTCTGAAGATATTAAGCAAAAGATAGAAAGGCTTGTTAAGGAGCTTAATTACCACAGCTACCGTTATTATGTCCTTGATTCGCCTGTTATGTCTGACGAGGAATATGACAAATTATACCGGCAGCTTAAGGAACTCGAAGAAAAATATGATTACATTCTGCCTGATTCTCCTACGCTGAGGATTGGCGCTCCTGCTGCCGAAAAATTTGAAAAGGTGAAGCATACAGAGCCGATGCTTTCGCTTGGCAATGCCTTTTCGCATGATGAGGTAAAGGAATTTGACAAGCGAATAAAAAAGCTGCTCGGTACAGGAGATGAGGTTGAATATACAGTAGAGCCGAAATACGACGGGCTTGCTATTGAACTTACCTACAAGGATGGATTGCTTTTCAGGGCATCTACAAGAGGCGACGGTTATGAAGGCGAGGATGTCACGCAGAATATAAAGACCATAAAGTCAGTCCCCATGAAAATAGAGGCAGAGAGGGTGCCCGGAGAGATTGATATCAGAGGGGAAGTCTATATGGACCTTGATGAGTTTGAGAAATTGAATAAGAAGAGGGAGAAAGCCGGCGAGCCGTTATTCGCCAATCCCAGGAATGCAGCCGCAGGTTCTGTGAGACAGCTTGACCCTTCAATTACATCTGCAAGAAAACTTTATCTTGCATGCTATGGAATAGGAGCTGTGAAAGGAATAGAGTTCAGAAGCCAGTCAGAGCTTGCCAAATGGCTTCAGGAATCAAGGTTTCCAATTCCTGAGAAGATGAAGGCTGTGAAAGGAATAGATAGGGTCATAGACGCCGTAAAGGAGGTTGAAGAAAAAAGAGGGGATTTCTCCTTTGAAATAGACGGCGCTGTTATAAAGGTTAATGATTTTGGACTTCAGCAGAAACTCGGAGTAAAGACAAGGGAGCCGAGATGGGCTGTGGCTTATAAGTTCCAGGCGCATCATGGGACTACAAGGATAAAGGAGATTCACGGCAGCGTGGGAAGGACAGGCGTTATTACCCCGTTTGCTGTTTTTGAGCCTGTCAGGATTGGCGGTGTTACAGTGTCGCGCTCAACATTGCATAACTGGGATGAGATAGAGAGAAAAGATATAAGGGTTGGAGACACTGTTGTTGTTGAAAGGGCAGGCGACGTTATCCCGCACGTGATTATGGTCATCAAGGAAAAAAGAACGGGGAAGGAGAAAAAATTTCCTATTCCTGAAAGATGTCCTGCATGCGGTTCAAAGGTTGTAAGAGAAGAAGGCGAGGTAGCTGTAAGATGTGTTTCACTCCACTGCCCTGCGCAGGTTCAGGAAAAGATTATTCATTTTGCATCAAGAGGAGGCATGGATATTGAGGGTTTGGGAGAAAAAAATGTGGAATTGCTTTATTCAAGGGGGCTCTTAAAACACTTTGAGGATATCTATAAACTGAAGAAAGAGGACATGCTTGAGCTTCCGAGATTCGCTGAAAAATCAGCGCAGAATCTTATAGACGCTGTTGAAAAATCCAAACATGCCACGCTTTCTAAATTTCTGTTTGGTATCGGGATCCTTCATGTGGGCGAATATGCCGCTAAGGTCCTGGCGAAGAATTTCAGAAAACTGGAAGACCTGTATAAGGTAACCCCCGAAAGGATTATGCAGATTAAGCAGATGGGCGAAAAAATAGCATCCTCGGCAGCGATGTTTTTTAATGACCAAAAGAATATTAATCTTCTCAACTCTATGATAAAGCTCGGACTAAAGATAACCAATCCTGACTTTATATCAGAGAAAAAAGGCGGAGCGCCATTGGAAGGCCTGACATTTGTGATTACCGGCGCTATGCCAAAATCAAGGGAAGAAGTTGAAGACCTTATAGAGGCCAATGGAGGACATGCAGCATCTGCTGTTTCAGCAAGCACAAGTTTTCTTGTGGTCGGAGAAGAACCCGGCTCAAAACTGGGTAAGGCAAAGTCATTGGGCGTTAAAACTATTTCCTATAATGAGTTGTTAAAGATGATAGAAAAAAAGCCCGGGAATCCGAGGTTGTTCTGATAGAGGACTTAAGAGATTATCTTAAAGTTATGCTTGTATGAACAATAAAAAGCTCCTCTCAATCTACAAAAAACTCTACAATGCCTTTGGTCCGCAGAACTGGTGGCCGGGGGATACGCCTTTTGAGGTTGCAGTTGGGGCGATTCTCACACAGAACACGAACTGGGGGAATGTAGAGAAGGCGATTAATAATCTCAAAAAGGAGGAAGTCCTGAATGTAAAGGCTATTCATGAGATGCCCGTGAAAAAACTTGCCTCATTAATACAGCCCTCAGGTTATTTCAATGTCAAGGCAAAGCGGCTTAAAACATTTATTGATTTTCTGATGAAGGATTATCACGGAAGCATGAAGAATATGAGAAAGGAAGAGATGCATTCACTCAGGAAAAAACTTTTGAGTGTTAATGGCATTGGCCCCGAGACAGCAGACTCTATTTTACTTTATGCGTTGGCTAAGCCGATATTTGTGATTGATGCATATACTAAGAGGGCGCTCTCAAGGCATAATATTTTAGGGCAGGACCAGGCATACGATAAATTTCAGGAGCTTTTCCATTTATCTCTGAAAAAGGATGTAAAACTTTATAATGAGTATCATGCGTTGTTTGTGAGAGTAGGAAAGATGTTTTGTAAAACAAAACCTATTTGTGAAGGATGTCCATTGAAATGAGAACCCTTTCTCTTGGATACTCCCCCTGTCCGAATGATACATTCATCTTTTACGCCCTTGTGCATGGGAAGATAGACGTCGGCGATTTAAATTTTAAAGAAATTCTCCTTGATGTTGAGACACTGAACCAGATGGCTGTGAAGGGCGCACTGGATATAACAAAGGTCTCATATAATGCATTCGGTAACCTGCGTGAGGATTACTGTCTTTTACGCTCTGGAGGCGCATTGGGAAGGGGCTGCGGGCCTCTTTTGGTAGTCAGGAGTCTGGAGTCTGGAGTCTGGAGTTTTAAAAATAAAAAAATTGCTATTCCCGGCAATCTTACTACTGCCTTTCTTTTGTTGAGATTATATCTTGCATCAACTCATAACTCCGAACTCCAAACTTTGAACTTCGTTGACATGCCGTTTCACAAGATTATGGAGGCGGTAAAAAAAGGTGAGGCTGATGCAGGGCTGATAATCCATGAAGGAAGATTTACTTATCCATCTTATGGGCTGAAAAAGATTATGGACCTGGGCGAGTGGTGGGAAAAAGAAACAGGACTTCCGATACCATTGGGCTGCATTATCGCGAAGAGAAGTCTTGGAAACGTTATTATAAGCAAGGCTGAAAGACTTATAAGGGAGAGCGTGCTTTATGCAATGAGCCGCAGGGATGAGCCTAAAAAATATATCAAAAAGCATTCACAGGAGCTTAATGATTCGGTTATTTGTGAACATATAAATCTCTATGTCAATGATTATTCAATTGATATAGGTGATGACGGGATAATCGCTGTAAGGAAACTTCTGGACATGGCAGAAGAGAGAGGGATAATAAAAAAATCAGCAAAACCCCTCTGCATAAATCTGGATTCATAAAATCTTCGGTAAAAACCCCGGCACCCGTTTCATGTATTCAATATATTCATCTCCAAAAGTCCTTATCAACCGTTTCTCTTCTATGAATGCTCCGAAGACGAAGTAGGCGTCAGCGAGGATGCTCACAGCAAGCCAGTTCCTCGTTATGTTAGGCTCAAATGTAAAGATTATAATCCCTGCAAGGTAGAGCGGATGCCTGACAATGCCATATATACCTGTCTTCACAAGCCTGGTCTGTGTTATCCCTTCAGCGTCTCCTTGGACCTCTCTTTTTGTGATGTATCTCCAGACCTGTGTTATTCCTACAAACTCATAGGAATTTATCGCCTCAAAAGATAGCGTTCCGAATATGAAACCCGCAATCTGGATTGCATGCATGGCCCATCTGAACCATGCAGTCCCCCTGAACAAATAAACATCAGGGAGCATATTTATTAAATATATAGCAAGGACTACTGTAACGGCGCTGAAGCAGGTATAGATGAACCTGTAAAAAACCCTCACGAATGTTTCACCCAAAAGCCTCTGTGTTTGAGACTTAATGAAGGATGTCACGCAGAGACTGTGGATAAAGGCGAAGGATAAGAATATCAGCAGCGCTCTTCCTATGGCTTCATGCCAGGTCATGTAACTATTGTATACTAATCGGCGCCGTTCATAAAACCGCTCAATCCCGCTCTTGTCGGGACTCGCCTTGCCGTCCCCTAATCTAAGTTTGCTCCATATTTTCATATTGCTGAAATAAAAACCAGTAAGCTATACTTTAAAAGCAGTGTCAGTGTCGGTTACCAGTGTTAGTTTCTTACTGACACAGACACTAAGCACAGAAACTTCATTGCGGAGGAGCGATGCCGTTTTTCAGCGAACTTTTTGTAAGTGAAATATTAAGAAAGCCTGTCCTGGACCCGAGAGGCGAGGAACTCGGCAGGGTGAAGGACCTGGTTGTTGTTAAAGGCGAGCCGCTGCCGAAGATTTCAAGCCTTGTCATAGAGAAAAAAAGAAAGCTCTTTAATCTCCCCTGGAGTGATTTGAGCATATTTAACAAAAGGATAATCGCTGCGAATATTTACGGCGCAGGGCTTCAGTCCTACGAACTCAGAGAGGAAGACCTCCTGGTGGCCAGGGATATTTTTGATAAGCAGATAGTTGACGCAAATGGAGCAAAGGTTGTGAGGGTGAACGACGTCAAGCTTGAAGGGCTTAACACAGAGGCCGTGCTTTTAGCTGTTGATGTGGGGATGAGGGGAATAATGAGGAGGCTTGGAGTTGAAAGAGGCGGAGAAGATTTGATGGGGTTTCTCAGGATGAGCCTGCCGCATAATCTTATAAGCTGGAATTATATCCAGCCTCTGGAACCAAAACTTACTGCGATATCGCTCACGGTTACGAGGCAGATGGTGGCAGAACTGCACCCGGCGGACCTGGCGGCGATAATAAGCCAGGTTTCTCGCAAAGAGGGCGCTATTCTGTTTAAGGGCCTTGATGCAGAAACTGCCGCTGAGGCGCTTTCAGAACTTGAGCCTGATACACAGGCGGCAATAATAACAGGGATGGATACTGATAAGGCTGCTGACATAATAGAGGAGATGCCTCCTGATGAAGCCGCTGACGTCATAAGCGACCTGTCCGCAGAAAAGGCGCAGGAGATTCTCGGCAGCCTTGAAAAAGAGGATGCAGAGGACATTCAGGAACTTATGGGGCATGAAGAAGACACAGCAGGCGGTATTATGACAAATGCGTTTATAGCATACAGGCCTGAAACGAGCGTAAAAGAAGCCATTGAAAGCTTCAGAAGAGATGCAGAAGAAGTTGAGACCATCTATTACATATATGTAACGGATGCTGAAGAGAAACTCAAAGGTGTGGTGTCGCTCAGGGAACTTCTTCTCTCGCCGCCTGAAACAAAGCTGTCGGATATTATGGTAACCAAGTTCAAGACAGTCACGCCTGAGACAGATGAGATGCAGGTTGCCGGTATTATATCAAAGTATAACCTTGTCGCGCTTCCGGTTGTTGACAGCGAAGGGTTTATCCTCGGCATTGTTGCGGTGGATGATATTATTGACAGGATTCTGCCGCCGGCGGCAAAACGCAAGAGGAGGAAGGTGTGAGCCTCTACAGGAAAATAGCCCTGTTCCTTGCAGTTATGGGACCCGGAATAATAACTGCAAATATAGATAATGACGCAAGCGGCATCACAACATATTCTGTTGCCGGCGCACGTTTTGGTTACGCTTTATTATGGACATTAGTACCAACAACAGTAGCCCTTGTTGTAATACAGGAGATGATAGCCCGCATGGGCGTAATAACAGGGAAAGGGCTTTCCGACCTTATCAGGGAAAACTATGGGATAAAGGCTGCATTTTTCATGATGTTAGGCCTCCTCATCGCTAACTTTGGGAACACAGTTGCCAATCTTGCAGGCTGGGCAGCAAGTATGGAGATACTCGGGTTGAGTAAATACATAATGATACCCGTTGGCGCAATTTCCATATGGATACTGGTCACAAAAGGAAGTTACCGGTTTGTTGAAAAGATACTTTTATTTGCATGCCTTTTGTACTTCGGATATGTTATTTCAGGGTTGATGGCAAAGCCTGAGTGGGTGCCGGTTCTTAAAAGCACCTTCGTACCGGAGATCAGATG
>MNVK01000103.1 GCA_001871685.1 Nitrospirae bacterium CG1_02_44_142
ATATTGCGCCTTCCGCAATAAAAAGTTTGGTTGTAGTCAGCTCGCCGCGGACTTCGCCTTTTGCCTTTATCTCTATTATCTCTGTGGCCTTAATATTGCCTTCAACCTTGCCGCCTATAATAATGCCCCTTGCTGAAGCATCGCCCCTGAGCTGCGCTGTTTCTCCGAGTATGAGCCAGTCAGTTTCAATATTGCCTTCAACTGTGCCGTCAACGCGCAGGGTCCCCTGTGTCTTTATGTCGCCTTTGAAATTACTGTTGACGCCGATAAATGATTCAAGCCTTTCCGTATTCTTTGAAAACATTGAAACCATTGAACCAATTGAACCCATTTGTTAACTCCTCCCTTCAATAAAAGATTTAGGATTAACAGGGCTGCCGTTTCTCCATACTTCGTAATGAAGATGGGGCCCTGTTGTATTTCCGGTAGAGCCGACATAGGATACGACGTCCCCTTTTTTTACACGCTGGCCTACCTTAACCGCAGTCATTTTGTTATGGGCATAAAAGGTTGAAAATCCGAAGCCGTGCTCAATAACTACCAGGTTGCCGCTGCCGCCGTTCCATCCGGAAAAACTCACTATGCCGTCAGCAGTGGCTCTAACAGGATTGCCCGGGGCGGCGCTTATATCCATCCCTGAATGAAAATCGTCTTTGCCGGTTATAGGATGCCTTCTTTTCCCGTAGGGTGAGGTTACATTTCCTACGATGGGCCAGCCCTTGGGCATTGCCATAAAGAGGTCCCTCTGCTGGCTCAGATAATCCCTTATATCGCCGACGTCTTCAACCGTCTTTTTTATCTGCTGTTTGAGCGCCTCCATATCAATTGAGCCGCTGTCTGATGTGTCCACGTTTTCAAGAACCTTCTCTTTGGACTTTAGAGAAAAGAGTTTTCTGAACTCACTTTCCGCTTTTTTAAGCGCGGACATTGTTGACTTCATTTCCGTAAACTGGCTGGAATAATACTGCACCTTCTCCTGCATCCTGTAATATTCAAGCTTGTCAACAGCTATTGAGAAGACATAGACCGTTCCAATCAGCCACAGGAGTATTGAAATGAATATGCCGATAGAAGGCATCTTAAGGTTGAAAGGTTTTCTGCTGCTGTGGGGGATTATCATTATTGTTATAGGAGTAAACGCCTTTTTAAGCAAAAATCTTATTTTATGCATATCTTACGCCATGACCTCCTCCGCCTGAGGCGGACTCAATATTGCCTATCACAAAAGAATCAACCCCCGCTGCGTTTAAAATAGCTATGGCATTTTTTGCTTCATCCCCGGGGATGGCAATAATATACCCTATTCCCATATTAAAAGTCATCCTCATATCGTCAAGGGGCACCTGGCCCAGCTCTTTTATGATGTGAAATATCGGAGGGGGAGTCCATGAGCGTTCATTGATGACGGCGCTTACTCTATCAGGGAATATCCTCGGCAGATTCCCTGAAATGCCTCCGCCTGTAATGTGAGCCATGCCCTTTACCTTGATTTTGGCTTTTATACTGTTAAATGCCTTCACATAAATCCTTGTCGGTTTAAGGAGTTCTTCTCCGAGAGAGGTTCCGAGTTCCGGGATATATGCAGAGGCGTCCATTTTCTTTATGTCAAAAAACAGTTTTCTTGCCAGGGAATATCCATTGCTGTGAAGCCCGCTTGACGCAAGCCCTAGGAGAACATCGCCCTCTTTTATATCAGAACCGTTTATTATTTTATCCTTATCAACCACTCCCACGGCAAAGCCAGCGAGGTCGTATTCGCCTTCAGGATAAAAGCCCGGCATCTCCGCAGTCTCTCCGCCTATTAGAGAGCAGCCCGCCTGCTTGCATCCTTCTGCTATCCCCTTAATGACTTCTGCCGCTTTTTCAGGCTTAAGTTTGCCTGTCGCAAAATAATCCAGGAAGAACAGAGGCTCTGCTCCGCTTGTAAGAATATCATTAACACACATGGCAACCAGGTCAATGCCGACTGTGTCGTGTTTGTCCATCATGAACGCTATCTTCAGCTTTGTGCCCACGCCGTCTGTGCCGCTGACAAGCACGGGCTGTTTGTATTTATCAGTGTCAAGTTTAAAGAGCGCATTGAAGGAGCCTATTCCTGTCAAGACCTCGGGCCTGAAGGTTTTTCTGGCGAGAGGAGAAATCAGGCTTATAAACCTGTCGCCCTCATCAATATCAACGCCGGCCTTTTTGTAGGTAAGTCCATCCATTAAATTTAAAGCCCCCCGGTTTTGAATTAGGCCCCGTTAGAGATTTAACTCTAAACGGGACAAGCAGGAAAAGTGTTCTTAATGCTATCACATTTAAAATGATTTGGGAAGGGGGTGAATTTTTAAAGGCGCTTTCTATTTTTTGACATTTGTTTGTTCTTGTGTTAGATTTAACAGCCTTGAAGCTGCATGCAGATTAATATTCAAAAGTAAAGCGGAGGGTTTTTAATGTTTAATCCATTCAATTTGTTAGATAAGTTGATTAAGTGGTATTCAGAGAAGGTTTCGCGTAAGGCCAAGATAATTACGGCCATCGCTTTTTTGTCTTTTTTAATAGGCGTAGGCCTTGTAGGTTATAAGATAAACGATTATTTTGAGCATGACCCGGCTGCCTGTATGTTCTGCCATGTTCATGACGACGCTAACAAGGCATGGGCCAAGAGCAAACATAATGTAGTCAACTGTCATGAGTGCCACCATTCCACCAAAAAGGACCAGGTTGTTCAGCTTTACAGGTTTGCTGTTTTAGGGCAGAAGAAAGTGGAACCGAGACACGGCAAGATTATTGTGCCGTGGAAACGCTGTGTTAACTGCCACTGGGAGACAAACGCGAAGTATCCTGAAGCCCGGAAAATCAACCGTTCCCGTTACCATGCAAAACATATGTTCACCGAACAGGTGGAATGTGCAAAGTGCCACGGTTATAAGATACATCAGTTCCTGCCGGAGGAAAGGTTCTGCAATACATGCCATAAAGACAAGCAGGTTCACGGCACAGGCATGGAAAAACTCCCCTGCCTTAACTGTCATACGGACCGCACAAAGGATTTAAGGCCGGGAAGGAAGAAATGCCTTTTCTGCCATGGAGAAGAAGCTGTCAGAAAAGAGCTGATTGCTGACGGCGCCATAGATGTTAAGTTTTTCCAGCCGTCATCAGCAACAGTTAAAAAGGCTATAAAGATAAAGGTGCCTGCTGACGCTCCAATGCAGTTCAACTGTTACGAGTGTCACAAGCCTCACGAGGCAGTAAGGCCCGACTGGGGTAATTGCCTGAACTGCCACGTAAATATTCCGAATGTTGGGAAGCACGGACTGCATGTCAAGAGCATGGGGATGAAGTGCAAGGAATGTCATAAGCCTCATTCCTGGCGCGTGACAAACGAAAGCGCCAAAAAAGAATGCGTGAAGTGCCATGAATATAGGGAACCAAGAAAATTTATTGGTTCATAGTTTTAAATGGCCTATAATTTAACTGTGGGCATTAAGCGAAAGGGTAGCCAATTATGAAAAATCATGTCTGGCGGCCTCTCTTTGCAGTAATCGGTATGGCGGCCGTTGTGCTTGTTATCAGAGCCTTTTATGTACCGAAGGATTTTGGCGTGCATGAGAGGGGCTATATGTATGGCTGGTACAGGGCGGGCAATATTGAAGACTGGAAGAATGTTAAGGTTAAGTATCAGGGCAGGGAATACTGTAAGACATGCCATTCTGACAAGTATGAGAGCATTGAAAAAACGCCCCATGCAATTATCCAGTGTGAGAACTGCCACGGCCCTGCTTTAGGCCATCCTGAGAATCCGGCGAAACTTGCAATTGATAAAAGCAGGGGGCTGTGTCTCAGGTGCCACTCATATCTTCCGTATCCTACAAGCAACAGGGCGAATATAAGAGGCATAGACCCTGACAGGCATAATGCCGGGATTGAATGTGTCATGTGTCACAATCCGCATAAACCTTCTCCGGAGGGGATGAAATGATAAATAGACGGGAATTTCTGAAGAATACCGTCAAGGGAATCGCTTGCGCAGCATTACCCCTTGCAGCTTTTGAGATAATAGATCCGAAAAAGCTTTTTGCGGATAAATCCGGGAAGCCCGGGGTAAGATGGGTATTCCTGATTGACACATACAAGTGCGTAGGATGCGGTTTCTGCGTTAAGGCTTGCAAGAACGAAAATGAGATTCCTTATGACGCCAATGTGACGAGAACATGGGTTGAAAGATATGTGGTCACAAAAGACGGGCAGGTGTTTGCAGATTCACCGAAGGGCGCAAGGGACGGCTTTGCTACACCGAAGATTGATATGGGGCTTGGAAAATATCAGGAGATAAAAAACGAGGATATAAAGAAGGCATACTTTGTGCCTAAACTCTGCAACCAATGCGAAAATCCCCCATGTGTGCAGGTGTGTCCGGTGGGCGCTACATACCAGGCTCCTGACGGAGTGGTTCTTGTAGACAGAAAATGGTGCATCGGATGCGGATACTGCATTATGGCCTGTCCTTACGGAGTGAGATTCTTTCATCCTGTGTACAAAACTGCCGAGAAATGCAATTTCTGTTATCACAGGATAACAAAGGGGATGAAGCCCGCGTGTGTTCAGGCGTGCCCTTTTGGCGCAAGGCTTATCGGAAATATAAAAGACCCCGATGACCCTGTAGCAAAGATTATCATGACAGAGAGGGTTGGCATACTAAAAGAAGAATACGGGACCAAACCTCAGGTCTTTTATCTGGGCATTGACAAGGAGGTTAGGTAGTTATGGTTCACGGTGAACTCTGGACGCTTAAGGAACTCTTTGTCTATCCGAATGAGTATATCTACTGGAGCGTGCAAATTGTTATGTATCCTTTCATGACAGGTCTTGTTGCGGGGGCCTTTGTCCTTTCATCCCTTTACCATGTTTTTGGGATAAAGCAGTTAAAGGATATGGCGCGTTTTGCGCTTGTATTCTCATTTGCCCTTCTCTTTGCTGCCCCGATGCCTTTGCTTTTCCACCTGATGCAGCCTTTTAGGGGCATGCATGTGTTTATGACGCCGCATTTCACATCTGCAATCGCGGCCTTTGGGATAGTTTTTTCCGGCTATGGGGCAATAGTTGCCTCTGAACTTTGGTTTTTATACAGAAAGCGCTTTGTTGAGGTATCGCTTCCGCTGAAGGAAAAGAAAGATAAGACTCTGCTTGAATGGATAAAGTTTGTGATATTCTGTACTCTTACGCTCGGAGCCTATGACATAAGCGAGGAATCGCTTAAGAGGGACGAAAAGGCAATAAAAATACTTGCAGGCGTGGGAATCCCTGTCGCCTGTTTCCTTCACGGCTATGCAGGTTTTATATTCGGCTCTGTTAAGGCTAATGCGCTCTGGATGACTCCGCTGATGCCTGTTATATTCATAATGTCTGCAATAGTATCGGGCATTGCGCTGTGCCTGCTTACATATATAGTAACGATGGAAATACGGAAGTTCGTGGCTGTGCGCAAAAGAAGCCGGGCGGCTTATCGTTTTCAGACAAGAGAGGAGATAGGCGGTGTTGAGATAAACGTAATTCGCATGACAGCAAAATATCTTCTCTTTTTCCTTATTTTTGCGATAAGCCTTGAACTCCTGGACCTTATTTTCAGGGGGTATACAGCAGTGAAATCATGGGATGTTTTGAGAACCATTATTTACGAAAAGGACTTTACTAATATATTCATCCTGCAATATACAATAGGGAATCTTATCCCCTTTATACTTTTACTTTTGCCGAACCTCTCTATCAAGAGGGCGGTTGTTGGCGTTGCTCTCGTTCTGTTCGGAGTTTTTATGATGAGGTGGAATGTCGTTATAGGAGGTCAGGCCTTTTCACTGTCATTTGCAGGGTATATGCACTATCACATGCCGATAATTCCGCACGACTGGGAGACGTTTAAGGAAGGGCTGGGCGGAGCTGTCAGTATTTTTGTTATGCCGTTTGTGTTGTTCTGGATAATGGACAAGATATTCCCTGTCTTTGGCTCTGATAAAGAAAAACGTGCAACACATTAATCCCAAGAGCCATTTTTTTTTGAATATCCTCTGCGGTTATTAATGACATAAATCAACTCCTTTCATTAAAACAATCCAGGGTTCATAAAAAAGCTATTTTCTGTTTGCCCTTCTAAAGATAGTTTACACCTAATATATCAGCGCGCCTAATATCCCTGCGCCGAGTATTAAAAAGGTGGGGCTTGTTTTTGTGAAGGCGATGAGAGAAAAACTGCCAAGCGCAATCAGGGCCGTTGGAATATCTACCAGAGACTCTTTCCCTAAGGTTATCGCAACAGCCGCGAGTAAGCCCATCACTGCGGGCCTTATTCCCTGAAAGCTTGCATTTACAATCCATGCGTTTCTGAACTGCACATAGTAGCGGCTTACAATCGTCACGATGATTATAGAAGGCAGATAGGTGCTCACGACGGCGCCGGCTGAACCCCAAAAACCAAAAACTTTGTAACCGATAAATGCATTCATTATTGTAAGCGGCCCCGGCGTAAGCTGGCCTATGGCGATGCTGTCAATAAACTCCTTATTTGTAAGCCAATGGTAATGGTCAACTATCTCTCTCTGGAGGAGTGGAATCATGACATATCCGCCGCCGATAGTAAAAAGGTTTATATAGAAGATAGTCCAGAGGAATTTAAGTATCTCCATCAAAGCCTCCCTTCCCTGTAAACCAGCAAACCTCCGATACCGGAGATAACGATTAAAACTATTGGATTCAGTTTAAATATAGCGAGGCATAAAAATGCTATGACAGCAAAGGATATGCTTTTGTAGCTTGTCAGAAATTTCTTGCCCATGCTGTAAACAACAGAGGCCACGAGTCCCACAACCGCCGCTCCAATCCCCTTGAGTATAGAACGAATAAGCGCAATGTCGTTGTATTTAATATAGAGATAGGCAATAATCAATACCAGAAAAAATGCCGGCAGAACCTGCCCTGCAACAGTCGCCAGGGCGCCTTTCAATCTTTTCAGTGTATAGCCTATGAATATGCCTGTATTTACTATGGGAGCCCCGGGCGTCAACTGGCCGATGACGACGCCTTCGGCGAACTCCTCGTGGGTAAGCCATTTCTTCTTTTGTACAAGCTCTTTTTCAAAAAAGGCCAGCATGGAATAGACCCCTCCAAAGGCGAAGGCGCCCATTTTTAAAAAAACCAAAAAAATGTTCTTCAGGGAAATCTCTTTCATATCCGCTTTCTATGTTAAAACTAAGTTTTTAGGGTCAGGGCTTGCAAGACCTGACCCTTTGTCTGTTGCTGTTTCAAAAACTTTTTCTCTAAGGGGGCAGGACGTTAGTCCTGCCCCCTTACTTTTTAAAACACGGGTGTTGGAACACTGCCCCAGCCTGTATCGCCGGGGAGTTCCTTTAAATCAAACAGTTGCATATTATGTATATCCATGTCAACCATAAACTGCGGGATGCGCCGCACATTTATGGAGAACACATCGTTATATCTTTCACCCTTAACATTCTCAATCTTCAGAAATATTAACCTTTTTGACACTCCGCCATTGCCTGAATGCGCTTCATGCTGCATGCCTGAATGCGTGCCATGATGCGCTTCGCTGAGATGGCTGAAGGGATGGAATATCCAGTCGGTAATCATGGATATTGTGTGGTGCTGTTTGTAAAGCCTCCAGTCGCCTCCTGTATCTGCAAGCAGCCCCTGCATAATATAGTGAGGCGGCAGGAAATAGACAAGATATTTGTCCTTATCGTTCAGCCGTGTCTTGATTGCATCCATCCTGAGGATGTCGGGCATCCGGTGCTCTATTTTGAACTTGTCTTCATCAAGGATGGACATGACAACCACATTTTTATCATGCCAGACAGGAAGATGCGATATCGTATAGGCCCTCAGAAAGAAGGCGGCCCCGAGGGCAGCGGCTGAAAGCATAATAAAGACTCCGGCCTTGCCTGCCGCACTCTGAGGCAGGATTGCCTTTTCTATAGGCCTCGGCAGAAACATTCCTGTTTGCCCAATGTATTGCCTGTAGTTAGCCTCATGCGCCCTGAGCATTCTTTTTTCTTCATCCTGTGACAGAAAGTAGTATATCAGCGCCATTGCAAGCCATAGAACCACAACAAGGAACCTCGGCCAGAGAATGGAGAGGCCGATACCTGCTATGGCAAGGCTCAGATACTGGGGATGCCTGATAAATGAGTAGACGCCTTTTACCACAGCGCCTTTTTTCAAAAACTTGTTTGCGTATATCTGAAATGCGCAGATAAGGAAAAGCGCCATCCCTCCAACGAAAAGAACCGACCCCAGGATGCGGACGAATTTCAGAAAAGCATCGGGCGGCACAATCATGTGTGGAAGGAAAAAAGCGCTAAGCCACCGTGTGGCAGGGTATTTGGCTATTTCAAGCAAAAAGGGGTTAAACACCGAATAGAAAAACCCCGCGAAAGGGCTTATCATAATTAATATCTCAAGGCCGATAATGAAGTAGAGCACAATGGCGCTGTTCAGGATTGTCTTTTTTTTATTCATCTGAAACCTCCTGCATTATTTTGTTTGGAAAATACTATCCGCCCCGCGCAAAATCACAGGGCGCTTTCCGGTTGTAATGCTGTTTAAACGGCAGGAGGTTTTATGATAGGTTTTTTGAAGGGGTCTTTATAATTGTTGGAAGAAAAAAGGGAATGCTCCCTGTTAACCGCAAAGCAATGGATTGCAGCCTGCGCTTCCGGCATGGACAAAACAAAAGCTGGAAACAAGGCTTTGCCGGAATTCTCAGCAGGAGAGCTGCCTTCTTTTGACGGAGCAGTGTGACACTTTTTGAAAGGGCAGTCCTGGGCCCGGGGAGCTGCAAACGCCGTCTTGGCTGCAAATCCATAGGGGCAGGTGTTCTGGACCAGGATTGCAAAACTTATCAATATGATTATAGGCAGCAGTTTAGTCGTTTTCATTTTAGATAAATTATAGCAGACAAATTATGAAAAGAATATGAATTTCACAATAATTCTAAGTTTATAGCCCTGTGCCAGCTTAGTTTCAGATTGTGATACAATATCTAATGGTCACGACTCGTAGAGCTGTTATCCTGGTCACAAATGATGACGGAGTGCATTCTCAGGGGATTATTGCGCTTTTCATGGCCATGAAGGAACTTGGAGACGCCTATATCGTTGCGCCTGACAGGGAAAGAAGCGCTGTAAGCCACGCATTAACAATGCACAGACCGCTGAAAGTGGAAGAACTCAGGGAACATGTTTATGCAGTCAACGGAACTCCCACGGACTGTGTTGCAATAGGCGTTAACAAACTCCTTCCGGAAAGGCCTGCGCTCATTGTCTCAGGCATTAACAAGGGCGGGAATGTCGGAGACGATATTACCTATTCAGGCACTGTCTCGGCGGCGATAGAGGGCACCATCATGGGAATCCCGTCATTTGCCGTCTCAATAGTGGGCGAAAAGAATTTTCATTTTGATACAGCGGTTTACTATGCGCTTGAAATCGCCAGGTATGCGCTTGAAAAATCTCTGCCTTACGATACCCTTCTTAATATTAATCTGCCGAATGTAAAAAAAGAAAACATTTACGGCGTAAAATTCACCAGGCAGGGGAAACGCATCTATGACAATGCTATACAGGAGACCTACGACCCGAAGGGAGAAAAGCATTTCTGGATAGGGGGAGGCACTCCTTACTGGGAGCACGGAGAGGACACAGATATTGACGCCGTTCAGAAAGGCTATGTCTCCATAACGCCCATACACCTGGACCTGACGAATTACAGCGCGCTGGAGTTTTTGCAGAAAACCTTGTTCCCCCGAGCAGCTCGGGGCATAAAATAAATTCAAAATGCAAAACTTTTAAAGTTTGAATTTTAGAATTGATGAAGAAATACGATATCATAATAGTAGGCGCAGGCCCGGCAGGTATCTTTTCCGCGCTTGAACTTGTCGGTAAAAAGAAGAATGCAAAGATACTCATCATAGAAAAGGGCAGGGATATAGACCAGAGAAAATGCCCGATGATGATAAAAGATGTATCCTGCAAGGCCTGCCCTGAGTGCTCTCTTCTCAGTGGATGGGGCGGAGCCGGGGCCTTCAGCGACGGCAAGTTGAACCTCTCGCCTGATATCGGTGGATTTCTTTTAAGATATACAGATAGGGATACGCTTCAGTCATTAATAGATTATGCCGACAGCATCTACATTAAATACGGCGCCCCTAAAAAGGCTTACGGAGGAAGCAGAGAGGAAATTCAGAAGATAGAGAGGCTTGCATCTAAAAATGATATGGTATTTGTGCCTTCCAGGATAAGGCATATAGGCACGGACCGGTGCAGGGTTTTACTGAAGAGGGTAAAAAAGTCGCTTAATGATAAAGTTGAAACGTTGTTCGGAGCGGATGCTGAAAGTGTTCTTGTAGAAAAGGGCAGGGCTGTTGGAATCAGGCTCAAAAACGGAGATAAAATCTATTCTGATTATGTGATACTGGCTCCGGGCAGGGAAGGTTCAAGGTGGCTTGAAAAGGAATCCAGGCGTCTTCATCTTACCCTGCTGCAGAACCCTGTTGACATAGGGGTAAGGGTTGAAGTCCCGGCCTCTGTTTTTGAGCATCTTACGAGCATTACATACGAGCCGAAATTAATCTTCTATTCAAAAAAATTTGACGATAAGGTAAGAACCTTTTGCGTTAACCCTTACGGCGAGGTCGTAAAAGAATATCTGAAGGGCCTCTGGACAGTGAACGGGCACAGCTATGCCGGCAGAAAAACCGGCAGCACAAATTTTGCCCTCCTCGTAAGCACAGTATTTACAGAGCCGTTTGACGAGCCCATTTCTTACGGAAGATATATTGCGAGGCTTGCTAACTTTATCGGCAAGGGCGTTATTGTCCAGAGACTTGGAGACCTGCAGATGGGAAGGCGCTCAACGCGTGCAAGGATAGCAAAAGGAATGGTCCAGCCCACTCTGAAAGATGCAACTCCCGGAGACCTGAGTTTTGTCCTGCCTTACCGTTATCTCTCAGATATCCTGGAGATGATTGACGCCCTGGATAAGATTGCGCCCGGAGTAAATTCAAAACATACGCTTCTTTACGGAGTGGAGGTTAAATTTTATTCAATGCAGTTGAAGCTGACCGGAAACCTTGAGACAGAGGTTAAAAATCTTTTTGCCGTCGGAGACGGCGCAGGCGTGAGCAGGGGGCTGATTCAGGCGTCGGCGTCAGGGGTGATGGCAGCAAGGGAAATACTGAGGAGGATGTGAGATTCAAAGTGTCAGTGAGTAGTGACAGTGTTAAGTAAGAACTGACACTAAAAACTGACACTGACACTGAAATACAATGGAAGACTTTAAGAAACTGAGAGACTTGATGGTGGATACCCAGCTTATTCCGAGGGGAATAAAGGATGAACGCGTGCTCTCTGCAATGAGAAAGGCGCCGAGGCATATTTTTGTTGATGATTATATGCAGCACAAGGCTTATGACGACATGGCTCTTCCAATCGGTGATGAACAGACAATATCGCAGCCGTATATGGTTGCGGTAATGACAGAACTCCTGGAGCTTAAGGGGAATGAAAAAGTCCTGGAGATAGGGACAGGTTCGGGTTATCAGGCGGCAATCCTGGCAGAGCTTTCCAGAGAGGTTTTTACAATAGAGCGAAAGGCCTTGCTTGCTAAAAAGGCAGAGGAGAGATTTCAGGCGCTGGGATATATTAATGTTCATGTCATAACAGGCGACGGCACGCTCGGCCTGCCTGAAGAATCTCCTTTTGACAGGATACTGATAACAGCGGGTTCGCCCGGGATTCCTGCGCCGTTGATGGAACAGTTGGCTGACGGAGGCGTCATTATTGCCCCGGTTGGAATACGGTTTTCGCAGCAGCTTTTGATTGTAAAGAAATCCAAAGAAGGCGTCTCGGAGCAAACTCATGTGCCGTGTGTGTTTGTGCCTTTGATAGGCAAGCATGGCTGGCCGGAAGATGAAGACTCTTAGAGGAATCCATTAGCAGATGTCAATTTTCAGCCTGATTGAATCCCTCCAGAAAAACAAGAGATTCAGCGAAACAATAGCAAACCACAAATACATCCATCCTCTTGAGCCGAAATACATGAGGCTGGACCTCAATGAGAAACTTAGGGACGTTCTTTCCGGACAGGGGATAAGGCTTTTTTACAGTCATCAGGTTGAGGCAATTGATTTAATCAGGCAGGGCGAGAACGTTGTTGTAATGACTCCTACTGCAAGCGGAAAAAGCCTCATCTATAACATACCTGTTATTGAATCCATAATGGAGAATCCTGAAACCACAGCCCTTTATATCTTCCCTCTGAAAGGACTGGAGCAGGACCAGGTGAAAAATCTGAATGAGCTTTGCGATAAAATTGGTATCTCACCCCCCTTTAATTCCCCCCTTGGCAAGGGGGGACATAGGGGGGTGGGGACAAAATCCCCCTTACGCTGTGCTGAGGTCTATGACGGAGATACAACAGCATACAGAAGGGGAAAGATACGAGCGGCTTTTCAAAAGGGACTTACAGGGGAAACAGAATTTCCACCGCGCATTAATGTCATATTCACAAACCCTGATATGCTCCATCTTGCAATAAACCCCTTTCATGCAAAATGGGAAGGGTTTTTCAAGAATCTCAAATATGTTGTTGTTGATGAAATCCACACACTACGCGGGGTGTTTGGTTCTAATGTAGCGCATGTATTGCGGAGGCTCAGAAGGATATGCAATTACCGGGGTTCAAACCCTCAGTTCATTGCCTGTTCAGCTACGATTGCAAATCCGAAGAGCCTGGCAGAGGAACTCATCGGACTGCCTTTTAAGACAGTTTTGGAAAGCGGCGCTCCGAGCGCGGGGAAACACTTCATGTTCATAAACCCGGCGCATGAAAGCCCTTATACAGAGGCAACCGCTCTATTCATCAAATGCCTTGAGGCTGGCTTGAAGACCATTGTATTCACAAAGGCGAGGAAGATTACAGAGCTTATTTATAAGTGGACTGTTGACAGGGCTCCTCAGTTTGCCGGAAAAATCAGCCCCTATCGCGCAGGTTTCCTGCCGAAGGAAAGAAGAGAGATAGAGCAGAAACTCTTCAGCGGCGACCTTCTCGGCGTTGTTTCAACAAGCGCCCTGGAACTCGGGGTTGATATAGGCGGGCTTGACGTCTGCATCCTTGCAGGTTATCCCGGTTCAATATCAAGCGCCTGGCAGAGGGCAGGACGGGTTGGAAGAGAGGGACAGGAATCTTTGATTGCGATGATTGCGATTCAGGATGCGCTGGACCAGTATTTTATGAGGCATCCAGACGCCTTCTTTGAAAAATCTCACGAGGCCGGAGTCATAGACCCTGAGAACAAGAATATCATTAAAAAGCATCTTCCCTGCGCCGCATCCGAGATATATCTGAAAGCCGGAGACAGCGTTTATGACACTGAAAAACTTAGGCCTTTGATAGAAGAGCTTGTTCAGGAAGGCATGTTGAATCCCGGCAAAAGAGGCGGCATCTGGTTTTCAAGAAGCAGGACGCCTCACAGAGAGGTTGAAATTAGGGCCATCGGAAGGCCTTTTGATATAGTGGATGAATCAGGAAGGCATATCGGAGACTTGAGCGGAACCAGGATTTTCAGAGAGGCATTCCCGGGCGCAATCTATCTCCACCGCGGAAGGCAGTACAGGGTATCGGAACTCCTGATTGAAGAAAGAAAGGTTATCTGCAAGGAGGTTGACGTCCTGTATTACACTCAGGCGCGCGCAAAGGATGAGACAGAGGTTATTGAAGAGATGGAAGTCAGGAAGCTCGGAAGCATGGAAGTTTTCAGAGGCAGATTAAGAATGAAAAACAGGGTGACAGGCTATGACAGGAAAAATATCTTTGACAGGACCAGGCTCTCAAGGCATGACCTCAATATGCCCGAATATATTTTTGATACAGAGGGATTGTGGTTAAGGATAGATAAGGATACAGAGGATGACATGAAAGCTCTCGGCTATGACCTTGCAGGAAGCCTCCATGCCTTTGAGCATGCCTCAATAGCGTGTATGCCCCTTTGTGCCTTATGCGATAAGGGAGACATCGGCGGCCTGAGTTATCCGTTTTATCCGGCATTTAAAGAGCCGGCAATCTTTATATACGACGGATATGAAGGCGGAATAGGGCTAACAAAAAGGGCGTTTGATGTTATGGATGAGTGGTTTAAGACAGCGCTGGCGGTTATATCGGAATGTCCCTGCGAAGAAGGATGCCCGTCCTGTATTCAAGACCCCCAGTGCGGCTCAGGAAACCAGCCGTTGGATAAAGAAGGAGCGAAGTTTTTATTGGAGAGATGGGGAGGGTAGATTAAAGAGATAATGAAAAAATTAAGAACACTGAAACCACGTTCTAACAACAAACTTATCCCTTTTATAAGACTTATCACCACCGTATACTACAACTCCGGTTTCAGAGATGTTGCCTTTTAATGACATATAGTATCTCAATCCATTGAAAAATGAATCTGCAATTGTCTCGCCTGATTTTATCTCAACAGGTATAAGCTTTTTGCCTGTGTCAATTACTAAGTCCACCTCATGCCCTGTTCTGTCACGCCAGTAATAGAGCGGTGGAATCTCGCCTATATGAGAAAATGCCTTGTATAACTCTGATACAATAAAGCTCTCAAATATCGACCCTTTTAATGCGTGCGTTACTATATCCTCAGGTTGCCTTATTCTCAGGAGATAACACAGCAGTCCTGAATCAAGGAAATATAACTTTGGACTTTTTATAATCCTCTTTGAGAAATTTGCATAGTGAGGCTGCAGCAGATATACAATGAATCCGGCCTGTAAGACTGAGAGCCATTGTCTGGCTGTTGTATGGGAGATGCCGCAATCTGATGCAAGCGACGAGAGATTGAGTAATTGTCCTGTTCTTCCGGCACATAACCTGACAAATGCCTGAAATGCATTAAGATTGCCGATGTTTATGATATCTCTTACATCCCTCTCAACATACGTTCTGTAATATGCAGAGAGCCAGTCATGGGCATCGAGACCCTTGTCATGAATCCTCGGATAAAATCCCTGATAAAGTATTGCCGCAAGGTTAAATAAAGGCTGCTTTTTTGTTTCAGGCTGAAGGTCAAAGGCATACGGGTTAAGCGGTTTTCTTTTGGTTAATTCAGCGATGCTGAATGGCAGAAGATATGTGATTGCGGTTCTCCCCGCAAGTGTCTGGCTTACCTTAGCCATTAAATGGAACTGCTGCGAACCTGTAAGAATGAATTTTCCGGGAAAGCCATTTCTGTCGACAATGCCCTGTATATATGAAAGCAGTTGAGGTGTTTTCTGAATCTCATCAAGGATGACTCCTTTTGCAAATCTCCTCAAAAAACCTTTTGGATCACTCAGGGCAAACTCCTTCTCATCAGGGTCTTCGAGTGTAATATAGTCGTGACGATTGAAGACCATTCGGGCAAGGGTTGTTTTGCCTGATTGTCTCGGCCCCATAATTGAGATGACAGGAAACTGCTTTGCAAGCAGAACAAGCTTTTCTGCGAGTGTCCTTTTTATCATGAGGCTATTATAAGCATTGAAGGGTAGCTTGTCAAATTGAAAGTTAAACTTTCAATTAGCCATAACCATTGGATAAAGAAAGAGCGAAGTTTTTATTGGAGAGATGGGTAAGATAGAGAATGTGCCGTCAACAGGTTGTCGGCTGCTTTGTGATATTTAAGATAGAGCTTTAAGTTGTTTTTCATATTTGTTAATATCAAACGTTAAATGGGGGAAGTTCATTTCTGTACTGGTAACCTTGCTGTTGTGATATCGGGCGAAATGTAGCAATTTGGACAACTCCTTCGCATTGTTGAAGTTGCTCTCTAAATTGAGTGTGATACCTTCTTTTCCCTTTTCCCTGACAGAACCTTTGCCTTTTGTAAGTTTCATCTGCTTATCGAACTCTACGGTATTTTTTTATACCTTTAATAACTATCTTTACGGGAATCGGCCGCTATCATGTAAACCATTCTTTCCTTCTCATTGATTTCATAAAAAAATCTGTAGTCCCCTATCCTGTAACGCCAGGTATCGGGCTTATAGTTTTTTAATTTCTTGATATTTTTCCCGAAATACGGGTTGTTACGCAATTGTGGATATACATACTCCAATAATTTCTTCCTGAGCTTTTCACCCTGCCCCTCGAAATCCTGTGTCAGGTCTCCAAGAAACTGTTCAGTCTCAAAAATTCTGTATTTATCCAATCAGGTTGCCCTTTCTCATTTTTGCGTGGCTATGCCCCTTCTCAAGCTTTTTAAGCAGCTTTGTATTTGAAAATATCTCTTTCATTTCAAAGTCATCAACAAGCATATCTTCATCCAGTTTTTTTAAGGCGAGTGTTTCTATCAGATTGGACATGCTTCTGTGTTCTTCGCTTGCAGCATTGCTGAATTTCTTGTAAATTTCATCTTCTAACCGTAAAGTTATCGTTTTTGGCATTTGCTTTCCC
>MNVK01000066.1 GCA_001871685.1 Nitrospirae bacterium CG1_02_44_142
TACGCATAGGCCATCGGCCTTTAAATTTTATTTCCGCTCTCGGCAGAAAATAGTTCTTTAAAAGGAGAATAAGGAAATGAAAAAGATGGCAAAGATAGGGATTTTGATGGTTTTATTGGCATTTGCCGTAACAGCCTGCGCCACCGGCGGAATAAATACCCCGCTGCCGCAAACTGATACCGGATTATCTACGTGGGGGAATTTGAAAAAAATTGAATAAACACAAATTCAAAAAGCTGGCGGCTATTACACCTCTACCAGTTCCACCTTTACATCGTACCCCAGCTTGTGCAGGTAGCCATAGCAATCGTCCCATGTGAGACCGAACTCGCGGACATCTGCAAGTCCTATGCGGGCAAGGATGTCTCTAATAAGTTCAAAGCTGCTGCTTTCAAAGTCAGCCTCTCTCATCATATCCTCTGACCATGTGACAATGCCTGATAGGTCTATTCCTCTATTTATGTATTTTATAAGCATTTCTGCAAGTAGCTTTCTCGTTAAAACCATGGTTATCCCTCTTATCTTCAATGGGCATCTAAGTAAGTATAACATAAGAAAAGTGGAGTTTAGCAGGACAGATATTCCATTTGTCCTACAACGATGCTGCTCTACGAGTCGTAGACTTTTCAGCTCACATACCAGTCAAAAATGGGTGAACGGCATTTTCCGTGTTAAAATATCAGGATGTCAAACAGGGAGCTTATAATTGAGGGGGCGCGGCAGAACAACCTCAAAAATATCACGCTCCGCCTTCCCCATGACAAAGTCATCGCAGTAACCGGAGTCTCAGGCTCAGGCAAATCATCTCTTGCATTTGACACAATCTTTGCAGAAGGGCAGTGGAGGTTTATTGAGTCTCTATCAACTTATGCCCGGCTTTTCCTTGAAAAACTTGACAGGCCTGATGTTGATGCAATCTACAATATACGTCCCGCCATAGCGCTTGAGCAAAAAAACCCGGTAAAGGGCTCGCGCTCAACAGTAGGAACACTCACGGAGATGTATGACCTCCTGAGGATTCTTTATTCAAAAATATCAACTCCGTTCTGCCCGCTTTGCGGAAAAGAGATAAGAAAGTGGGATACGTCGCAGGTGGTCAAAGAATTGACTGAAAGATATGCAGGCAGCAAGGCAATAATCATCTTCAATTCCGCTGAATCACTTGAGAGCCTCAAACAAAGAGGTTTTCACAGGGCATGGGTTGATGGAGAGATAAAGGGGATTGGGGATTTGGGATTGGGGATTGGCGAAAAAACTAAACTCCAAACCCTAACCCCTAACCCCTCTTATGATGTCGTCCTTGACAGGCTTGTGATAAAAGATGAGCCGAGGCTTTCGGATTCCATAGAGATGGCATGGAAAGAAGGGAACGAAAAGGCGGAGGTTGTAATCCTGCAGGATGCTGAAAAAATCATCCTGCGTTTTTCAGGTGAGAATGTATGCGATGAGTGCAATGTTTCTCTTCCTGAGCCTTCGCCTCTGCTTTTCTCCTTTAATCATCCTATTGGCGCATGTCCCGAATGCAAGGGATTCGGAAATGTCCTTGTTTACGATGAAGACCTTGTAATCCCGGATAAGTATCTTTCCCTTTCAGAAGGCGCAATAGGCGTATGGGAAAAGTCAGGATATAAATGGTGGAAAAAGCAGATGCTTGCAGGGGCTAAAAAAGCCGGAATTGATATAAAAAAACCTTTCAACGAACTTTCAAAGGAAGAAAAAGACAAGCTCTTTAAAGGCACAGATGATTTTTACGGGATAGACAATTTTTTTGAGGAGCTTGAGGCAAAAAGGTATAAACTGCATGTGAGGGTATTTCTGAGCAGGCACAGAAAGGCTGCTGTCTGCCATGCCTGCAACGGCAAACGGCTGAAAAAGGAATCGCTTGCGTATAAGATTTCCGGCCTTGATATTGCCGGGGTGTGCGAACTCCCTGTCTCACGACTCATAAAGTTTTTCACGGATGCTGACATATCACTATTCAAGAGAAACCTTGCAAAAGAACTCCTCAGGCAGATAAGCCTTAAACTTCAGTTTCTCAGCAGAGTAGGCGTTGATTATCTGAGTCTCAGCAGGCAGGGCAAGACGCTTTCAGGAGGAGAATATCAGCGGGTAAATCTTTCAAACCAGCTCAGTTCGCTGCTGACTGGAACTCTTTATGTGCTGGATGAACCGACAGTCGGGCTTCATCCAAGGGACACAGAAAAGATTGCAAAAATCATGTCGGAACTTTCAGAACTTGGGAATACGATAATTGTCGTTGAGCACGACAGGAGCATTATCAAAACTGCCGACTGGGTGGTGGAGCTGGGCCCCGGAGGCGGGCGCAATGGAGGAGAGGTTGTATTTTCAGGAGCAATGGAAGAGTTTTTAAAGACTGATACATTGACGGCACAATATATCAACAAAACGGGTATTAGGGATTGGGGATTAGGGGTTAGTAAAACCAAACCCCAACCCCTGACCCCTAAATACTTCATAGCCTTGACCGGCGCTGCCGGCAATAACCTGAAATCTGTTGACTTTAGAATCCCCACAGGGGCTCTTACAGCAGTAACCGGGGTTTCAGGCTCAGGCAAGAGCAGCCTTGTGGTTGAGACATTTTACAGGGCGCTGGCAAGACATTTAAAGGTTGAGCCTGATGCTCCATTGCCATATAAAGATATTCTGGGAATGGAACATATAAGAAACATAAAACTTATAGACCAGACTGCGATAGGCAAAAGCCCGCGTTCAAATGCGCTTACCTATCTTAAGATGTTTGACCCTATACGCAAATTGTTTGCAGAGCAATACGAGGCCCGGGTTCACGGATACGGCCCAGGATTTTTTTCATTTAATGTGCCGTCCGCCTCAGGCGGAGGCAGGTGTGAGACGTGCAGGGGCGAAGGGTATCAGAAGATGGAGATGTATTTTTTTGAAGACCTTTATGTAACATGCGAAGAGTGCGGAGGAAAGAGATATACGCCGGAGGCTTTGAGGATTTCATACAAAGGCAAAAATGTAAATGACGTCCTGAATATGACGGTTGACGAGGCTGCAGATTTCTTTTCTGACACTCCACAAATAACAGGCAGGCTGTTATTAATGAAAGACATCGGGCTGGGTTATCTCAGGCTTGGCCAGCCTGCAACAACATTTTCAGGAGGCGAGTCGCAGAGGATAAAAATCTGCTCTGAACTTACACCCCCCTCTCGCCCCCCCTTAGCAAGGGGGGGATGGGGGGGTAATGGTATTCTATATATCCTTGACGAGCCCACCGTGGGGCTTCATTTCACGGATGTGCAGGCTTTGCTTCGCGTGCTTCAGAGGCTTGTTGACGCAGGCAATACAGTGCTGGTTATAGAGCATAACCTTGACGTCATAAGGGCAGCAGACTGGATTATTGATTTGGGCCCCGAGGGCGGAGAAAGGGGAGGCAGGATAATATTTGAAGGAAAACCCGAGGACATAATCAAATCCAAAACCTCATATACAGGGAAATATCTGAAGGAGTATTATTTATAAGTCAAAGATGATGTGAAATATATTTTTCTTCTCAAGTATAATATTTGATTAAACGAAATGGGCAGAAGATAACGAGGAACTAAGGCGAAGAGGTGAAAACATGGTTAGAATATTACTTCTGGTTTCAATGATTTTTGTCTTTCTTGCAGGATGCGCAATGCAAGGAGGTCCGGCGCTGTATCCGAATGCTCATTTAAATGCCGTTGGTAAAGAACAGGCAGAAATTGATATCGGGGAGTGCGAACGCCTTGCCAATGAATATATCAAGACAAATCCCGGCGGTGGCGCAGCCGGCAGTGCGGCAGCTGGAGGCGCTGCCGGAGCATTTGTTGGAGGCGCAGCCGGAGCCGTGACAGGGAATATCGGGAAAGGCGCAGGCATAGGAGGCGCAGCCGGAGCCGCCAGCGGCCTGGTCAGGGGAATATCAAAGTCATCAAAGCCAAGTCAGGTCTATAAAAATTTTGTGTTTCGTTGTCTCAGGGAAAAAGGCTACGAACCCATAGGCTGGCAGTAATTCCACCATGTTTTCCTGCATGACAAAAAGGGCCTTTCTTTTTCTTCTAATTCTTTTAATCGCCGTCAATATCCTGGGCTGTAAAGAGAAACCTGCTGCGACAATCAAAACCAGTTCAGAAAACAACTCTGACGAGCCTGCATACGGAGATGCGCTGATAGTCGGCTCCATCGGAGAGCCGAGCATACTTATTCCGATGCTCGCAGGTGACAGCGCCTCCCATGATATTGCAGGATTATTATTCAACGGGCTTGTAAAATACGACACCGACCTCAGCGTTATCGGAGACCTCGCAGAATCATGGGATATTTCAAAGGACGGGCTTGTCATAACATTCCATCTGAGAAAAGGCGTGAAATGGGCTGACGGCGCTGCATTCACGGCGGATGATGTGAAATTCGGTTACGATACGATTGTCAATGAAAAAACACCCACTGCATATAAAGAAGATTTTTTACAGGTTAAAAAAGCAGAGGTTGTTGATAAATACACATTCAGGGTTGCCTATGAAAAACCCTTTGCTCCTGCGCTCACGTCCTGGAGCGGCATTGTTGTTCTTCCAAAACACCTTCTTAAAGACGCGGATATAACAAAGAGCGAGTTTGCAAGAAACCCTGTTGGCCTCGGCCCGTTCAAACTCAAAAGATGGACTCCGGGGCAGGAGCTGATTCTTGATTCTTACAGAGAATATTTTGAAGGCAGGCCCTACATAGACAGGTATGTTTACAGGTTAATCCCCGACCTTTCAACCATGTTTCTTGAGCTTAAGGCAGGCAGCATAGATATGATGGGGCTGACGCCGATACAATATACAAAGCAGACAAACACGGATTTTTTCAAAAACAACTTTCAGAAATTCCGCTATCCGGTTTTCGCATATACCTATATGGGTTTTAATCTTAAACATCCATTTTTTCAGGATAAGCGTGTAAGGCAGGCAATTGCCTATGCAATAGACAAGGGCGAGCTTATTGATGTTGTTCTGTTCGGGCTTGGAAGCCCTGCAACAGGGCCTTATGTCCCGAATACCTGGCCTTATAATCCTAATGTGAAAAAATACGAATACAATCCTGAAAAGGCAAAGGAGCTTCTTAAAGAAGCCGGATGGGAAGATACCGACGGTGACGGGTTGCTGGATAAGGATGGAATACCATTCAGGTTTACGATTTTTACCAATATGGGCAATACCCTGAGAAAAAATGCCGCAACGATTATACAGTGGAGGCTCGCAAAGGTAGGGATAAAGGTTGAGATACGGGCGCTTGAATGGTCCACCTTTATTAATGAATTTATAGACAAAAGGCGTTTTGAGGCTGTTATCCTCGGCTGGCAGATAGGACTTGACCCTGACCAGTATGACATCTGGCATTCATCCAAGACAAAAGAAAAGGAATTTAATTTCGTAAGCTATAATAATCCTGAAGTTGATGAGCTCCTTGAAAAAGGCAGGAGGACCTTTAATATAGAAGAGCGGAAAAAGGCATATTTCAGGATTCAGGAAATACTCGCGGAAGAACTTCCCTATATCTTTTTGTATGTGCCTGACGCAACACCGGTTGTTAATGTGAGGTTTAAAGGCATAAAACCCGCCCCTATCGGCATAACCTATAATCTTCCGAAGTGGTATGCGCCGCAAAAAATGCAAAAGTATATGGTGGAGCCATAGATGATTGCCTATCTGATAAAACGCCTGCTTGAGATGCTTCCCACACTCCTGGGGATAACTTTAATTTCATTCTTTATCATGCACCTTGCTCCCGGAAAACCTACGGATATTCTCACAGAGTTAAATCCGAAGATAACTCCCGAGGCCAGGGAGCGGCTTGAAAAACTCTATAACCTTGACAAGCCGGTTGTAGTTCAATACGGACTCTGGCTGAAAAGAATTGTAAAACTTGATTTTGGAGAATCATTTTCAACTGACAGAAGGCCTGTTATGCAGAAGATATGGGACCAGAAACAGTCCTTACTTGACAGAAGGCTCTTCATCACGTTAATGATAAATCTGATAACATTTGCAATCATCCTTGCAATCTCAATACCGATAGGCGTCTCATCGGCAACCCGTCAGAATTCTCTTTATGACAAGGTAATGACGACAACTGTGTTTATCGGGTTTGCAATGCCGTCATTCTGGTTTGCGCTTCTTTTAATGATGTTCTTCGGGGTATATCTCGGCTGGCTTCCTATCTCCGGCCTGAAATCCCTGAATTACGACGCCCTGCCTTTGCTCGGCAAGATATGGGACAGGACCGGCCATCTTATCCTCCCTGTTTTTATCTCGGCCTTCGGCGGCCTGGCAGCAGATTCAAGATTCATGAGGAGCAGTATGCTTGAAGTTATAAGGCAGGATTATGTCACAGTGGCCAGGGCCAAAGGACTGCCTGAGAAAAAAGTTATCTACAAACATGCGCTCAGAAATGCCCTGCTTCCTCTTATTACTTTGATTGGCTTATCTGTCCCCGGGCTTATAGGCGGAAGCGTAATCTTAGAGAGTGTCTTTGGCATTCCGGGCATGGGACAGTTATTTTTTATGAGTGTTATGACGAGGGATTATCCTATGGTAATGTGTATTCTCACAATCGGAGGTATGCTGACACTTCTGGGAAATTTGTTTGCTGATATCGGTTATATGCTTGCAGACCCGAGGATAAGGGCAAGGCAATGAAAGGGCGTCCTTTAAGAAATGTTTTCTGGAGGAGGTTCAAGAGAAACAGGCTTGCGGCAGCCGGAGGGGTTGTTGTGCTTCTAATGTTTTTTGCCGCTGTGTTTGCGCCTTTTATATCTCCGCATAACCCGGACGACATTGACAGAAAGCATGTGCTTGAAGCTCCAAGCCTCAGACATCCTCTGGGCACCGATGACCTTGGCAGGGATGTATCAAGCCGGGTTATATGGGGGGCGCGCATATCATTGTCAGTCGGTTTTGTAGCCGTAGGGATAGCCGCTCTTATTGGCATCATGCTCGGCGCGGTCTCGGGATATTACGGCGGATGGATAGACAGGATAATAATGAGATTTATAGACGTCATGCTTTCTATCCCCACATTCTTTTTAATACTCGCAGTCATAGCATTTATTGAACCAAGCATCTGGAATATTATGATTGTCATCGGGCTTACTTCCTGGATGGGCATGGCGCGGCTTGTAAGGGCGGAAGTCCTTTCATTAAAAGAAAGGGAATTTGTCCTCGCAGCAAAAGCCTTAGGCGCAGGCGATGCAAATATCATTGTCAGACATATAATGATAAACAGCATGGCTCCTGTGTTTGTCTCTGCTGTGCTTGGAATAGCAGGCGCTGTGCTTATAGAATCTGCGCTCAGTTTTTTAGGCATAGGCGTTCAGCCTCCTACGCCAAGCTGGGGGAATATCCTGACATTGGGAAAGGATAATATAGAAATTGCATGGTGGCTTTCTGTTTTTCCGGGGCTTGCCATACTGATTACCGTCCTGAGTTACAATCTCGTGGGCGAGGGGCTGAGGGATGCACTTGACCCCAGGCTGTGGGATGTGGAAATATAGAGTATGGTAATCAAGGGAAGAAACTGGAAGTTCGGCAATGACATTGACACAGACGCAATTATACCTGCGCGGTATCTCAACACATCAGACCCGAAAGAACTCGCAACGCATATAATGGAAGACGCCGACAAGGACTTTCCGAACAAGGCAAAGGCAGGAGACATTATTGCCGCAGGCAAGAATTTCGGATGCGGCTCATCAAGGGAACATGCGCCGATTGCGATAAAGGCAGCAGGGATTCAGGCTGTGATAGCAAAGAGCTTTGCAAGGATTTTTTACAGGAATGCATTCAACATAGGCCTTCCTATCTTTGAGTCCGAAGAGGCGTCTGAGAAGATAAAAGAAGGCGACGAGATAGAGATAGACGCAGACAAGGGGGTAATAAGAAATATCACCAGCGGAGAATCGTATAAGGCCAACCCAATCCCTCCATTCATGCAAGAGCTGATTGCATCCGGCGGGCTTGTGGAATGGACAAAGAAGAAGCTGGCTGCCGGAAGTTAACCCGCAAATAACTTTCCACAAAAACTTCCAAACTTTTCATCAAACGCATTTCTGCTTCCACAGCAAAAACATAGCTCCACTTTCAATACTGTTCGGTATGATAATGGTTTTTACCGCAATTTTTATCTCCTCCATACAGTATAATTATTAAGAACAAACACGCTAAAACTATGAAAGATAGGCTTGATAAGATAATGGTTGACACAGGGCTTGTAAAAAGCAGGGAGCGGGCAAGGGCTTTGATAATGGAAGGCAATGTTCTGGTTGACGGCTCTCCTGTGACAAAGGCAGGCGCTATGATAAACAGCGCCTCCTCAATAACCCTGAAATCAGGGGATATTCCCTATGTAAGCCGTGGCGGTTTAAAACTCAAGGCTGCCATAGACTTTTTCAATGTAGACTTAAAAGATAAAACAGCAATGGACGTAGGCTCGTCAACAGGCGGTTTTACGGACTGCATGCTCCAGATGGGAGCAAAAAAAGTATATTGCATTGATGTCGGCTACGGGCAAATCGCCTGGGCTTTAAGGAATGATGCGCGGGTTATTCTTCTTGAAAGGACCAATATCAGGCATCTTGAAAGAGAAAGGATTCCTGATATTATTGACATTGCAGCAATTGACGTCTCCTTCATATCTCTTACAAAGGTTATACCCAAAGTGTTAGAATTCCTGAAAGAGAACGGCGAAATACTTGCGCTTGTAAAACCTCAGTTTGAAGTCGGCAAAGGAGAGGTAGGCAAGGGAGGCATTGTGAGGGAAGAAGAAAAAAGACTTGCGGCGGTTGCCTCTGTGAGAGCAGAGGCTGAGACTGCCGGACTGCGCGCTATCGGCATGTTTGAGTCGCCTGTTAGAGGACAGAAGGGCAATATAGAATATTTCCTGTATTTGAAGAAGGGATAACCTGTATGGAAGAACAGAAAGCCATAGGAATTGACCTCTCCATAGCATCCAGGGAGATGATAGAGGCGCTGATTTCGGAGTCCGGAGAGCCGTCTCTGTTTGAGGAGATTTTAAAGGCAAATACCCTGAGGCCTGACATCCTCAGGCTGTTGGTTGAAAGCCCCTATGCCCCTGAAAACATAAGGGAAGATGCTGCAAAAATCTTACAGATTCCCGTAGAGGTATCCGCTCTCCTTGAGGAGACAGAAGAGGCCGCTGAGCAGCGCACTCAAACTCTTCTTCAAAAGATACAGGGACTGAGTGTTGCTGAGAAGAGGATGCTTGCAATGAGAGGCGGACGCGAGGCCAGGTCCATTCTAATAAAAGATACAAACAAGCAGATAGTCATGGCGGTTCTTGATAACCCGAAGATAAAAGAGGCGGAGGTAGAGATGTTTGCGCGTTCCCGCTCTATCCCTGATGAAGCGCTGCGGACCATTACCCACACCAAAGAATGGATGAAAAATTATGGAGTGCTGCTTGCGGTCGTGAGCAATCCCAAAACGCCTGCCGGAGTGGCAATTCCGCTTTTGTTCAATTTAAAAATGCGAGACCTCGCAGCTCTTGAAAAGAACAGAAATATAGCAGAGGTGATACGCACAGCCGCTAAAAAAATTGTTCAGGCAAGGAAAGGGCGCTGAGCAGACGCGCAATTGACTTTTAGCTTGAATTTTTTTTAAAGTTTAACAGTTAAAGCTAATATCAAAATAAAAGGAGAGGCGCTTATGCAACACTCTGCAATGCAATTGATTCTTCAGGCAGGCTATGTGGTTAAAGTGGTATTGCTTATCCTGCTGTTTTTCTCGGTCGTATCCTGGGCCATCATTTTTTATAAATACCGCTACCTTTCAAGGGCTAACAAAGAGACGGACACATTCCTGCGCTCCTACAGGGCAGGCCGCGACCTGAAAGGGCTTTTAATCACCACGCGTCCCCTTAATCTCAGCCCTTTATCAAATATATTTAAATTTACATCCTCAGAAAATATCGTTGATAAAGCTGAGATTAAACGCTCGCTCAGAAGATTCTCAGCGCTTGAGTCGGCAAAGCTTGAGAAATACCTCAGTTTCCTCGCAACCACAGGTTCTACCACGCCGTTCATCGGCCTGTTCGGAACGGTCTGGGGAATAATGAATGCCTTCAGAGGGATAGGCGCGGCAGGCTCGGCGTCTTTGGCGGTCGTTGCTCCGGGCATTGCAGAGGCCTTGATTACAACAGCCGCCGGACTCGTTGCGGCAATCCCTGCTGTTATTGCTTATAACTATTATCTGAGCCGGGCGCGGCAGATGATTATAGAGATGGAGGACTTCTCGGAAGAACTCCTGGACTTCTTTTCTAAGGGAATGGAATGAAGGCCGGCAGAAACAGAGACGTGCTTTCAGAGATAAATGTAACGCCCTTTGTGGACGTAATGCTCGTGCTGCTCATAATCTTCATGGTGACAGCGCCGCTGCTCCAGCAGGGCATTGACGTAAACCTTCCTCAGGCCAAGGGCAAAGACCTGCCTACTGAAGAAAGAATAACGCTCATTGTAAAAAAGGGCGGCATTATTTTTATGAACGACAAACCTATGTCTATGTCTGAGATAAAGCAGAAGCTTACTGCAATCAGCAAATTAAATCCGAATGTCTTTCTTAAGGCTGATAAGGATGTGCCCTACGGCTTTGTTGTTCAGGTGATGAGCGACATAAAGGAGGCAGGGATAGAGAAACTCGGAATGATAACCGAGCCTAAGATAAACATAGAAGGAAAATGAAGGAACCAAGCCTTCCAATTACCGCATTCTTCTCTTTTCTGCTTCACGTGATTTTTATCTTTACAGCGCTGATAACAATTAAAAATGCAAATCACTTTACCATGCCCTCGCCGTATATTGTAAGCCTCATTAGCGCTGAAGTAAGCGGACAGCCCCGAGCCGCTCAGGGGACAGCGGCAGAGATAGACGAGCCTGAACAAAAAATGAAACTGCCTTCAGAGACCTCAAAAAGCAAAGCCTCAGAGGATGCAAAGCAATATAGCGCGGACAGAATTGCGGCGTTAGAGGCAGCAAGAAAGGCAAAGCGCCTTGTTAAACTGAGAAAGCTGATTTCCATCAAGGGCGCTGACAAGCAAGGGAAAGATGCAAAAGAAGTCTCTCCTCCTGCAAAAAATGGAGGCAATGAAACTTCAATATCAGAAGGTTACTCTGAAAAAATAGGAAAAGAAATATGGCAGCGCTGGGCCTTTCCCGAGGCCTGGGGAAAAAATTTTGAGGCAGTAATCTCGGTGACAATAATGCCGAATGGAGCTGTTAGGATAAATAAGGTTGAAAAAAGCTCAGGCAATGTGCTTTTTGACCGCTCTGTCCTGAGAGCCATTAATAAGGCCAGCCCTGTTTCTCCTCCTCCGCATGAGATGGAAATAGGATTGAGGTTTACGCCGTGAATCTTAAAGATACCAGATACAGGATACAGGATACAGGATACAACCCCCCTCCATCCCCCCTTGGTAAGGGGGGAATTAAAGGGGGGTTATCATGCATCATAATCTCTTTTTTGGTCTTTTCACTTTTCATTTTTCACTTCTCACTTTTAACTTGCGAAGCAAAGATTTACATTGACATAACCTCTCCTGCGATAAAAAAACTTCCGATTGCTATCCCGGAATTCAGCGGGACTGAGGGCAAACAGATTGCAGACCTCATAAGAGATGACCTGGAGTTCACAGGTTTTTTCCTTTCTATTGACCGGGCT
Source organism: Nitrospirae bacterium CG1_02_44_142 (assembly GCA_001871685.1). Lineage (GTDB taxonomy): Bacteria > Nitrospirota > Thermodesulfovibrionia > Thermodesulfovibrionales > UBA1546 > UBA1546. The sequence goes on from MNVK01000066.1 coordinate 11,718, forward strand.
GCTTATATTGAGAAATCCGGCGATGCGTTTAATCCTAAAAACTGGACTGCAATCGGCGCTGAGGCTGTTGTTAAGGGAACTGTGAGCGGAGAACAAAACCTCACAGCAATCGTATCGCTTTATGATACAAGCGAAGGCAGAGAGGTCTTAAGAAAACAATACAAAGGGACAAAGGTCTCCATAAGGCGTCTGGGCCACAGCATTGCAAGCGACATATATCAGCATATCACCGGAGAAAAAGGGATATTCGGGACCAGGGTTGCATTCGTTGCAGAAGATGAGGGTAAGAAAGGACTCTATCTGATGGACTGGGACGGCGCAGGCATTAAACGGCTTGGAATCAAGGGAGATTTTGTTCTCAGGCCGCACTGGTCGCTGGACGGAAGGAGGCTTGTTTACTCTTCTGAAAGGGGTGGACAATGGGGCATATATTTGTTAGACTTTACAAAAATGTCGGAGAAAAAGGTTTTTGCCTCAAGAGGGCTCAATATCACCGGCAATTTTTCACCTGACGGAGAAGAGATTGTGTTTTCATCATCTCAGGACGAGACATACGGCATATATAACTTAAGACTCTCGGATTCAAAACTTACCAGGATAACCACTGCAAGATGGATAGAGATTTCGCCTGTTGTCTCCCCCGATGGAAAGCTTGTCGCATTCGTGTCAGACCGCGGCGGCACCCCTCAGATATACATAATGAGCAGAAACGGCTACGATGCAAGAAGGATTACCTTTGAGGGCTCGTATAATACCTCTCCAAGCTGGTCGCCTGACAACAAGAAGATTGTGTTTGTGGGGAGGGTCTCAGGCAAGCAACAGATTTTCATTATCTCTCCTGACGGCTCAGCGCTTACCCGGCTCACAGACAAATGGAATAACGAAGACCCTTCCTTTTCTCCTGACGGAAGATTTATAATATTCTCGTCTGTCAGAAACGGAGGCAGCGGCATTTATACAATGAGGGCCAACGGAGAATCACAAAAGAAAATAACACCGCCGTGGTTAAGGGCCTTTGGCCCGAGGTGGTCGCCGAATTAAATAACTTATCAGTGACAGTGAACAGTGTCAGAACTGACACAGACACTAAACACTGACACTAAAAAAGGAGGAGGTTTTATGAAGAGGTTTTTTGTTTTAGCATTAGCTTTAGGATTTATCTTTGCAGGATGCGCAAAAAGGGCGGTAACAACGCCTGTTGAGCAGGAAGCGCCAAAGGAGACAGCTCAAAAAGCCGCGCCTGTTGGCCCTGAAAAGAAAACAGAGCCGACGCCTATGAAGACAGAGGAAGCGCCTAAAAAAGTTGAGAGTGTTCCGGTAAATGAAGTCACAGAGGCACAATCTTCCCAGTTCGGAAATATACTTTTTGATTTTGACAAATACACTGTAAGGGAAGACGCAAAGCCGACCTTAAAGTCTGTGGCAGACTGGCTTATAAAAAATAAGGATGCAAAAATAATCCTTGAAGGGCACTGTGACGAGAGAGGGACTAATGAATACAATCTTGCGCTCGGAGAAAAAAGGGCAAAAGCTGCAAGGGATTATATCGCATCGTTAGGCGTGACAAAGAAAAGGCTTGATACGATAAGTTACGGCGAGGAGAAACCGCTCTGCAAAGAACAGACTGAAGCCTGCTGGCAAAAAAACAGAAGAGTTCAGTTTGTATCGGGGAAAGCAGGCAAATAAGTGAAACGGCTTGCCATAATTCTCCTGTTGTTTCTTGCAGGCTGTGCAACAATAGACGAGTTTGAGGCAATGAAGGCTGACCTCAATCAACTTAAAAAAGATTCCTTTGATATCAAGAAAGAGGACTCAGAGACAAAATCTGCGTTTAAGACAGAGCTGTCTGCCCTTAAAGAAAAATCGGCAAAAGAGGACTCGCTCAATGCCATAAGGGAAGGCATGGCTTCGCTGCGCTCAGAGGTCTCAGGAATCTCAAAGGATTTACAATCTCTGACAGGGAGATTTGATGAGAATAAATACTTTATTGACAAGTCTCTGAAAGATAAATCTTCGGAGATAGACCTGTTACGCGCACAGATAACCGCTCTTGAAACGCAGGTGAAGGAGCTGCAGGCAAAGCTCTCTGCAAAAAAAGAACCCGATACTGCGGCAAAAGAGAAACCTGACGCACAAAGAGAAAAGAAAACTGAGACTGAAGAAATAAAAGTTCCGGAGGCAAAAACCCCTGAATCAAAAAATCCTGTGAAAATGTATGAAGCCGCCTATACCGCCTTCAAAAACAAAAAATACAAAGAGGCGCGCGAAAAATTTGAGGCGTTTCTAAAAGAATTTCCGAAAGATAAGCTCGCAGGCAATGCCCAGTTCTGGATAGCTGAAGCCTATTACGTTGAAGAGGACTACGCAGGGGCAATCGTTGAATATGATGCGCTCCTGAAAAACTATCCCAAAAGCCAAAAGGCTCCGGGAGCTCTCTTAAAACAGGGATATTCGTTCATTGAAATGGGCGATAAAAAGGCTGCAAGAGGAATTCTTGAACAGCTCAAAGGAAAATATCCTAAATCCAAAGAAGCCGCTCTTGCAAAGAAAAAGTTAGAGGAGATGAACAAAAAGGGTAAAAAATAAATGCCGGAGCTGAGAGATAAATTTAACAGGACCATAGATTACATGCGCATATCCATTACTGACAGATGCAACCTGCGCTGCGTCTATTGCATGCCGTCTGAGGGGCTGCGGCCGATAGAGCACAAAGAGATTCTGTCTTACGAAGAGATAATAAGAATAGTAAGAATAGCGGCGGGGCTCGGCGTTAGAAAAATCAGGCTAACAGGCGGCGAGCCCCTGGCAAGAAAAGACATTACGAGTCTGACTTCCTCAATAAAAAATATCCCGGGCATAGAAGACCTCAGCATTACAACAAACGGCGTCCTGCTTGAAAAGTATGCGGAAAAGCTCATAGAGTCAGGCGTTGACAGGGTAAATGTAAGCCTTGATTCACTTAGGCCTGAAAGATTTAAAGAGATAACCAGGGGCGGGGATATAAATGTTGTCCTCCGCGGAATAGAAACTGCGAGGAAAAGCGGGCTGCTTCCGGTAAAAATAAACATGATTCCGATAAAAGGGCTTAACGGAGATGAGATAATAGACTTTGCGAAAATAACCCTCAACAGCGATTACCATGTCCGGTTTATAGAGTTCATGCCTTTTGGAAGCCGCGGGTTCTGGAGTGCGGATAAATACATACCCCGCGATGAGATAAAATCCATTGTTGAGACACTGGGTGCTCTTACTCCTGTGCGCGTAAGGAAAAACGGGCCGTCAAAATACTTCAGGCTTGAAGGCGCGCAAGGCGTAATCGGCTTTATTAGCGCAATAACTCACCACTTCTGCGAAGAGTGCAACCGGCTGAGGCTGACTTCAAACGGAAAATTGAAGCCGTGTTTATTTTCTGAGACGGAGATTGATTTAAAGCCAGCCTTAAGAGGCGGCGCGCCTGATGACGAAATAGAGCGTCTCCTCAGGCTTGCAATTGAGATAAAACCGGAAAGGCATCATATCAGCGATAAAAGCGACCTTAATGTCTTTCAGGCAATGTCGCAAATCGGCGGCTGATTATAAAACATAAGAGAGGGAAGACCATGTGCAAGTGCTGTGAAACGCATAAAAAGAAAAGCAAGAAGAAATAAGTTCCTTAGGAACAATGAAATGGCGGCGGTGATTCTTTCCGCGAATTAATATGAGCTTTTAAGGCAGGTTGAGGACATCTTTGAGCATCTTGAGATTGCCGACCGACGCCCTTTCTGAAAATCCATTCCCCGGCCCAACCGTTTAAGCCATTTAATTTCAAATTTTATTCTACGCGCAACGGCTGAATCAACGGGCGGCTACTCTCCGTCCCGTTGAATAACTCGTTAGATACTTCTTTGATTCAAATTTCAGAGGATATTTTTCAGGATTTTCAAGGTTGTCAATTTCCAAGTCAACATCCAATTCAGGCCAATATAAATGATAACCATGAAGCAATTGAACGTTTTGTATGGAACTCAATGTCTGGTTTTTAAAATATGGATAATCCTTATAGCTCAGAAAATATTCCTTTTCTTTTACAAAAAGCCAAATACCGGAAGGCGTTATATTTTCAACGCTTACTGAAATGTGTTTGCCATGCTTTAATGATTTCATTTTTATGCTCCTCGACGATTTTTTGAATTTCGTTCAGCTTTCTTGGATTCAACCCATGCGACACAGTCAATGATACTATCGGTTCTATCCAAAATTTAGCTTCTCCGTCCTCGCATGTTACATGGATATGGATTCTGTCCTCTTCATTTGAGAGGAAATAAAATCTATATCCCTTTTCCCTGAAAATTGAAGGACTCATACAGTTCTATTTTACCATCAAAAGGTTGCGACAAGCCAGATGTTAAATATCTTGATGCCTTGTAATCACCAGATGCCCC
>MNVK01000055.1 GCA_001871685.1 Nitrospirae bacterium CG1_02_44_142
CTTGTAAGAGTTTTTTCTTCAAGCATCTCTTTTTTTTCTTCCATACTTTTCTCCTTTTATTAATAAATTTCCGGTTTCAAAGAAACCACGGTCAATCTGCAATCTTAAATATCCATTAAAAAGAGACTCCACTCCAGGAAAATCCCGAAGTGGAGTCAAGCTAAACGGGGAGAAAAGTCCTTCATAAGGACTTTCCTATCTGAGAAACTGAAAGGGTCTCTCAGAATACTAAAGATAAAACACTCCGGAATTTTAAAGCTTAGAAAAGATTAAACTTTTGGAGGGCGTTCTTTTTGAAAGGCTGTGATGAATGGATTGAATAGAGGATTAAGTTCAGTGTAGGAACTTATTAATGGTAATGGAGAAATGCAGTACGCGCATTCATAGATAGAAGGCATATCCGCATTTGCAGTTGTAGCTGAACTCAACGGACTGCAGACATCAACGGTAAAGATTGACGATTGATTGTTGTTTGCGGCGTCAGAAATGGTGATGTGAGGAATTGTTGACGGGATGACAAGAGCGAGCAGTATTAATATGCCTGCTGTTTTCATAAAATGAATTTAAACCATATAACAGCAGTATGTCAACTTAAAGTTGCAATTTTAGGTTATCTGATTCAGGAGACTGTGCCTGCCATAGAAAATACATCATGGCTAAAATTGCATTTTTGCGTTAATTGTGTTAGAAAATCTGCATGAGCGAAAAGCAGAAATTACTCAAGGAATTACCCTCTGTTGACGAGATACTCAAGGGCGATGCGGGCGTCAGATGGTGCAGGGCATATCCGAGGAGATATGTTCTTCAGGCAATCAGGGATGTGATTGATATGAGGAGAAAAGAGATAATGGATGCGTCTTCCACGGATGTATCGGTGGAAGGGATGACAGGCGAGATAGAGATGAAGATAGAAAAACTTTCGGCTTTCAGCCTTCAGCCTGTTATAAACGCAACAGGCATAGTCATACATACAAACCTCGGCAGGTCCATATTATCCGAGAAAATCCTTGATAATGTAAAAAAAATCGCAGAGAGCTATTCCAACCTTGAATACAATCTTGAAGAGGGCAGGCGCGGGAAGAGATATGCCCATATCACAGGAATCCTCCGTGAAATTACAGGCGCTGAAGATGCTCTGATAGTCAACAACAATGCTGCCGCTGTTCTCCTGTGCCTCAGCGCTCTGGCAAAGGGCAGGGAGGTTATTGTCTCAAGGGGAGAGCTTGTTGAAATAGGAGGCTCTTTCAGGGTGCCTGATATTATGTCGTTAAGCGGCGCAGTTCTGAGAGAGGTCGGGACCACGAACAAGACTCATCTATATGATTATAAAAATGCAATTAATGAAAACACGGCATTAATTCTCAAAGTGCATAAGTCAAATTACAGGATTTCAGGTTTCACTGAGGAGGCTCCTGCTGCTGATTTAAAAAAGCTTTCAGAGGAATATCACATTCCCGTGATGTATGACATTGGAAGCGGATGCATGATAGACCTGAAGCCCTACGGAATACACTCCGAGCCTTCGGTTCGGGAAATAATAAAATCCGGTGTGGATGTTGTAACCTTTAGCGGCGACAAGCTCCTCGGAGGGCCGCAGGGAGGCGTTATCGTCGGCAGAAAGGAATATATTGAAAAGCTCCAGAAAAACCCTCTGACCAGGGCGCTCAGGATAGATAAGCTTACACTTGCGGCTTTTGAGGCAGCGCTTATGGAATATCTTGATGAAGATAAGGCAGTGGAGAATATTCCTACGCTTAAGATGCTTCTCCAGAAACCAGAGAGGATAAAGGAGAGGGCAAAGCAGATAGCGCTGCGGTTAAAGAGAAAGTGCGCCTCAGGCGGAAAGGCTGCAAAAATAGAGGTAACAGAGGACACATCAAAGGCTGGAGGAGGCTCATTGCCTGAGATAGAATTCCCGACTTATGCCGTGTTAATAAGCCCTGAGAATATCTCTGTCAACGACCTTGAAGAAAGGCTGAGGAAAGGGACTCCTGCAATTATTGCGAGGATTAAGGACCATGCGCTTTTGCTTGATGCACGGACCATAAGAGCAGATGAGATAGACAGCCTGGTGCAAGGCGTTAACGCCGCCCTTTATTGATTTTTAACTCCTGATGTTTTATTCTTTAACAGATGGATTATTTTAAGCTATTCAACAATTTCAGCAGGAAAAAGATACTCGTAATCGGCGACCTGGTACTGGACCGCTATATCTGGGGCAAGGTCAACAGAATCTCGCCGGAGGCGCCGGTTCCTGTTGTAGAAGTTACCCATGAGAACTTCCTCTTAGGCGGAGCGGCCAATGTTGCGCATAATATTGTCAGTCTTGAAGGACAGGTGACTGTTGTCGGAATAGCCGGCAAAGACAGCGCTGGCGGCGTCTTAAAAAGCATTCTTGATGAAAAGGGTATCGGCTCATGCATCTTTGACGACCGGAGGCCCACAATAGTCAAGACCAGGGTAATAGCGCATAACCAGCAGGTTGTCAGGTTTGACAGGGAGGACAAAAGGAAGGTTGCAGGCAGGGCCTTTGAGGCGCTTATTGACTGCATAAAGAGCGCGGTCAGGGACCACGATGCAGTGATAATATCCGACTACAAAAAGGGGATTGTCTCCCCTGAACTTGTGGCGGAGGTGGTAAAGGCGTCAAGGGCAAAGAATAGATTTATTGCGGTGGACCCTAAGGCAGGGCATTTTCATTGTTACAAGAATGTCTCGCTGATAACGCCGAATATTATGGAGGCGTCGCACGGCGCAGGAATTGAGATAAAAGACGAAAAGTCCCTGATTAAGGCAGGCAGGGCGCTTCTCAAAAAACTCCCCTGCAAATCAGCGCTGATAACCAGGGGCGAGGACGGCATGAGCCTTTTTGATAAAGGCAGGGTCACGCATATCCCCACCGTTGCAAGACAGATTTATGATGTTACAGGGGCGGGCGATACTGTTATTGCAGCCTTCACACTGGCCCATGTATCAGGCGCGACTATGCAGCAGGCGGCGGTTATTGCAAATCATGCGGCAGGCATTGTTGTGGGCGAAGTAGGCACAGCAGTGACGACGCGGGCTAAGATTATGGAATCAATAAGGTCCGCCTCAGGCGGATTCTAAGTAAGGCAGATTTCCTCAATTATATTTTTTAGCGCATAAGGGCTGAAAGGCTTGGCTATAAAAAGATTTGCTCCGGCAGCTAAGAATCCTTTCTCTTCCTCCGAGGCGCTCATGCCTATTATTGCCAATGATTTTTTAATATAGCGCGCTTTTTTTATAAGTTCTATGCCATTCATCTCAGGCATCATATAGTCAGTTATAAGGACGTCATAGCTGTCTGTCTCTATCCGCGCGAGCGCCTCTTTTCCATTGCTGACACAGGCTACATCATAGCCATAAAAAGTCAGGAGGTCATTTAATAATTTCCGAAGGAGAACATCATCGTCAGCGACTAAGATTTTTTTATTATCAGTCTTCACGCCAAATAATACTACTTTAAGCTGTATTTGTCAATTCTCATTGCAACCTCTGGTTTATAGACATTTTATACCGCAACAAGCAAAATTATGCAGCGTATTATGAACAGAGACACAGATAAAAGACATATTGGAAGCCTGATAAGAATTGTGAGGAAGGCGGCAGGGCTGTCCCAGATGGCGCTGGCGGAAAGGGTGGGTATTTCTTATCAACAGATTCAGAAATATGAAAAAGGAGTGAGCGAGATTAGCGTATCGCGTCTTCCCCAGATTGCGCGCGCCTTGAATATCCCCTTGAGCAGGTTTGTTCTGGATGAAGGAAGGATGATGATATCTGAAGCTGTCAGCCCCTATGGCGCACTGAGCGATAATGAGATTGAACTTCTCAAATTCTTCAGAAGAATAAAGGATAAAAAATTGAAAGATGGATTTTTGATTGCAATAAAAAGTATTGCCGAGTTGTCGGGAAAGAGAGATAAAAAAGGCTAAAGCCTCAGCATCATAATCACTGCATCTTCTTTCGGCTCTGTGTAATACGCTTTTCTTGTTCTAACTATGTTGAATCCAAAGCCTTCATAAAGTTTCCTTGCGGCATTGTTTGACGCCCTCACCTCAAGATATAAAAACCTGCAGGCGTTTTCTTTTAGTTCTGCAAGGATGTTTTCAACCAGCGTCTTTGCAATCCCCCTTCTTCTGAAATCATGATGGACTGCAAGATTCAGGATATGCCCCTCGTCGGCAACATGGTTTGCGCATATATATCCGACAATCCTGTTATCTATGACAGCAGCCTTTGGGATGGAACGCTGCTTATAGATTTCATTAAAAAACAATGTTTCCGACCACGGCGTGCTGAATGAGAGGCGCTCAATTGCAACTACAGAAGGCAGGTCCGATTCCCGCAGCTCCCTTATTTTAAGTCCTTCCATCTCAGGTTTTACGTCTTGGTCATTTACTTTCAAGGACGCCTAAAAATTCAATCGGACTGATAATGTTAATGCCGTGATAATTTTTAAGCGGCAAAATGTGTTTAGTATCTCCGGACACAATTATATCAGCGTTCGCTGCAACCCCGCATTCTAATATCCTATTGTCTGAGTCGGCATTTTTTATCACATTTATGCTGACGTCCGGCTCTATTATCTCTGCAATTGAGGAAAGTTTTATGATAGCTGCGCCAATTGGGTTTTCCTCCCATCCAAATTTTTTCGCAAGCACATTAGATGTTTCTTTGAGTATGAATTCAGATAGGATTAATTGAAACCTGCCGTGACGGGCAAGGTCTAAGAGTCTTCTCGGTGTGCCGTCAAAAATTAAACCGGAAATAATAACATTAGTGTCAAAGACTACTTTCAATCTTTAGTCCGTATCTCATCAATTAATCTTTCTACATCGGGTTCAAAAAATGTTTTATCCATTGCCTTTTTTGCGCCGTATCTGTATAGATATTGCCACTCTTTTTCTTCAAGATACATGCGTAACGCTTCTCTTATAAGTTCACTTTTTGTACGGTTCTCGTGTCTTGCTATCTTCTCTGCTTCTCTGACCATCTTGGGAGGCAGCGATATGGTCCATGTCTTTGTTGCTCTGTTCATCTCATTCTCCTTTCTTACTTAGTAAGATAGCAGAATGTCTCTGTGATGTCAATTATTGTTGTCTGCAGAGGATAGAGCTTAATCTTTAAATTGATTTAAGCGACGCCTTTACCTCTGCCTCTGATTTTCTTATGTACATGGGGATAAGGCTGACAGGCTCTGAAAATTCTCCCGCCTTAGCCTTTTTCAGTCCAAGAACTGCGACATTCGCAGGGGATGGGACTGTTTTTTCCGGAGATGCGAATACAGCCTTTTCACCCAGGACCTCAATTATCTTATCCCTGTAAAGCGCAGCTCCCTCTCCGGCGAATATGAATTTATCATAATCAGTAACAAGGAGAGAACTGCGCATAAATTCTTCCGGGCTAACTGAGGCCTCAGAAATAAGTTTTATAAATGTTCCACCTGAAAATCCCCCCATCCCCCCTTTGCTAAAGGGGGGTGAGGGGGGATTATGTTCATCTTCCCATTTAAATAACCCTGCATAGACCTCTTTTTTCCTTGCATCAAGCATTGTGCAGACGGGGTATCTGCTGTAAGGAAAGTTCCATGCGAGCGCTTCAAGCGTCGGCACAGAGACTATCGGTTTCCCGGTTGCATAGGAGAATCCCTTGACTGTGCTCAGTCCGATTCTCAGCCCTGTGAAAGAACCGGGGCCTGTCGCGGCTGCAAAGACGTCAATATCAGATATTTTGACGCCTGACTGTTTGAGGCAGCGCTCAATCTCTGTTATAAGCCTCTCTGAATGGGTTGTTTTGACATTGAGCCTGCTTTCTGCAATCAGTCCGCCCGATCCGCCAAAGGCGGAGGAATCATCCATGATTGCTATTCCGCCGAGCATTGTTGATGTTTCTATCGCAAGTATTTTCATTGTCTATAAAGACTAATATATCAGGAGTTATTTTTCAATTATCGTTCATGTGTTTTATTGCAAAAATTGACGCTCCCGCAAGGCATACAAGCGATGCCGCCGCAACGGTGTTTGTTGTCCCTATGCGCTCTGACATTAGGCCCATGAGGAAATTACCTATCGGCGTAAAACCGAGGAATACGAAAGAATAAACGCTCATTACCCTTCCTCTGAGGTTGTCGCTTGTTGACAGTTGAATAAAACTGTTGGCCGTTGCAAGGAAGCTGACTATCCCCCAGCCTGCCATCATTAGCAGTAAAAGTGAAACCGCAAAGAGTCTTGAAAATGATGCGCAGAGAAGCGCCAATGAAAAACATAATCCCGACAGGGACATAAACCTCAATTTATCTTTCATGTCACTTTTGAATGCGAGCATGATGGCTGCCGAAAGAGCGCCTAATCCGGTGGCGCTTACAAGAAGACCCAGCCCTGTTGGCCCGGCATTGAATATCTCTTCGGCAAAGACCGGCAGAAAACTTGTAAACGGGATTCCGAAAAGGCTGAAGACAGCGATGAGAAGCATCATGTAAAGGATGTTCTTCCGACCCTTTATAAAATAAAAACCTTCAGCTAAGTCCTTTAAAAACCCTTTTTGCGCGCTCCTTATCTCGCCTTTTGCTTTTAGCATTGAGAGGGCGATTATCACAGGGATAAAACTTGCGGCATTCAGAAAAAAACACGAGGGAAGCCCCATATATGCTATTGCCAGCCCGGCAATGACAGGGCCTATGAGCCGCGCGCCGTTAAAGGCGGCGGAATTGAGCGCAATGGCATTAAGGAGATGCCCTTTGCCGACCATCTCAACGACGAACGACTGCCTTGCCGGCATGTCAAAGGCATTTACTGTGCCGAGAAAAAATGCAAAGAAGATTACCTGCTCCACGGTTATTACGCCTATATCCGTAAATATGCCGAGCATAAGCGCGGGGACTATTGATAATGCCTGTGTTGCTATCAGGAGGTTTCTTTTTCTGAATCTGTCTGCCGCAATGCCTCCGATGAGTGTGAAGAGGAGTATCGGAAGGGTTGATGCGGCTGCTGTCATTCCGAGATAAAAAGGAGATTTTGTCAAGGAGTATACCAGCCATCCCTGCGCAACAGACTGCATCCAGGTGCCTGAGAGGGAAATCAACTGGCCGAGCCAGAAGATGCGGAAGTCTCTGAAATATAATGCCGAGGATTTTTCCTGGTTTTCCATTCTGATATTTTACACGAACTGCTTTGTCTTGACAGTAATTTCAAACACCGCTACCATAGAAGGCATAAAAGATATGAAAAGATTTGCCATAATTCTGATAGCAGTGTTTTTGTCTTTTGCTCATGCCTCCCATGCAGAAGAGATAAAGGTTGTTGCGAGCATTTATCCCCTTGGCGATGTTACAAGACAGGTCGGCAAAGACAGAGTCAGTGTGCTGGTGATGCTCTATCCAGGCGCCTCGCCTCATACATTTGAGCCGACGCCGCTTGATATGATGAAAATCCAAAATTCAAAGGTTTTTGTAAAGGTAGGCGCAGGGCTTGAATTCTGGGCAGAGAAGATGATGAAGGCGTCTTCTAACAGGAATCTCATTATAGTTGATGCAGCATCGGGGCTTCCCCTGATAAGGCATGTTCATTCTCATGATGGCGCAGGCGGCTCTGAAGAAAAGGCGCATCAGGAATCTGGCGACCCTCATGTATGGCTGGACCCTGTGCTGATGAAAACAGTTGTGGATAAGATAAAAAATGCTCTCTCTAAGGCTGACCCGCAGGGAGAGGCATATTACAGAGAGAATGCGGAGAAATATAAAAAAGATTTAGACGCCCTTCACCGCGAGATTATGAATAGAGTAAAAAGTTTCCGTGTAAAGGAGTATGTAACCTTTCATCCGGCATGGAACTATTTTTCAAAAAGATACGGGCTCAGGGTGGCAGGGGTTATAGAGGAATCTCCGGGCCGAGAGCCTTCCCCGAAACATATTGCAAAGATTGTGAGTGAGATAAAGAGGGCCGGCTCAAGGATTATCTTTGCGGAGCCGCAGTTCAATCCGAAGATGGCAGAGGTGATTGCAAGAGAGGCAGGCGCAAAGGTTTTGTTTCTTGACCCGATTGGCGGCGCTAATGTTAAGGGCAGGGATACATATATATCTCTTATGAGATATAATCTTTCAATAATGGAAGAGGGGATGAAGTGAATGCATTGGAAATAAGAAATCTCTCCGTAACCCTCAGCGGCAAAGAGATATTGAAGGATATAAACCTTTCCCTTGAAGAAGGAAAATTTCTCGGTATTGTCGGGCCTAACGGCAGCGGCAAGACAACATTCCTGAAGTCAATACTCGGCATTATTAAGCATTCTACAGGAGAGGTAAGGGTGCTGGGCAAGTCTTCCGAGGAATGTTTGAAAACAGGAGTTTTCGGTTATGTGCCGCAGCATCTTAACCTTGACATTAATTTCCCTGCAAGGGCAATAGATGTTGTGACAATGGGATTATATGGAAGGCTCGGACTTTTCAGATGGCCTTCAAAAAAGGAAAAAGAAAAGGCGCTTGAATACATAGAGCTTATCGGGATGGCGGGGAACGAGAACTTCCAATTTGGCGAGATGTCAGGCGGAGAGCAGCAGCGCATCTCTATTGCCAGGGCGCTTGTGAGCAATCCAAAGATACTTATACTTGACGAGCCGAGCACAGGCATAGATGTTGTCGGGCAGGAAGATTTCTATCATCTCCTTAAAGGATTTCAGAAGAGACTCGGGCTTACGATTATTATGGTGTCGCATGACATCGGAGCTGTGACATCCTATGTTGATGAGATTGCCTGCCTGAACAAAATTCTCTATTACCACGGAGCGCCTCTTGGCGCGCTTGACGAGAATGTGCTTGAAAGGCTCTATGGCAAGAATGTGGATATAATGATACATTCCGACAGGTGTGACAAATGTGAGAGGTTGAGGAAATAATGGAAATCTTATCATACGGGTTCATGCAGAGGGCTCTTGTTACCGGCATAGCTGTCAGCATACTTGCAGGCGTGGTCTCTGTCTTTGTTGTGCTGAGGAGAGTCTCCTTCGTAGGCGCAGGCATTTCCCATGCGGCATTCGGAGGAGTTGCAATAGGTTTTCTTGCAGGCGTAAATCCTGTCATAACTGCGATGATATATTCCATCCTGGTGGCATTCGGAATTGAGAAAATAAGCTCAAAGGGCAGGGTGGCGGAAGATACCGCCATAGGAGTATTCTTTTCAAGCTCAATGGCTCTCGGCATAGTCCTGATAAGCCTTTCAAAGAATTACAATGTAGACCTTTTCGGCTATCTTTTCGGCAGCATTCTTGCAATAAGTGAAAACGAGATGTGGCTGACAATTGCAGTAACGGTTGTAATCCTTGCTGCGATTATGATGATTATGAAGGAGCTTTTGTTTACGACATTCAACGAAGAGCTTGCGATTGTAAGCGGCATCCCGACGCGCCTGATTAAATCGCTCTTTCTGCTGGCCATGGCGGTGGCGATTGTTATCTCCATCAAGGTCGTGGGGATTATCCTTGTCTCCGCCCTTCTTGTAATACCGGGCGCTGTTGCACAACTGCTTTCAAGGAGTTTTTATCCGATGCTGCTCATCTCATGTTCTGCTGCGCTTTTTTCTACGATAGCAGGGCTTTATCTTTCATCTCAGTTTGACCTCTCGCCGGGCGGCACAATCGTCCTGATAGTCACGGCGCTCTTTTCCGCCGCGTTTTTATGGGCGAGAAAATAATATTCTTTACCGAAAAATAGAGATAGAAAGTTGTCATTGCGAGTGAAACGAAGCAATCCCGCCTTTTGCAATGAGATTGCCACGAACCCTTCGGGTTCTCGCAATGACAGGTAATTCAAAGCGTTTATAGTTCTATCTCTATTTTTCGGTCTTTATATCCGTCTTTGCATTTTCTCCTCTGAATTTAATAATATAGAACATGCCTAAAATCAAAAAGAAGAGTAAGAGGCCGGGCTGGGATGAATACTTTATCGGCATAGCCAAGGCTGTTGCGGCCAGGGCTACATGTCTCAGGCGCAAATACGGCACGGTGATTACGAAAGACAATATCATTGTCAGCACCGGATATAACGGCGCTCCGGCGGGCATGAAGGATTGTCTTGAGGTTGGAAAATGCACGAGAAAGGAACTTCAAATCCCTCACGGCGAAAGATATGAACTCTGCCACAGCGTTCATGCAGAGGCAAATGCAGTAATACGCGCGGCAGTTCATGAGCTTAAAGGCGCAACCATTTATATATCGGGCGTTGATGACAGCGCAGGTGAATGCCATTCAGAGCCGTGCATGATGTGCAAAAGGATAATACTCAATGCGCGGATTGCAAGAGTGGTTTATTCGGATGGAAACGGAAACGTTCATGCAGTAAATCCTAAAGAGTGGCTTAAAAAGAGGGTTTGAAGTGGAAATATTCAGGCAATTAAGGTGGCAGGATATTCTGGACATTATTCTCGTGTCCCTTCTCCTTTACCGTCTGCTTCTATTTATAAAAGGCACGAGGGCTGTTCAGATGCTTATTGGCATAGGGGTGCTGATGCTGGCCTCTCTCCTGTTAGGCTATACAGGGCTTTATACAATGGACTGGATAATCCAGAGCTTCTGGGCGCAGATAGTTATAGCGCTTATAGTGCTCTTCCAGCCTGAGATAAGAAGGGCGCTTGCGCGTATGGGCAAGACGCCGTTTTTGCAGTCATTCACCTCTGCCGAGGAACTCAAATCTCTGGAAGAGATACTCAAGGCTTCCGTGGCCCTTGCAAACAGAAAAATCGGCGCATTGATTGTTATTGAGCGTGAAACAAGCCTGAATGAATTTGTTGAGATAGGCACATCGCTTGACGCCAGGGTTACGCGTGAAATACTCCTCAGCATCTTTCATCCTTCATCTCCAATACACGATGGAGCGGTTGTTATAAAGGGCAACAGGATTGTTGCAGCAGGCTGCTTTCTCCCCATAATGCTCAGTTCCGAGATTGATAAAGCCATGGGGACAAGGCACAGGGCGGGGCTCGGGCTTACAGAAGAGACAGATGCGGTTGCTATTATAGTTTCTGAAGAGACAGGCAATATATCTATGGCTGTCGGCGGGAAACTTGAAACCCATATTGACATGGGAACTCTTCGTGATATATTAACAGATATGTTTACATCCAAGAAGTCGAAGACTCCGAGCTACCCGGAGAAGGCGGCATGATGAGAGGGCTGCTGCTTGAGAATCTCGGGCTTAAGGTTACTGCTGTTGTCATGGCGATAATCTTGTGGTTTTTTGTTATCTCAAAGGGACAGTCTGAGGTATCGATGGAAGCGCTCCTTGAACTTAAAAATATCCCCCGCGGACTTGAGAGCGTCAAGCAGGGGACAAAATCTGTAAATGTGAGTATGAGCGGGCAAGAGAGACTTCTCAGAAATATGAAGCCGTCTGATATAAGAGTTCATGTGGATTTAAGCAAGGCAAAGAAGGGGAAAGGCATATATTATATAAACAAGGACGATGTAAAAATTCCCCCTACAATTAACATTACAGATATAACCCCCTCGTCTGTATCTATTGTTCTGGAAGAGACGATTATGAAAACTGTGCCTGTCCATGCAATTATGGCCGGCAGTCCTAAGGAAGGGTTTGTTGTGAGTTCTGTGGAGGTCTTGCCTAAGGATTTGACTATTGAGGGAGTAAGGACAGAGGTGAGCAGGATAAAATTTCTGAGGACCGAGCCTGTTGATATTTCAGACGCTGATAAGACTTTTACGCAGACTGCGCGCATTGATATGGCCGGCAGAAATATAAGGACAGACGTGCAGGAAGTCAGCGTAAAGGTTGTTATAAAAAGATAGGAGGAAGAAATAGGCGTCAGGTTTCAGGTATCAGGTATCAGGTATCAGGTATCAGGTGTCAGGTTTCAGTATATCTAACACCTAACACCTAAAACCTAGAACCTAGAACCTAGAACCTAAAACCTAAAACCTAAAATGAAACTTTTTGGGACAGATGGTATAAGAGGCAGGGTAAATAAGCATCCCATGACTCCTGAAAATGTGCTCAGGATTGGAATGGCAGCAGCTAAGGTTCTGAGGGAAAAGCACGGCAGAAATATGGTCCTGATTGGGAAGGACACAAGGCTTTCAGGATATATGATAGAAAGCGCCCTTACCTCCGGGATTTGCTCAATGGGGATGAATGTGACGCTTGTGGGCCCTATTCCAACTCCGGGAGCGGCATTTCTTACAAGGACATTGAGGCTTGACGCCGGGATTGTAATATCGGCGTCGCATAATCCTTACGAGGATAACGGCATAAAGTTTTTCTCATCTGAGGGATTCAAACTTCCCGATGAAATAGAAAAGAGCATTGAAGAACTTGTCGTGGATGACGGGCTCGGGATAAAAAGGCCTTCCGGTTCTGATATAGGGAAGGCCTACAGGCTTGATGACGCGACAGGCAGGTATATTGAGTATATAAAATCAACTGTGCCGAAAGGCATGACGCTTGAAGGAATAAAGGTTGTTGTTGACTGCGCAAACGGAGCTGCGTATAAAACAACGCCATGGGTTCTGCGTGAACTCGGCGCAGAGGTTATAGTGATAAATGACAAGCCTGACGGCTGCAACATTAATGACGGCTGCGGGGCGCTTCATCCTGAAATGCTCCAGAAGGCAGTCAGGCAGCACAGGGCTCATGTCGGCATTGCGCATGACGGCGATGCTGACAGGACAATATTCTGCGATGAAAAAGGCAGAATTGTCAGCGGAGATCAGATTATAGGGATATGCGCTCTTGAATTTAAAGGGGAAGGAAGGCTTAAAGGCAGCACAGTTGTCTCCACGGTTATGAGCAATCTCGGGCTTGAGCATTATCTTGGAAAAAACGGAATTAAATTTATACG
Source organism: Nitrospirae bacterium CG1_02_44_142 (assembly GCA_001871685.1). GTDB lineage: Bacteria > Nitrospirota > Thermodesulfovibrionia > Thermodesulfovibrionales > UBA1546 > UBA1546. The sequence continues at coordinate 12,861 of MNVK01000055.1, forward strand.
GACCAAGGTCGGAGACAGATTTGTCGCTGAGAAGATGAGAGCCGGCGGATATAACTTTGGCGGAGAACAGTCCGGGCATATAATATTCTCTGATTACAATACAACAGGAGACGGGCCTATCACCGCCCTTCATGTGCTTTATCTGATGAGGAAAAGGAACAAGCCTCTTTCCATGCTTGTATCGGGCATAAGGCTCTATCCTCAGGTTCTTGTAAATGTTGAGACAGAAAAGAGAAAGGATTTCAAATCAATCCCTGAAATAGGGGCGGCAATCAGGAAGGCTGAAGAAAGACTCGCCGGCAATGGCAGGATACTTGTAAGGCCGTCAGGCACGGAGCCGAAGATTAGGGTGATGGTTGAGGGCAAAGAGAGGCGGTTGATAGAGAAGCTGGGAAATGAAATCGCAAAAGTTGTGAGAGAATATTTGTAAGTAATATGGATTAAGCATGGCGTTTTTCATCTCATTTCTTTCAGGCGTCATTCTGTTTTATTTGTTTCATTATTTCCCCTTCACGAGCAGTATCATATTTTTTCTGTTTCTCGCCGGTCTGATTTTTAAGAAAAGATACCTGTTAATCCCGGTCCTGGTTTTCGGAATATTCTATGCCTTTTTCCGATATGCGCCTGAGATTGATTTATCCGCTATCAGGGGAAAGGAAATAATCGCATCAGGGGCGTTCAATTCAGATGCAGTTCCGACATCTACGGGGAAATTCATTCAAGAGTTTCATATAGGCTTGGCAGTTGATAAAGAGACGGGAAAACAATTAAGTGATATTGAGAAGAAGGATATATTTATTTTTTCTGATTCAGAGTTTGAGGCAGGACGCAGCTTTGAGATAGTGATAAAGCTCGGCAGAGACAACAGAAAGTTCAATCCCGGAATGGCCGAAAATCCCGAGCTGCTCGGGGCAAACCTGATTGAAGTCAAAGATTTAAGAGGCGGCGAAAAAAGTATATGGGCAGTGTTTGAAGATGCCAGGGCGAGACTTAACAGATATGTTACAGAGAACTTCAGCGCTGATTCAGGCGCGCTTGTTTCTGCCATAACCACAGGGCAGAGAGGCAATATGAGCGAGGGCTTGAAAGACGCCTTTAGCTCAACAGGGCTTGCGCATATTTTGAGCATCTCAGGGACGCATTTCGGAATCTTCTCAGTTCTTTTATTCGGTTTATTCAGTTTTATAATAAAATTTCTGCCGTACAGTTTGCTCCAGAGGCTTACACTCTACTTCACGCCGTCTCAGGGAGCAGCGGCTCTGAGCCTTCCGTTCATGCTTGCGTATCTTGCTCTCTCAGGGTGGAGCATCCCTGCAGTGAGGTCTTTTATAATGATAAGCCTGTTTCTCATCGGGCTTTTGATAGGCAGGAAAAGATTCTGGCTTAATTCGCTCTTGTTTGCCGCTTTTGTGATTGTCTTGTGGAATCCGGAGGCTCTGTTCAGCCTTTCTTTTCAGCTCTCATTTCTTGCAGTGCTTTTTATCGGGTTTTCAATAGGCCATGAAAAGGACAAGAACAGCCCTGAAGCGCAGGAGAGCATCGGCGCAGACGAACAAAAATTCCTGCCGCGTTTTCTCGCTTCTTCACTTCAGATATTGCGGGCATCTGTCTTGCTTACGCTTGCAGCCTCTCTGGGAACAGCGCCTCTGGTTGCGTATCACTTTCATTATTTTTCCATTATCTCTCCGCTGTCAAATCTCTTAATCACGCCGCTGATAGGTTTTGTGCTCTTGCCTCTGTCGCTGATATCGTCTTTTGTATTTCTTTTTACAGGACATTATATGTTCGGCTCTCTGGTAAAGACAGTAGCTGACATTACTGTTTATCTCGTGAAGTTTACAGCGGAATTGCCGTTTTCAGATATAAAGATTCACGCATTCCCCCTGTTTGCAGTAATAATCTTTTATGCGGGATTTGTTTTTTATTTTCCTTTTATAAAGGAGAGAGTCCACCCCCCTGTTTCCCCCCTTGGCAAGGGGGGAATTGAAGGGGGGTATTTGCATAGAAGATATGTTCCTGTCATCCTTTCTTTTCTGTTAGTGATATATTTGGCGATATTCTTCTTAAATAATAAACACAATATGTCTATCACTTATCTTGACGTCGGGCAGGGAGACGGAGCAGTAATAGAACTTCCTGATAAAAAAGTTGTTGTGATGGATACAGGAAGAAGCGGGCGCGAAGTTTCTGCATTTTTGAAATATCTCGGCATGAAAAGCATAGACGCGCTTGTTCTTTCACACGCGGATTCTGATCATGCGGGAGGAACTGATTACCTGATAAGGCGATTCAGAGTTAAAGAATTGTGGGACAACGGACAGCTTATCTATCCGGAGGGTTTTGGAGAAGGAATAACCCGCAGGACTCTTGAAAGAGGTGATGTGATTGTCGGGAGCGATTCGCAACGAGAAGAAAAAGACTTCAGGATATACAGCCTTCATCCGTATAAAGAGTTTTATACATTGCATGGAGGTGAACACAGCGAGGACAACAACAGTTCACTCGTTCTTAAAATAGAGAGCAAAAACAAATCATTTCTATTTGCAGGAGATATTGAAGAGGAGGCTGAAGAGGATATAATCCATCTCGGCAAATGGCTTAAGAGCGATGTGGTTAAAGTCCCGCATCACGGCGGCAGGACGTCAGCGTATAAACCCTTCTATGATGCAGCATCTCCTGAAATCGCAGTGATAAGCGCGGGCAGGGAAAATTCCTTCGGCCATCCGCATCAGGAAACGCTTGAAATGCTTGAGGGCGCAAAAATATACCGCACGGACATGAGCGGCGCTGTAAAAATAACAGAAAAGGACGGCAGGCTTGAGGTTAAAACCTACGAAGATTTCAGGTTTTCAAAGACAAAAACCTTTGTCGGAGAGATGAGGAATATAAAGAGGCTTTTTGAGGTGTGGTGAGGCGAATTTGTGGTTCGGCGAATTGGGGGGAAAGACGACTTCCATGTCTAATAAGAATGCATCCAGAATCATTTAGCTTTTTGATCAGGTCTTTTCTTTTCATACAGCGAGGGTGAGTTCTTTTACCTTATGCTTTTCAGGCACATCCTCCATTGTCATAAGCATATACGCATCTTTCATGTTTTCCTCAAGTTCTTCCAATGTCTCGCCTTGTGTCATTATTTCGGGATATTCAAGAAGTTTGCCTACCCAGAACTTTTCACCTTTCCAATAAATCAGTTTTAATTTTGTTTTCATTGTCTCACCTCACAGTGCATATTCTATAGAACTTATGATAGCACAAACGGTTGTATTCGTGATGTGACAATGCGGCGGTAAGCGGCGACTGCAGCGACCGGTTAGGTATTTTTATAATCTTATGCGTAAACGAGACGGCGACCTTTCGGTTCAGGAATAAAATCATTAAATTCCTTTGCCGTTTTTATCCAAAGCTGAATTGCATCTTTAACATTTTTTACCGCTGATTCATGGCTTTCTCCATGTGTCATACATCCAGGAAGCTCTGGAACTTCTGCTATATAGACATTGTCTTCCTCGCTCCAATATATTATTATTTCGTATCTATCCATCAATCTTGACCTCCTAATTTGTATTTAAATATTATATGTCGTATTTGTTTCACCTGATATGGCTTTGCTTTATTGCCATCTTTTTGTAAATTCGTTTTCTCTTCAATACCTGCCTTTCTGAAAATATGATGACTTCCACTTACCCTCATGTCAAATCCATAACGAAGCAGCAAATTACACAAATCGTCAAAAGCAATATTTGCGTCTGCTCTACCGCTAAGTATTTGTTGTATTAATCGTTCGTATTTACCCATTTTATTTCCTTTTACACTTAACGCTAAAAATCAGTGGCACGGGCAACCGGCTACTTACAAAAACAAAACAGGCTTATCCCGTGTCCACTGGATTTGTTTGTTGTGCATTTTGTATTTTTCAATCTTTTATTAATTGAGGATTTAATGTGAACTTTACACCATACGTTATCCCTTCGGGCCCCATGCCAATCCCCGTATTAACATCGGGACTAATGGTTATGTATTTATTTGCATCTGGTTCTTTTGCTATTTTTTGCAACTCGTTGAATTGTGATGATGTTATGCCTCCATTAAAATTTGTATTCCCTGCTTTTAAAGCTGGGATTATTTTGGGGTCAATAGTAATTAAGAGTCTTCGCATCCTTTCTGTAAGAGGTTTGGGACGAATTTTTTCTAATTCACTTTTTGTGTGGATTAACTCTGCATTTGCCGATTGTATTTTGCTTTCAAGCAAAGTCCGATTCGCTAATTCTGCGGTTGCTTTTGCGAGGTCAGCATGATTTTTCAATGTTGTAGAGCGCATAGTAAAAATGAGTGCTATTATCCCACTTATCGCAACAATCCATTGAGCGACAATCCGAATCAAATCTACTTTATCAGGAGAGTTCCATAATGATTCCATTAGATACCTTCCTATGTTTAGTTTTTGCTTCATTTGTATTAGGCTTTTGTATTGGTGTTCGTTATGCACAACAATTAATATCCGAATATTCGTCTTTTCCGATAATTGAGAACAATATAGCACAAAACGAAATATTAAGGAAGTTAAAAAAGCAATAAAATCAATAGGACAAGTTTTGTGGCATTTCGTCTTTTGTGGTAATATGGACTAAAAGCGAGGTTCGTATTTTATGGGGGAAATTGTTATAATATCGACATGATAGAGAAGATTGTGCGAAGGGAAAACCTGAAAGATTTTTCAGAGGTAAAAGAGAACCTTGCTTACTGGTTGTCCAGAAAACCCGAAGAACGTGTCGCTGCTCTTGAACAATTGAGGAGACAACACAATGGAAGTTCAGCAAGACTTCAGATATCTGCTCGCGTTTTTCAACGCCCAAAATATTAACTACATAATAGCTGGTGCATACACTTAAGGCTGTCTGAAAGGAAGATAGGTAATTATATGGCTTTTGTGATTGCATTTGCAGGAAAAGGCGGGACGGGGAAGACGAGCATCTCTGCCCTGACTGTTAAGTATCTCGTTGAAAAAAAGAAAAAGGCTGTGCTTGCCGTTGACGCTGACAGCAATTCCTGCCTGAACGAGGCATTGGGCGTTGAGGTCCATGCAACTATTGGGAGTCTGAGAGAGGAATCGCTCCAGGCAATAAGAGGCGGGACAGAAAGGCCCGGAGGCATGTCAATGGAGCAGCTCTTTGACTATCAGGTTCAGCAGTCAGTCATAGAGGCAAAGGGTTTTGACCTTATGGTAATGGGAAGGCCTGAGGGCCCCGGCTGTTACTGCGCCGCAAATAATATAATTAGAAAATACACAGATAAACTCTCAGAGACATACACTTATGTTGTAATAGACAACGAGGCCGGGATGGAGCATCTTAGCAGGAGGACGACCCATAAGGTTGACCTGCTTCTGATAATCAGCGACCCGACTGTAAGGGGCGTCAAAACAGCAAAGAGAATTGCAGACCTGGTAAAAGAGCTGGACCTTGATATTGATAAGCATATGCTGATAATCAACAGGGTAACAGGCGATGAGGGCGATGAACTCAAAAAATTTGCCGGGTCTCTCGGGCTTGAAGTTGCCGGTGTTGTCCCTCAGGATTCCAATGTCTTTCAATACGACCTCCAGGGCAAAGCAATCGTGGAACTGCCGGAGGACTCGCCTGCCATAAAAACGGTTTATAGTATTCTTGACAGGTTTGGGATTAAATAGTTCTTATTAAAGATTGCCACGTCGGCCAAAATGACCTCCTCGCAATGACGGAATCTCCAACCTTAATTGTCATTGCGAGTCCCGAACTGCTCGGGGCGAAGCAATCTTGTCTTTAAATTAGGAATCAGTTTTAACTTTTCTCAAGAACTCCGCAATCTCTTCCGGCAGGGAGGTATTGATATACATGCCTGAGCCGAGTTCAAATCCTGCCGCCTGAATTACCCTCGGCACAATGCTCAGATACCAGTGGAAATATTCAGAGCCGCTTTCCTTCGGGCTTTCCGAGCGTATGACATAGTTGTAGTCCGGGTTATCCAGTCCGTGATAAATCTTAGAGAGCGCTGTTTTTAGATTATATGCGAGGTCAGCTATTTCCTCATCGCTAATATCTCCAAAAGATGCATTATGCCTTTTGGGGAATATCCACGTGTGAAACGGAGACAGCGCCGCATACGGAATGAATGTCACAAAATGCTTTGTATCCAATATTATCCGCCTGCCTTCTGAAAGCTCTGACTTCACAGTCGCGCACATCAGGCACTCTCCGGTATTGTCAAAATATCTTGTTGTCTCATCTATCCTGTCCCTTACCTGCATCGGAGTTACAGGCGCGCCTACAATCTGTGAGTGAGGATGCTCAAGGGATGTTCCTGCCTTTTCTCCGTTGTTTTTGAAGATGATTACATGCTCAATTCTGGAATCGTTGTAGATGTCAAGAAAACGTTTTTTGTAAATCCTTAAAATATCCGCTGCATCCTCTGCCGGCATCAGCGCTATTGTAGTATTGTGAATGTTTGACTCTATGATTACCTCATGCCTCCCCACGCCTGTAACAAGATGTTTCAAGCCTTCATTTATCCTTTTTCTTTCTCCTTCAACGTTCAGAGCGGAAAATTTATTAGGCGTTACCCTTATCTTCCAGCTTCCGTCAGAAGACACCTTCATTATTTCTCCGGGGGTTTTGTCTTCATTCCCGGGGCAGAAAGGGCAGTTTTTGTCATGTTCAGGAGGATATTTTTTGTCCCTTCTCTGGCGGAATTCATCGGGCCGTTTGGCCCGCTCGGTGGCGATTATTACCCACTCTCTTGTTATAAGGTTTAATCTGAGTTCAGGCATACTATAAGCATATCACAACAAATATCTTTTCAGGAGGCTGTGACTGTCTTTCGGCAATATTAAACTACCTTTGCAATAGTGCAGGTGTTAGTGCGACATATCAGCCTCTCACAAGTTTCTATGTGGGGCTATCCGCTCCACTTCGTGGAGACTTCAGCCCCTATTCTGACAGACCCGTGAATCTTGCCTCAACCCAGCCACAGCCTCCCATGTAATTTACTATTTTACAGTTATACTGTCTAATGCTTTTATCAGCCTCTCAATATCTTTAGCCGTATGCGCGGCTGTTACTGTTATTCTTATGCGCGGCTCTTTTACAGTCGGCGGCCTTATTGCAGGGGCAAAAACGCTGTTTTCCATAAGATGCTGCGATATCTGCAGCGCCTCTTCAACAGTTTCTGCCCTGACAGGGATAATCGGAGTTTCGCTTCCCATGATATCGTAACCGAGTTCTGTAATTCCCTGAACAGCCCGTTCTCTGTTGGACCACAGCTTATTAATGACTTCGGGTTCTCTTTCTATCACCTCTAATGCGGCAATTGAGGCTGCGGCAGCGCATGAAGGCAGGGCTGTGGAAAATATAAAACTTCTTGCAGTGTTCAGAAGCCACTCTATGGCGTCTTTGCTTCCGGCAGCGAATGCTCCGAATGAACCCAGCGCCTTTGAGAAAGTTCCCATCTGTATAATCCATGATTCGGGTTTAATGCCGAAATGCGCAAGGGCGCCCCTCCCACGACCAAGAACGCCTGTGCCGTGGGCGTCGTCTATGTAAAGAAACACGTTTGGCGTTGAGCGTTGAGCGTTGAGCGAGGAACAAATATCATAGATTTCTTTTAAAGGCGCAATATCGCCGTCCATGCTGAAGACAGAATCGGTGATGATTATTTTCCTCTTTGCTCTCGTTTTTTTTATCAGTTCTGTAAGATGTCCCATATCTTTGTGTCTGTAAATTATTTTTCTTGCCCTGCTCAGCCTGCATCCGTCAACTATGCTGGCATGGTTGAGTTCATCACTGAAGAGCACATCCCCTTCATCTGCGATTGCAGGGATTATCCCGGTATTTGCCGAATAGCCTGAATTGAAGATGAGGGCTGATTCTGTTCCCTTGAATTGCGCTGTCTTTTTTTCAAGTTCATTGTGAAGGACGCTCCCGCCGCAGAGAAGCCTGGATGCGCCGGAGCCGAAGCCGAATAGCTCAATAGCTTTCCTTGAGGATTCAATCACATGAGGATGGTTTGCAAGTCCCAGATAGTCGTTTGATGAGAAGTTTATATATTCCCTTCTGTCTATTACTGTCCTTGAACCCTGTGGAGAATTGCGGCTTTTAATCTCACGCAGGAGGTTTTTTTCTCTAAGGCGGATGAGTGATTCAGAGAACATTTCTGCTATTATACCTCACAAATTAGGAAAACTTATGAAACGATTTAAAAAATTCCTCTTGAGTTTTGAGTCTTTCCCTTGACAAAGTTAAAAAATGTGTGATAAATTGCATCGTTTTCACTTTTGGTTAGCAAAAAAATCTTATTAACAAAAACAAGGTGGGGCAATGTTAGAACTGAATAAATGGTTTTTTGTTCTGCTCATAAACTTTCTCGGCTTGCTGTATATACTGAATAAAATCCTTTTCAGGCCGCTGCTCAGGCTTTTTAACGAGAGAGAAAACAACATAAACGGCGCGCTCGGTTCTGCAAAGGATATGTCTCAAAAAAAAGACGAGGCGCTTGCGAGACTGAATAAAGACTTGGCGGACGCCAGAGATAAGGCGAAAGAGGCGTTTGAATCTCTCAGGGCGGAAGGCGGAAATAAACAAAGGGAACTCTTTTCAGTCGCCGGGACAGAGGCGTCTGGAATGCTTCAGAAGGCGAGGGCAGAATTGAGGACTGAAGCTGAAAAGGCAAGACAGGCGCTAAGGGCTGATGTGGATAAATTCTCGGATGAGATTGTAAGGAAGCTGTTAAAGGCATGAAAAAAATTCAAAATTCAAAATTCAAAGTTCAAAGTTCAAAGACTGACAACTCGTCACTCGTTACTCGTCACTCGTTACTCATTTTAGCATCCTGCATCCTGTATCTTGCATCTGTAAGTATTGCTTTCGCAAGCGGAGGCGGCGAAGAGG